>JAZKRS010000026.1:0-34921 GCA_036626435.1 Haloarculaceae archaeon | reverse complement strand
CAGACGCATAGGTCTTGCGTGGCCCGAGTTCACGTGCGGGTGGAGTCCGGTTTACCAGCGAGGGTGCGTCGGAGGACCCAAAATATGCGCGCTCGATATAACCCACCTATTAATTTCTCGATAGATGACGCTGTTTCACCGTATTCGGTAAGAGCCCTTACAAAACCTGTATCTGTCACGTGCGTAGATTCACCCACAGTGCAATTCTGCGACGAGTGTGGTTCCATGATGCACACGGAGGACGACAGGTGGGTGTGTCCGCTCCTGTGAGAACGAGGAGCCGCGGAACTCGCAAGCGGAAGCGGCGATGGCGACCCGAAGCTCAACTGAAGACGAATATTAATTATACCGGCCGACGTAACTTTTGATACCTCTCAGCCGGGAATCCCGGCTGAAAGTATCAGGGCTTACGTCGACCGGTATAGTTTGACCGAGATACAGGGAACGTCGGCGCTACCCGAGCGGGCCGCCACCCATTCCGGGTCCGCCCGGCCCGCCGGGGCCCCCGCCCTGTTGCATCTGTTTCATCATCCGCTCCATGTCGGCGTCGCCCATCCCCTGGAACTGCTTTATCGTCTTCTCCATCATCTTGTGCTGCTGGAGGAGTTCACGGATCCGCTCCTCGGGCTTGCCGGACCCGCGTGCGATGCGCTTGATCCGGCTGGCGCCGACGACGCGCGGGTTCTCGAGTTCCTCCTCTGTCATCGAGTCCATGACGACGTCGAAGTCGCGCATCCGGTCCTCGGTGACGTCCATCGCGTCGTCCGGCAGCTGATCCATGAGCCCGCCGCCCATGCCGGGGATCATGTCCATCACCTGGTCGAGGGGCCCCATCCGGTTCATCGCGTTCATCTGCCGTCGCATGTCCTTGAGCGTGAACTGCCCCTCGAGGATGTCCTCGGGCTCCCAGTCCTCCTCCTCCTCGCCGGTCTCGGCCATGGCGCGCTCGACGCGCTCTGCGAGCTGTTCGAGGTCGCCCATCCCCAGCAGGCGGGAGATAAAGCCCGAGGGCTCGAAGCGCTCGATGTCCTTGACGGTCTCGCCGGTCCCGAGGAAGGCGATGGTGGAGTCAGTCTGGTCGACGGCCGCCAGCGCCCCGCCACCCTTCGCGGTCCCGTCGAGCTTGGTGATGACGACGCCGTCGATGCCGATCGTCCCCTCGAACTCCTGGGCCTGATCCTTCGCGCTCTGGCCCATCGCCGCGTCGAGCACGAGCAGGTTCCGGTCCGGGTCGGCGGCGTCCCCGATGTCTTCGATCTGGTCGACCAGCTCCTGGTTCAGCGCGTCACGGCCCGCCGTGTCGACGATACGAACGTCCGCATCCGCCGTCGCCTCCAGCCCCTCCCGGGCGATCCCGACGGGGTCGTCGGCGTCGGGGTCACCGTAGAAGTCGACCTCGGCGTTTTCGGCCATCTGTTTCGCCTGGTCGTAGGCGCCGGGACGGTCGGTGTCGGTCTGGATGATCGCCGGGCGCAGCCCCTTCTTCGAGAACCACCAGGCGATCTTCGCCGCGGTGGTGGTCTTCCCCGACCCGTAGAGGCCGGCGAGCATGATCGTCTGGCTCTCGAGTGGCAGTTCGGTCGACTCCCCCACGAGGCCGACCAGCTCCTCGTAGACGATGCGCAACACCCAGTCCCGCGGGGAGGTGCCGGCGGGCGGTTCCTCCTCTAATGCGCGCGTCTTGATGCTGTCGGAGAGCTCCTGGACGAGTGCGATGTCGACGTCGGCCTGGATCAGCGAGCGCTGGATCTCCCTGACCACCTCGTCGACGTCTTCCTCGGAGATGCGGGACTTCCCCCGGAGGTTGTCGAGTGTGCTCCGGAGCGAGGATCCCAGGTCGTCGAGTACCATTGGTGCCCGGTAGACGGTGCGGTCGGTAAAGGCTTTTTCTCGGCAGGGCCGGGCCCGCCCGCAAGCGCCGCCCGGAGAACCGTCAACGCCTTCATCGACGGTCGCGTAGACGGGCGACATGAAGCGCCGCCAGGTCCTCGCCGGGTGTGGTGCCGTGCTGGCCGGCCTGGGAGCCGGCTGTGGTGCCCTCTCCGATTCGCCCCCGGAATCGCCGACGCCACCACCCGACACGCCCTCCTCCACAGACGACGCGACACCGCCAGACGAACCCACAACTGCGACGCCGACCGGGACACCCACGCCCCGCACACCGGACGGCCCAGAAGGGACACCGGGGTCACCGGGCCGTTCCGAAGCCAGGTGGCAGGCGCTCGCCTCCTACCGCGCTGGCGACGAGACGAGAGACGAGTACGACGAGTCGACACGGATCGCCCGCATCGGGTTCGAACGGGCCAAGTACGGCGGAGCCGAAATCCGCTATCGGGATGCCCGCGAGAGCGGGGAGCAGGCCGCGACCTACTTCGACTGGGCTGCGGGGTGGGCCGGCCACGCGGGGCAGACCGAGGCGCGTGAAATCGCCGAGTCCTCGGCCGGATACACGCGACAGTACCTGATCCCGTTCGCAGAGCGGGGGATTGACGCCTCCGCCGCGGCAAAGCAGGGTCGACTCGAAGAAGCGAGAGAGCACGTCGGGGAGATGCGCCAGATCCTCCGCGACGGGGAGGCTTCGGATCTGGAGATGGCCTACCCCGCCGTCTTCGAGAACGCGCTGCGCTGACCCGAAACGCGCCCGTCAGTGATCGGACTCGTGGGGGTTGAGCTCTGTCCCGTAGTTCTCTGCGTGGTCGGTGTAATCGATGAAGCGGGGTGCGTCGGGCTCGAAGGGGCGTTCGAGCGCCTCGAAGGCCTTTTTCTTGTCCCAGCCCTGGAGCTTGCCGACCGCCGACTTGTCCTCCAGGTCGTGGTAGTCGAGGTCGTTCTTCGTGATATTCCAGGCGTTCAGCCCCTGTTCGGTCCGGACGATGACCGAGGAGTACTCGTCGCTGGAGCCGACCGAGCCGACGGTCAGGTCGGCACAGAAGCCGGTGAAGTCGGCACACTCGTCACAGCCCTTCAGGGCGGCGTCGTGGAAGTTCTCGATGTCCTCGGTGAGGATGCGTTCGCCGTCGCGGTCGTCGACCATCAGCTTCCCGTGGAGGACGTCCATCTTGCCGACGTCCTCGATGTCGATCCCCCGCTCGTCCTCGAGTTTCTCGCCGATGAGGCGCTCGTAGTTGAAGTTCTTCGTACACATCAGCGCGATCGTGTACTCGATCGCTCGCACGCCCGCCTCCTGTGAGCCGTACTCCCACTCGAAGTCCTGCAACGCGCGGATGCCCTCGATCTCGCAGGGCGTGCCGACGAGCGCCAGCGAGACCTCATCCCAGTCCTTCTCGAATTTGTCCGCCCACTTCGAGAAATCGAGGTGGCCCAGCGCCATCGTCTGACTGTAGATGGTCCCGGTGTTCGCGATGACTTCCTCGGGGGAGGTGGCCATGAACCCCTCGGCCTTCCAGGGCTCTTCCTCGGACTCGGTGGCGATGAGCGCGCCGTCGATCTCGCCGGCCTCCAGCAGGTGGACGAGAACGCCGGTGACGACGCCGCCGTCCTGAGAGCCCTCGCGCCAGCCCTCCTCGACCTTCGCGGAGAACTCCGTGATTGGGTCGCCGGCGCCCGTGACGTTGTCGTCGCCGCCGGTGATCTTCCACTGGCGCTCGTAGCGCAGGCCGCCGCGGGGACAGAAGTCCCAGCACAGCGAACAGCCCGTACACATCTTGACGAGTTCCGGCAGGCCGTCGTCACCGATGCCAATCGAGTCGGACGGGCAGGCGGCGACACAGGTCCCACACTGGATGCAGCGGTCGTCCTGGATGACCGCCTCGTCGAGTTCCATGAACCACGTCTTCTCGTCGGGTGTCTCGATGTCGTTCATCTCCGAGCGGATCGAGTATCCCGGCGTCTCGAGGTCGACGCCCTCGGGGACGCCGACACGCCGGTCGGGCCGGTCGGCCCCACCCCGGCCCTCGCCGGGCAGAGGCTGACTGGCGTCCTGCTCGGGTTCGGTGAACTCCAGATCCCCTAACTCGCCGTCCTCGGAGACGTTTGTCGGCCTGCCGCCGGCAACCTCCGCGCCGGCACCGTCCGTGACGGCACGCGTGTCGCCGCCGTCGGCTCCACAGGTGCAGCCGCCGTCACAGCACGCCTCGTCGTCAGTCGACTCGGGCACGCCGGGAAGCGGCTCCGATCGGCCGCCGTCCGGAGGGAAATCCGCCGCCCGATCCGCGTCGGCTGGCTGTTCGCCGACGCCCGGATCCGAGTTCGTGGCTCCGGCGGGTGCGTCCTCGACGAGCTCCGGGTCTGTGTTCTGATGAGGGTCCTCAGTCGCCATGGGCGATCCCCCCGGAGACGTTCGCGTCGGCCTGTTGCATGACCGACCGCAGCCGGTCGTTGCCGACCCGACGACTCCACTCATAGAAGCGCTCGCCCTCGTGGCGCTCGTCGACGTAGGCCTCGAACAGTTGCTCGATGGCCGGGATCACCGCGCTCGCGGGGACGGCCGTCTCGACCCAGTCGAGGAACTCGTTGTCGGTTCCCAGCGAGCCGCCGAGACCGAAGTCCATGCCCTCGACGATGTCGTCGCCCTCCTCGTTGGCCGTGCCCTCGGTGTCCCGCGGCTCGCTTTTCTCGCCACCCGACTCTTCGGAGGCACGAAGCGCCCCGTCGTCGATCTGGACAGTCTCGCCGCGAAAGCCGATGTCGGCGATCTGTGGCTGGGCACACGACGCGGAACAGCCCGACATGTGCATCCGGACGACGTCGAGGTCGTCGGGTGTCTCGATTCGCTCGTCCAGCGCCTTCGCCCACCGGCGCACGCGGCTTTTCGTCTCGATGATGCCGTAGTTGCAGAACTCCGAGCCGGTACAGCCCACGGCACCCCGCGAGAACGGGCCGGGGTCGGGCCGGTACTTCCGGGCAACGGGTTCGTCCAGCAGGTCGCTCACGTTCTTTTCGGGGATGTGGGTGATCAGGAAGTTCTGGTCGGTCGCGAGTCTGATCGAAGCGTCGTCGGTTCCGTACGTTCTGGCGGCACGTGCCGCGGCGGCGAACTCGTCGCCGCTCATCCGTCCGGCGATGACGTTGAAGCCGACGTACTGCAGACCCGCCTCCGTCATGTCGTGGACGCCGACGTGGTCGCCGGTGTACCCCTCCGTGAGGTCGACGCCGCGGGTCGGGAACTCGATCCGCGTGCGGTCCCGGACTGCCTCCTCGAAGTTTCCGGGGCCCATCTGCTGGACGAGATAGCGCATCCGACAGACGCCGCGGTTGTTCCGGTCGCCCAGTTCCTTGAACGTCTGGGCGATCGCCCGGCAGAACTCGACGGCGTCCTCGGGTGGGACGAACACGTCCAGCGGCGAGGCCATCCGCGGACCATCGGAGAGCCCGCCGCCGACCTTGACGTGGAAGCCGTACTGCCAGGCGCCGCCAGCGCTTGTGTTCGCCGGGATGTCGTCGATCTTCTTTTGTGCCGGCGTCAGACCCACGTCGTTGATCTGTGACTGACCGCAGTCGTGCACGCAGCCGGTGATGGTCATCTTGAACTTCCGGGGGAGGTTCGCGTACTCCCGGTTCTCGGTGAAAAAGTCGGAGACTGCATCGACGACTGGCTGGGCGTTGAATGCCTCGTGGTCGGAGACGCCCGCCGCGGGACAGCCCAGGACGTTCCGGGCGGAGTCGCCACAGCCCTGGATGGTCGTCAGGCCGACCTCGTCGTACCTGTCCCAGACCTCGGGGACGTCCTCGATCTCGATCCAGTGTTTCTGGATGTCCTGGCGGGTCGTGATGTCGAGGTAGGCGTCACCCCACAGGTCGTTCTGATCCTCGCCGCCGTGTTCCTCGGGCGCGGTGGCGTACTCGTCCGCGACCTCGCCGATAACCTCTGCCTGTGCGGGCGTGAGATACCCGCCCGGCACCTTCGTCCGCATCATGAAGTAGCCACGCTGGACACCGTGACTGTACATACCGGCCCACTTGAGCCGCTCCCATTCGCCGTCGCCTGCGCGCTCCTCGATCTCGTCGAACGAGAGTCCCGCCTTCGCGTACTCCTTTACGTCCTCTATCACGTCGAGCGGGTGTTTCTCCCGCTTCCATTCTTCGACTGTGTTCATGTGTATCCACTCGGCAGCTGGGGACAACTGCCGCTCTGTCCGGGGAAGGAGCGGCCCGTACTTGACCCGCGCCCTCACGGTCAAAACCGCCACACCTCGCTCCTACCGGAGGATGTTACCCGTTCTCCCTCGGCTGTCTGGCCCGTGTAAGCCACTACCGGACGCGTGGCGTCCCCGGGTTCGTCACCCGTCCCTGGGCCCACCCACCCGGTGTGCAGTCACCGATAGCGGAGAATATCTCCGAAGTACACAGGCCGGGTTCAGAGACCACCCGGCCGCTACCATTGGACGTCGACGGGGTCGAGTGGCCTCGCGTCCGCCCAGTAGCGCTCGTGGATGTCTTCGGCCCAGGATCGTACCGTCTCGTCGTCTGTATCCAGCGAGGCCCGGACGATGCCCTCCTCGTCCCGGAGCAGCAGGTGTACCCGGTCGTCGGTGATTTCCACCGCCAGTGGCACCTCGGCGTCGGTGACGCGAATCTCTGCCGACTCCGAAGCGAGAATGTCCCGTAGCTTGCGCCGGAGCGACGGCGCCGCGACGACCGCGTCGATGGCTGTTTCGGCGAAGACGCCGCGCGTCGTTAACTCCCCGGCAGCTGTCCGGTCGTGGACGAGATCGAGCTTCTGTTCGTTGAACGCATGCGAGAGAAGCGACACGCTGTCGGTGGCTTCGAGGAGGTCGAGCATTCGCTGGATGGGTGCGTTCGGCCGCGTCCTGGTCGGCGTCGTGATCGTGGCGTCGCCGAGGTGCCGGAAGTCGAAGGCGAGCGCGTCCATCGAAAGCCACTCGACGATCTCGCGCAGTCGCGTTTCCGTCTCCAGGCGCTCCCGGAGGTCGGTTATGCCCGCCTCGACGAGTTCGCCGGTCGGCGTCGCCCGGTAGTGCCCTTCCTCCGATTCGACCCAGTTGCGCTCGGCGAGGTCACCGAGGATGCGCCCCAGCGTGGGCTGGGAGACCTCCAGCCGCTCTTCGAGTTCCCGGCGCGTGTGCGAGCCCTCGACCAGCGCGGCGAGGACCCCGATACGGTTTGGCGAGCGCGCCAGAAACTCGATTTCGGCGAGCGGATCGGCGTCGGACTCGGACATACACACCCGTTCGACAGGCCCGCGGAAGTCGGTTTCGCCTCGTGAAATTATTTCACACCGTGCAACCAGGGCGGCCTATCGGGTGCTTTCCCGCGGTGAATGATTTACTGACGTAGTACTAGTGGGTCGCGGCCCTCCATCGTAGTATGACCACGCTCTCTACGATGCCGGTTTCCGGTCTGGAACGCCGGGAGGTGTCCGGATGGGGTTGACTGGCGCGTTCACGAACGCCGTCGGTCCAATTTTGGGGGTCGCAGTTGTCGGTTACCTGCTCCAGCGGGCCCTCCACCTGGATGTGACGCCGATCAACAGGGTGGGGCTGTTCGTGCTCGTCCCGGCGCTTGCGTTTCACAGCATCGTCACGACCACGCTCGCGGGTGGGGCTATCTTCAAACTCGCTGTCGGCGTCGTCGTCTACGCCGTCGCGATGATCGCCCTCGCGTGGGTCGTCGGGAAGCTGACCGGGACGAAAGGTGCGCTGATGGGTGCGCTGATGCTGGCCGCTGCCTTCCCGAACTCCGGGTTCGTCGGCATCCCGCTCTCGGAGTTCGCCTTCGGCGAGGTGGGCCGGACGACTGCAGTCCTCTATCTGACCGTTCAGAGTCTCGTGGTGTACACGCTCGGCGTCTACATCGCCTCGAACGGGGCCGACCGCGGGGGACGCGAGGCCGTCACGGAGATATTCCGTCTGCCGCTCATCTATGCCATCCTCGCAGGCATCGCAGTTCGCGTGCTCGGCGTCGCGCCGCCCTCTGACTCGGCGATGCTCGAGACCGTCGGTCTCGTCGGCAACGCCGCCATCCCGGTGATGTTGCTCATCCTCGGCATCCAGCTTGCCGACACCGACGTGACCGCGGTCACGCGCTCGGTCGCGCCCGCAGCGCTCAAACTCGCCGCGGCGCCCTTCGTTGCGCTGGGCATCGCGCTCGCGCTGGGGTTCGGGGACCCGACGGTCGCCAAGGTGTTCGTCCTCGAATCGGCCGCACCCGCGGCGGTGACGCCGCTCGCGCTCACCATCGAGTACGCCGAGGACGTCGCCCCCGGAGAGATTTCGGCCCCGGAGTATCTCAGCACGACCATCTTCGTGACGACAGTCGCAAGCGTCGGCGTGCTCACCGTCCTCGTGGCGGTCCTGCAGGCCGGGATCGTTATCTGATCGGCAGGGGCTGCCTTCTCGCGAAAAACAGGGGGAGGAAGCCTCGCCTGGCCCTCCCCCACACCAGGAGCGGTATCTGGCACGGTCCGGGTGCGCGGCGCGAGACACGTACCCGATGCACGGGTCGGCCCGTGCGTCCGACGCTATGTAGACCGGAGTAAAAAAGCCTTGTACACTGCCTCGCCCCCTTCGGTCCAGGGCCCACAGAAACACGATAGACTGTTTCTACCCCGACTTTTCGCCAGAACGGGAGACTGCGACGCGCCCGCCCTCGACGGCCAGTTCGACGCCCTGTTCGCGGAGGTGTCCGGCGGTGGCCCCGGCGCCGTGAATCAGCACCTCCGCGAGGTCCGGCGGGTCGTCGACGTCGACCGCGAGCCGGAAGGAGTCGACGGTCGTCACGGCCGCGCCCACGTTCCGGGCGGCCTCGCGGTGGTCGCGGTAGGAGACGCCGTGGTAGTCGACGCGGAAGTCGGGGTGGCGCGACACCAGCGCGTTTGTCCCCCCGCCCAGCCCGGGTGCGAGTACGACGTCCGCGCCGGGTTCGAACAGCCCCTCCAGTGCGGCCGGCGTCAGAAGCGCCAGGTCCGCCATCACGACGGCGACGGGGCCGCCAGCCCCCGAGAGGACGTCGTTGACTGCGGGTGTCAGCGGCCGGTCGTCGACAGTAACCGGGGCCTCACAGTCGACGTCGTCGGTCGCGAGGACCGTCGGCTCGTAGCCGGCGGCGTCGAGCGCGTCGAGAACGTCCTCCAGCATGGTTCGGGCGACGGACCGACGTTCGTCGGCATCGAGAAGCGGCCCGAGGCGTGTCTTCGGATCGCGGGCGTCGAACGGGACGAGAACGTCCATCCCCTACTGGAGCTTGTAGCCGCTTTGCTGCTGTTTGCGGTAGTAGAGGCCGCCGGCGACGAGGGCGATCAGGACGACGACGCCGACGGCAATCGGGATGATCGGCAGGCTGCTGGAGGCGTCCTCGGCCTGCTGCTGGGCGTTTTCGGCGTTCGAAATCGCGCGTTGCCACTCCTCGTTGCTGTAGAAGGCCTTCGCATCGTCGAGAGTGCTCTGGACTTCCTGGTCCGATACGTCGGCGGCCGCCGCCTCTGCATCAGAGATTGCCTGGCGGGCCTCCTGGCTCTGTTCAGTAAAGCGGTGCGCGTTCCAGGACGCGATCTGGTTGACGTTTCCGTCGGTGGCCCGCCCGATCGACGCGACGGTGGCGTTCTCGACTTCGATGTTGTCGTAGCTGTAGCGGGAGATCTCGGGTGCGGTCCCCTCGACCGTGATCTCGACCCGGGTGGCACCGCTCTCGATGTTCAGATCCTGCTCGAAGGTCGCATTTCCGTACTCGGTCGTGTCGATCGTCCGGCCCTGTTCGATCGTCGTGACGGTCCAGGACGCGTCGTCGAGTTCGCTCTCGCCACGCAGCGTCCACTGGTCGGGCGCGTCGTTGAAGGGCTGTTCGATAGTGACCGTCATCGACACCTGTTCGCCGACCTGGGCCTCGTCGGGCGCGTCGGCCGACACGGTGATGGCGGCCGCTGTCCCGGCCGACACCAGCGAGGCGGCGAGCAGTACACCCAGGACGGCGATCCTAGAAGAGTGGGTCCAGCTCATCTTCTTCGTCTTCGACTAACTCCTCTAAATTCTCTTCGCTCTCTTTCCGGATCTCGTCGATGTTGTCCTGGGCCTCGATTGCCACCTGCTGGAGTTCCTTGATGCGGGGGACGTTGTGGACGCCCGAAAGCAGAATCGAAGCCGCGACGTTGGGCTCCGTGACCGGGTAGTCGCCGCCGCGGACCTCCATGCTCCCGGTCTGCTCTTCGAGCCACTTGCGGCCGCGCTCTATGCCCTTCCTGTTCAGGTGTTCGGGCGGGCCCGAGAGCACGAGCAGTGCGCGCTCGGCCCCGTCGATCTCGCAGGGCAGCGTCAGCCGGCCGAGTGCGGCCTTCCTGACCAGCGACGTGATCCGGTTCGTCGTGTTCGCGCTCTCCATGCTGTCGACGTCGCTTCCCTTGAACCGCGAGAGAAGGCCGCCGGAGCTGGTGTCGACGGACTCGGCCGCGTAGCCGACTGTCGAGACGCCGCCCCCCGCGAGGGTGTTGATAACCTCCGAGGAGTCGACGACGCTCTCAGCGACGTTGTCGCCGGCCTCGACCTCGCCGGCGCCAAAGAGGACGCCGAAGCGGCGGACGATCTCGTCGTTTATCTCTTCGTAGCCGCCCTCGACGGACTCGCCCGTCTTGCGCCAGGCGTCGTTGTCGAACACGAGGAGGTTGTCGACCTCCCGGACGAACGTCTGGAAGGACCGCGCGGCGTTGAGCGTGTAGATCCCACCCTCGTCGCTGCCGGGGAGGATGCCGAGCCCGTAGACGGGTTCGGTGTAGATCCGCTTGAGGTGTTTCGCCAGCACTGGCGAACCACCCGAGCCGGTCCCACCCCCGAGCCCGGCCACGATGAGAAAGGCGTCAATCTCGTGGACAGGGATGTTGTCGATGGCCCCCTGGACTTCGTCTATGTCCTCCTCTGCGATCTCCGCCCCGAGTTCGTTGTCCGCGCCGACGCCGTGACCCTTGACGCGGGCCTGCCCGATGAGTACCCTGTTCTCTTCCGGGATCCGTTCGAGGCCGAGCAGGTCCGCCTTGGCCGTGTTCACGGCAACGGCAGAGCGGACAATGTTACTCCCCGTCATCTGGTCGTATTCGAGGAACTTGTCGACGATTTTCCCGCCTGCCTGCCCGTAGCCGATCATCGCGAGTTTCATGACTGTACCTTGAGTGGTAGCAGTGGCATAGTATGCATAAGCTTTTTGCCCAGATATCACACACTGTAACACAAATTCGGGGGCAAGCTCGGGGGTGGACTGTAATTTCACAGCAGATGATGCTCGCTCTGCTTGCGGAAAGTCGTACTGACGGCTATATCTTCGTGAGCAGAGTCGACCTCGCGTGGGGTCGAAATCGCTCACGGGCGTATAGCCGTCAGTCTCAAGGCGCGCCGAGATAGTCGCCGAGCGCCCGCAACTCGCCGGGATCGACGCCGAAGGCGCCGATATCGTTGTCCGTGGCGGTGTTCTCGAAGCTGAGTGAACGGTACTGGTCGCCGCCCATCGGGAATCCGGGGACGACGCTGAGCGTCTTCAGGCCGATACCGGCAAGCCCCATCGGTAGCCCGACGATGGAGATAGATTTCCCTGCAGCGTCGTAGACGAGCTCTGTCACCTCCCTCAGCGTGAGCACCTCGGGGCCGCCGATCTCGTAGATTTCGCCGACGTGATTTTCCTCCTCGGTCGCGTCGGCGAGCATCGGAACGAGATCGCCCACCCAGATGGGCTGGAAGAGTGTCTGCTCGCCCCCGCCGGGCAGCGGGTAGATCGGGAGGCCAGGCGCGAACAGCTTCTTGAGACGCTTGGTGAAGGAGACGAACTCGCCGCCATCACCGAAGACGACCGATGGCCGGAAGATCACCCAGTCGAGGTCGGAGTCGCGGACGAGTTCTTCGGCCCGCCCTTTCGCCCGGATGTAGTGGGTCGCGCCGTCCGGATCCGCGCCCAGCGCGCTCAGGTGGACGAACCGCTCGACCCCGTGTTCTTCTGTTGCACGCAGACAGTTCTCTGCCCCGCCACGATGGACCTCGTCGTGGCGCTCGTTGCCCCCTTTTGGTTCGAACAGCGGGGAGAGCGCAACCAGGTAGACGACGGCGTCTCTCCCCTCGAAGTGCGCCTCGATCGAGTCGTAGGCGGTCACGTCGCCCATCGCCGTCTCGACACTCTCGGGGAGGTCCGCCGGATCGGGGCTCCGGGAGAGCGCCGTCACGTCGTGGCCGCGCTCGGCGAGTTCGGCACACAGGTGCTGTCCGACGAAGCCGCTGCCGCCGGCGACTAGTACGTCCATACCATCCTTTCGCCCGAGTCGAATGTAAAACCCGGTCACAAAACAGTTTGGACCGCGATGCTATCCCAGCAAGGGACAGTCCACATTTATCTGTGATGGGATAAATCTCGACACCATGAACGAGAAACGGCAGGTCGTCGCACTCTTCGGTGTCGTCGTCGCCGTCCTGGCCGCCCTGATCATCTTCCGGTTCATTGCAGCGCTGACTGTCTCGGTGTTCCTCTACTACTCGACTCGCCGGTACTACGGGGCGTTGCGGAGGCTCCACCTCCCGGCCCGGATCCGTGCAGTCGTCGTCCTGGTCTCGCTCGCGGTGCCGCTGCTCCTGCTTATCAGTTACACCGCCGTGGTGGTCGTCGCCGAGGCGCGTCAGTTCGTCGCCGAGTACCCCGTCGTCGACGTCGCCTCCGAACACTTCCAGTGGTTCGATGGGGTCGGCACGATGCCGGAACTCACCATCCAGGGCATCTACCAGGCCTACCAGGCCGGCGAACTCGAGATATTCGTCACGTACGCCAGCGAGAACGCCGCCACCCTCACCGGCCTCGTCTCGGGCTTTTTCCTCAACCTCTTCATCGTGGTCGTCGTCACGTACTATCTGCTCGTCGACGGCGCCCGCATCCGCTCGTGGCTGCTCCGGTTCGACGACGACGCCATCGTCCGGGAGTATCTCGAAGCCGTCGACCGTGAACTCGAGGCCGTCCTCTTTGGCAACCTCCTGAACGTCATCGTCACGTCACTGATCGCCGTCGGCGTCTTCCAGGGCTACAACGTCGTCGCCCCCGCCGCGGCCGAGGTGCCCTATCCCACGCTGGCCGGGACGCTCACGGGAGTCGCGAGCCTGATCCCGGTCATCGGGATGAAGATCGTCTACGTCCCCCTGACCGGCACCGCCGCCCTGCCGATCGTGCTGGGTGGCGACCAGTCGCTGCTCGTGTACGTGCTCGGCTTCTTCGCCCTCGCGGTCGTCGTCGTCGACACGATTCCGGATCTGATCCTCCGGCCGCTGCTCAGCGGCGAGACCACTCACGTGGGGATGCTGATGCTCGCGTACACGCTTGGGCCGGTCGTTCTCGGATTCTACGGGCTCTTCTTTGCGCCCATCGTCCTCGTCGTCGTACTGGAGTTCGCCAACACGGCCCTCCCCCGACTGCTCGGCGCCGGAAAGGACGAGGGCCTCGCGCAGGACCAGTTGCGCCTCGAGGACTTCCGGTGACAGCCGGCGTCGTAGCGAACGACACGCCAGTTGTGGTCGTGTGTATCGCCTGCACACGCCCGCTCAAGCGTTAATATCAATATCCCCCTCTAGTACGATATGTCACTCATTTCCCGCCGCCGGTTCCTCGCCGCTGCCGGCGTCGCGGCGCTTGCAGGTTGTTCCAGCAGAGGGGATACCGCAGCCCAGTCGACGCCGGCCGGAAGTGAGACGGCGGCGCCAACAGAGAGTTCCGAAACGGACCAGCCGACGGGGCAGTCAGCTCCAGTCGCAGAGTCGGTGCCGACCGCGGACGCGCAGTTACCCCTGCCGATGTCGCCGGGCGACATCCGGGACGAAGCACAGTCAGGCGGCCCGCCGAAGGACGGGATCCCCTCCATCGACGACCCGTCGTTCGTCGCCCCAGACGCCGCCGACTTCCTCAACCCGGGCGATCCGGTCTTCGGCGTCGCCCGCGGCGGCGACGTGAAGGCCTACCCCCAGAAGATCCTCGCACAGCACGAGATCGTCAACGACAACCTCGACGGGACGCCCGTGAGCGTCACGTACTGCCCACTGACCGGGACCGTCCAGGGCTTCGAGCGCGGGGACACGACCTTCGGGGTGTCGGGGCGACTCATCAACAACAACCTCGTGATGTACGACCGCGCGACCGAGGCGTGGTGGCCCCAGATCCTTGCCACC
Source organism: Haloarculaceae archaeon (assembly GCA_036626435.1). Classification (GTDB taxonomy): domain Archaea; phylum Halobacteriota; class Halobacteria; order Halobacteriales; family Haloarculaceae; genus SW-9-67-25. The sequence continues at coordinate 20,831 of JAZKRS010000026.1, read as the reverse complement.
TCGATTCCGGGGCCCTGGAACAAAGACCCCGAGATCACGTCACTCCAGGAGTTCCGCCTGGTCTGGACGACCTGGAAGCGCTGGCAGAGTCGTCACCCCGACACGCAGGTCCTCTCGACGGAGACCGGCCACGCGAAGAACTACGGGCGCGACCCGTACGGCGGCTACAACCCTCGGCGGGGCTACTACGACACCGACCGGCTCCTGTTCCCGGCGCTCAGCGACGACGACCGGTACGACCGGAAGACGGTCGTCATGGGCGCACGGACCCCGGATGGCGCGGCCGCGTTCCTGAAAAACTCCCTCCGGGAACGCAACCTCATGGAGGGGACAATCGGCGAGGCGCCGACCCTGGCCGTCTACGATCCCGGACTCGACACGGCCTACGTCTACCTGAACCCCGACGGGGCGACCTTCGAGTACGACGACGGGGGCGTCGTCGCGGCCGACGGGACGAGCCACGACCCGGACGCACTCCCGCTCACCCGCGTCCACACGTTCGACGCAATGTGGTTCGCGTGGGCCGGCTACTACCCCGACACGAACGTCTATGAGTGAACAGCACACGACCCGCTTTCGGGCAGCCGTCTCGCGGACGCGGGATGCGACGGCGATAACGCTTCGCCGCCGGGATACGCTCGCTGTCTTCGGGGGCGTGACCGTCGCCTATCTGGCAGTCTATCTCTGGGCGGTCGGCCACCTCGCCCCGGGGCTTGGCGGCTACGGCGTGAGCGTCGTCGCCGATCCACTCGCCAAGTTCCTGCGCCCCGAACTCGGCCAGTTCTCGTTTACGCCGATCGCCCAGATCCAGTTCGGCCCCGTGACCTACCTGTTCTCGCTCAACACCGTCATCGGGCTCGGACTCGCCGGCCTCGTCGGGTTGAACCTGGCGCTGACGTACCTGGTCTGGACACAGCCAAAGGCCTGCGGGATCGGCCAGTCGTCGACCGGACTCCTCGCGAGCCTCCCGGCGCTGCTCTCCGGGACCGCCTGCTGTGGCCCGATCGTGTTGATCGTCCTCGGGATCCAGGCCTCGGGCCTGCTCATCTCGGCGTTCCAGTTCCTGTTACCGCTCGCGGCGATCGTGCTGGTCGGCAGTCTGGTTCTCGTCGGCCGCCAGGTCAACCCGCAGGCGATCTAGGAGGTTTAGTGGGACCGCCCCCGACGTGGGCGTATGCTCATCACCCTGGAGGGGCTGGACGGGAGCGGCAAGACGACCTGCGTGGACGCGCTCCGGGGAGCCGACGCCGTCCCCGAGGATGCGGTGTTCACACGGGAGCCGACGACCACCTGGTACGGGGCAGCGGTCGACCGCTCGATCCAGGACCCCGACGCCGACCCGCTGGCCGAACTGTTCCTCTATACAGCTGACCACGCCGCCCACCTCTCGGACACCGTGTGTCCCGCACTCAAAGCGGGCAGCGTGGTCGTCTCCGACCGGTACTCGGACTCCCGGTACGCCTATCAGGGAGCCGCCCTCTCGGACCGGTTCGACGACCCAGTGGCCTTCGTCCAGGAGGTCCACGAGCGCTGGACGCGCGCGCCCGATGCCACGGTCTACCTCGACGTCGATCCAGAAACGGCCGCCGAGCGTAGCGGCGCGACGAACAAGTTCGAGACCGCGAAGTACCTCGGCCGGGTCCGGGAGAACTACGAGCGACTCATCGCGGCCGAGCCGGACCGGTTCATCCGGATCGATGCCTCCCGCCCGAAGGACACCGTCCGGACGGCGGTTCTGGAAGCCGTCGCGTCGCTGCTCTAGTTCCCCGTCCGTCCTCCGGACCGCTCGGGCAGGTCGACCTCCTCCGGGGCGGGCATCCAGAAGTAGTCGAAGGAGACACCGAGCGCGAGCGGGAGGAGGACGGTCACGCCGACGACGGCGGCGGCACTGCCGAGGTTCGGGCCGAAGATCGATCCGAACAGGAGCGTCGAGACCAGCAAAGCGATCGGGACGAGGAAGGCGATGTAGGCTGCGCTGCCCCACCGCGTCTTCAGTCGCACGCGGAGAAACCGTGTCAGGAGCGCGGCCACGACGGTGTTGCCGAACACGATGACCGTGAGGCCGAGCACTTCGCCGGAACTGACCATACGGCTGGTACGGGCCACACACTCTTTGAGGTGTCGGACAGCATCCGGCGCTATTCCAGACAGATGTATGTACGTGTGTCGACGACTCCGTCGAGGTCGCGCACCCGTGTCGCGACGCTGTGGATGACGTCGTACACCTCCTCGCCGGACGCCTCGGAGATTATGTCGTACTGTCCCGCGACGACGTGTGCCTCCTCGATGCCCTCCGTTTCTGCGATGTCGCTCCGTACCTCCGCCGACTCGCCTGCCGTCGCCTCCACCATTATGAACGCATGAACCATCGTTTTGCGTGTTACTCCATGCCACAGCAAAAGCTTTCCCCCGAGAGCGTGGACAAGATTATTCAATCCGCTTGTCGTACTGGCCCGTATGCGATTCGTTATCGTTGGTGCAGGGCGCGTGGGACTCCGGACCGCACGCGCACTAGAGGAGAGCGGACACGAGGTCACACTCGTGGAAGGCGACGAGATGACGGCGGACCGCGCACGTCAGGAGGGGTTCGACCTCGTCGAGGGGGACGGCTCGATCGAGGAGACGCTTCTGGAAGCCGGCATCGAGTCGGCTGACGCCTTCGGCGGGCTCACCGGCGACCTCAACGACAACTTCGCCGCGTGCATGATCGCGAACCAGTACGGGTGCCGGACGGTCATGCGCGTCGACGAGGACTACCGCGAGGACATCTACCGGCAGTACGCCGACGAGGTCGACGGGGTCGTCTACCCGGAACGGCTCGGAGCCATCGTCGCGAAGAACGCGCTGCTGGGCGGGAACATCCGGGCCATTGCCGACATCGCCCGGAACCTCCAGCTCGCCGAGTTCACGATCACGAGCTCCTCGCCGATCCGGGGCTACAGCCTCAGCGAACTCGAGTTGCCCGGCGAGTCACGCCTGCTCGCCTTCGGCAAGGCCGAGGGCAGCCTCCGGATTCCGACCGCCGACGACACGCTCGAACTCGGCGATCAGCTGGTCATCCTCACAGCCTTCGAGAAGCTCGGGGACGTCCGCAGCGTCGTCGTCGGCGAAACTGGCCGCGCGGCCACGGGAGGTGTCTAGATGGTCAGAGCCTACGTCACCGTCAAGGCGCGCACTGGCGAAGCGGACCGGCTGCGAGACGAGCTCCAGGCGACTGACGGGGTGGAACGCGCTCACATCGTCGCGGGCGATATCGACTTCATCGCTGTCGTCGACGTCGCCTCCCCATCAGAAGTCAAAGATGTCGCCGCGACGCACGTCCAGAGCATCCAGGGTATCGAGGACACCCAGACGTACATCGCGATGGAGTAAATACTGGCTGCTTTGACTTCCCCCGCACTGACACACGAGGATTCCGAGTGTCCCCGGGCCACTCCGCCACCAGCCGGTCCGACAGCGATTTGACCGTCCGACGTTGACTGGGATCACATGAGCTGGCTCTCCACACTCAGGAACCATCTCCGCGAGCACAGGGACGGGATGATGTTCGATCTCGTCTTCGCGCTGGTCTGGGTGACCCTCGTCAGCCTCTTCGTCGAACTCGTCAACGGCCCGCAGTGGGCCCAGTATCTCCTGCTGGCCGCGGGGGTCCCGGCGTACTTCGGGTTCGTGTGGTCGCTCGAAGTCGCGAAGGAACAGCAGGGACGGTGAGCCCCTGTCTCGTGAAGGCGACAGTCTATTGACCCGTGGCCGCCTGGGCCCGGTATGCGAATGCTCGCGTTCGACGGCCGGATGGGGGCGAGCGGCGACATGCTCCTCGCGGCGCTGCTCGCTGCCGGGGCCGACCGCGCCGCACTCGTGCCCGTCGAGGACGCGCTCGACGTCCGGTACGTCGTCGACTCGACGACGAAATGTGGGGTCGTGGCGACCACTGTCGACGTCGTCCTCTCCGGCGATCAGGGTGATCGCGCGCATGACGACAGCAACGCCCACGAAGGCCACGATCACGACCACACACCCGCCGAAGGACACGGCCCGACCCGTTCCTACCGGGAAGTCGTCGAGATCGTCGAGACGATGGAGTTGTCCGCGGACATCGAGCAGGACGCGAAAGCCGTCTTCGAGATACTCGGCGAGGCGGAGGCGTCGGTTCACGGCGCCGCACTCGACGACATCCACTTCCACGAGGTCGGGGCCGACGACGCCATCGCGGACGTCGTCGGGACGTGTCTCCTCATCGCGGATCTCGGCGCAGAGCGGGTCGTGACGACGCCACTCTCGACCGGCGGCGGCGAGGTCGATACCTCCCACGGGACGTACCCGGTTCCGACGCCGGCAGTGGCCGAAATCGCCGCACGCGCCGACTGGCAGCTACGGGGCGGCCCCGTCGAGGCCGAACTGCTCACGCCGACCGGTGCGGCGATTCTCGCACACTTCACAGAGGGTGTCCAGTCGCTCCCGGCGCTGTCTGTCGACGCCTCGGGCTACGGGGCCGGCGGGTGGGACTTCGAGAATCGCCCGAACGTCCTCCGGGCTATCGTCGGGGAGTCGCGGGACGCCCTCGACCGGGACGCGATCACCGTCCTGGAGACGAACCTCGACGACGCCTCGCCCGAGGCCCTGGGCGGCCTGCAGGAGACACTCGGGGACGCTGGCGCACTCGACGTCTCGGTCGTCCCGCTGACGATGAAGAAATCCCGGCCCGGCCACCTCGTGAAGGTCGTCTGCAAGCCCGCGGACGCCCAGGTAGTCGCCCGCCGTCTCGCCGAAGAGACGGGCACGCTCGGCGTCCGCGAACACGGCGCCGGCCACCGCTGGATCGCAGAGCGCGCATCGCGGACGGTGACGGTCGCGGTAGACGATGGCGAACACGAGGTCGGGGTCAAGGTGGCCAGCGCCGACGGCGCGGTCTACGACGTCAGCGCCGAGTACGACGACGCGCTCGCGGCGGCCCGCGAAGCCGGGGTTCCGGTCCGCGAGGTCATGCGCCGGGCGGAGGAGCGGGCACGGGAGCAGTAGCAGGATCCGGTGGAAATTGCAAGCTGGCTGACAGAAGACGGAACAGAGGGCCGCAAGAAGCCGGACGACAGTCCGGCGACGAGCGGCCCGAACACGGCGGCCACCCTGTCGAATACTGGCGGGCGAAGATCCGCCAGGATTTTCGTCCGACAGTATCAGAAGACGGCCGCGACTTCGGGGGCGTACTCCTCGGGCGCGGCGCTGACGATCCGGCCGTCGTGGAGCTTCTGGAGGTAGAAGTCGTCGTTGACGTAGTGCTCGTCGAACGCCGACCGGGCGACGATATCCAGCACCGCCGGTGAGGCCGGATCCTCGTTGACGAACTCGAGCGCGAAGTTGTACGCGTTGAGGCCGCGGTCGTCGTAGAAGGTGAGGACGTTCTCGACACCGGCTGCCAGCGACTCAACCACCGGATCGTCCGGCTCCGGGATGCCGGTCACGTCCGTCACGCCGGTGACGTGGTACTGGCTCGTCGGGGCAAAGGGGGCCAGCCACTCCACGTCGCCGGTCGAGCCGATATACCGCGGGCCGTCCCGCTCCTCCTTGAGGAGAGTCTCCCAGTAGGGGCGACCGCTGTCGTCGAGATACTCGCGCTCGGCATCGAGGCGGCGGACCGTCTCGTTGGTGCCGTGGTCGTCGACGATGGCCTGGAGGTGCGGGTGGACAACGCTGCTGCCCGCCGACGGGAGGAGGTTCATGTTGATCGACGCGAACGTCGAGTCGTCGTGGTCGGTCACCGCCCGAACGTACTCCAGGGCACACGCGAACCCGTCCGCCAGCATCTCCGCGTGGAGGTCGCCGACCGGCCGGAAGTGATCCTCGGTGAGCACGACCACGTTCGAGTGCTTCCCGTAGGGGAACAGGTTCGGGAAGGAGACAGCCTCGCCGACCGACCCGCGGTCGACGCCGACGAAGTCGGGGTACGTCGGGGTCGCGTCTTCGACCATATCCGGACAGAAGAAACAGCCCTCGCCGTCCCCGACGTACTCCTCGATCGCGGGCGACTCGTCCGGTTCCGGGAACCACTCCGCGACCACGCGGGTCTGCTGGCCGGTCAGCGGGTCTTCCCGGTACTCGATTGGCTGTGTGTCGTGGGCGAACTCCTCCATCGGGTTGTAGAACTCCGCCTCCTCGACTGTCTTCGTGAACTCGATTGTCATCCTGACGGCACTTCTCGCTCCGGGTGCAAAAGTTCTCGTCTCCGTCAGGGCATCCGACTCGGGGTGAGCGGGTGGCCTGACATATCGATTTCCAAACGTTGATTGATACCCTCGGAGAAGGGGTCCCACGATGAGCGAGGAGTCGGGCATTGAGCCGGTGGAAGCCTGGATTATCGCGGTCCTCCTCTGGCTGGCCGTCGGCGGGACGACCGCCTACGAGATCGCCCCGGCAAGCGTTCTCAGTGTGGTGGCAGGTGACCTGAACGTCGGGTCGACCGGGGTCAGCTGGCTCGTCAGCATCTACCTCCTGGGCATGGCCGTCTTCTCGATCCCGTCCGGGCTCGCCCTCGACCGGATCGACAACCGACACGCGATCGCCGGCTTCGGCTTGCTGTTCACCCTGACGACGGTGGGTGCGGGCATCGCCGCGGAGGCGGGCGCGTTCTGGGCCGTCGGAGCCTTGCGGTTCGTCGGCGGCTGCGTGACCGTTTTCCTGTGGACGGCCGCGGTCAATGTCGTCGGCAGCGCCTTCGCACAGCGTCGCCAGGGGACCGGACTCGGGTTCCTCTCGACGAGTATCCCCGGCGGATTCGCGGTCGCACACGTGTCCGCGCCGCTGCTCGACAGCTGGATCGGCTGGGAGCTGGGATTTCTCGCCTTTGGCGGCGTGACGGCCCTCAGCGCGGTCGCCCTCTGGATCTACGCTCGCGGGTTCGACCTCAGGACGAGCCTGGAGACGCCGACCCGGAGCGAGTTCCTCCGGGTGCTGGCCAACCGCTGGGTGTGGGTCGTCGGCGCGCTCGCCTTTATCGGCTTCGCGCTCAACATCTTCTTCAACAACTGGCTCCCCACGTTCCTGGTCGACCAGTACGATCTCAGCCTCGCAGAAGGTGGGCTGTTCGCAGCTGTGTTTCCCGCAATCGGCGCCGTCGCGCGCCTGCTCAGCGGGGCGGTCTCCGACCGGCTGCTCGGTGGCCGCCGGAAGCCAATCGTCTTCGGCAGCTTCGTCGTGATCGCGCCAATCATCGTCCTCGTCACCGGCATCCGGACCCTGGCGGTGCTCGTCGTCGCGCTCGTCGTCGCGGGTTTTGCCACCCAGATGGGGCTCGCGCTGCTTTTCCCCTACGTCCGGGAACTCGTCGCCGAGAACGTCGCCAGCACGGCGCTTTCGGTTCTCAACGTGGTCGGGTTCGGAGGCGCGTTCGTCACGCCGATCCTGACGGGCGCGCTTATCGACTGGACCGGCACATTCAGCGCCGCGTTCCTCTATGCGACCGCCCTCGCCGTCCTCGGCGTCGGTCTGTCCTGGATGACACCCGAGCCGGGAGGCACCGGCGCGCTCACAGAGGGCTGATAGCGACGGACAGTAACCGCTCTCGGCTCATCTCTCCCGGTGCTCGTCGAGAGCCTCCCGCATTGTCAGCTCGCCGACGGCGACCTTCCGAGCGAGCGCCTCGTCAATGGCGCGGTTTCTCTCGCTTTGCTCGCGCGAACGGTCCTTGATCCGCTGGAGTTCGCCGGCGGTCGGCTCCACGTCGCGCTCCTCGACGCGCTCGCCCTCGATGTGTGCGATGTTGACGGCGGCGAGCACGTCGCCCATGCCGCGGGCGCCTGCGCCGAGATACGGCGTCGTCCCAGATTCGTCGACGAGTTCGACCGGGACGTCGAGGTCGTCGATGATTCGCATGCCGGTGAGGCGGGCGCCGTCGCCGACCCGAACGAGCGGGTCGACCGCATCCTCAATCTCCTCCCGGACGACTTCGGCCGCACGGTCCGCGGACACCTGGAACGCCGCGACCACCAGCCTCCCCCTGAGTACTGCGATCCCCGGTCGCTCGCCGGGGTCGATGCCGACGATGGTCCGACCACCCCTCCCGCGCAGGAGCGCGAGTACGGACTCGACTGCCCCCCGCGGTTCCTCGGGATCCGCGCGAACCACGTCGACAGACTCCGGTGTGGACACCTCGTCGTCGCTACCGGTCACCACGACGGTCGTCCGTTCGGGCAGATCTGCGTCGGGTTCGACTGTGGTGAACTCGACGCCGCGGTCCCGGAGTTCGGTGACGACCTCGTGGTAGAGTTCGAAGTCCGCGGTGGCGACGACTATCACGCCACCGGCTTGGCGCGCTGCCGTCTTGAGCGACTCGGTCAGCGCTCGGTACCTCTCGGATCGACTCTTGTGGTCCCTGTGAGATCAGTACTTCGGGTCGGCGCCGGTGAGGTCGTAGACCCGGTCCATGATTGCGTCGCGGTCCCGCCGCCAGTCATCGAACGCGGTGGGGTCGTCAGGATAGCTCTCGTAGTGAGCGAGCAGATCGTCAGCAAGCGACTTCGTCCGGTAGAGCTCGTAGATCGTGTCCCAGTGACCGACCGACTTCACGGCAGTTTTGGCCTTGAGCCACCAGCCGACGTCGGTGGATCCGGAGTAAAGAGCCTCCGAAAGCTTGCGGACGGGGAGCGCCGCGAGCAGCCCCATCAGATCCTCGACGTCGCAGGCGGTCGTGAAGATGTTGTAGACGTCGAGCGCGGCGTACCGCGCGCCGAAGTGATCCATCACCAGCTCGTTGTACGGCCAGAGCTGTGACTCGCTCACGTCGTCGCGATCGAGCGCCTCAATCGCCTGCTCGCCCGCGTACTTGCCCGCGTAGGCCGCGCCGGCGATTCCGCCGCCGGTCGTCGGGTTGACGTGTCCCGCAGCGTCGCCGACAGCCATGTATCCGGGCGCGACCGCCGAGTCGTAGGGCCGCCGCGTCGGGAGCGCCGAGCCGAGCTTATCCTCGACGGTCGCGCCCTCGAACTCCTCGCGGCTCTGTAAGTCCTCGCGGAGATCCTCGACGAGTTGCATCGGCTCCTCCGACATCTGAAAGCCCAGACCGACGTTGATCTCCGTCTCGGTGCGCGGGAAGTACCAGAGATAGCCCGCCGCCCGCTCGGTCGGTTTGAACACCAGCGCATCCGACCACTCGACCGGCTCGTCGACTGTCACCACCTCGCGGTAGGCCGAGCAGAACTGCGAGTACCTGACGTTCGTATCGAAGGTGGCCTCCGAGAAGTCCGCCTGGTCTTGCAGGATCGACAGCGCGCCCGCGGCGTCGATGACGAGGTCGGCGTCGTACTCGACGGGGTCGCCCTTCTGGACCGCGTCCAGCCCCTCGACGACTCCGTTCTGGCGGACGTCCTTGACCACGGTGTCGTAGTGAACCTCGGCACCGGCATCGGTCGCCCCCTCGATGAGGCGCCGGCCGTACTCCCAGCGGTCGATGACCGCGAGCTCACCCGGGACCGGGATGTCGACTGCGGTATCCAGGTGGGGAATCTCGAAGCGGCCGTGGTCGACGTCCGTGTTGGTAAAGGCGGGCTGGATCTGTGATCTGGGAATGGCATCGGGGAAGCTGCTCGCGCCCTTCAGCGCGTCGCCACAGGCGATATGGCCCGCCTCTTCGCGGTCCTTGCGTTCCGCGACGACGACGTCGTACCCGGCGTCGGCGATGGTCGCCGCCGCGTAACAGCCGGCCGTCCCTGCCCCGACGACCGCGACGTCGACCTCGTGGGTTGTCATGGACACTCCTCCACGCCCGAGGAGGAAAACTCTTTTTCAGGCCTGTCGGAAAGAACTTTGTCACCGACCGCCGTAGCGGGGGCCATGTCAGAGCACACTGTCGAGTTCGTGGGGACGGGCGAGACGATCACGGTCTCCGAGAAGGAAACCGTGCTCAGCCGGTGCATCGAGGAGGGCATCGCCCAGGAGTACTCCTGTCGCGTCGGGATGTGTCTGGCCTGCTCCGCCAAGATCGTCGAGGGCGAGGTGACACAGCCGGCCGCCCGCGGGCTAACCGACCGCGAGAAGGAGGAGTACGCCCTGACCTGTATGGCCCGCCCCCAGTCCGATCTCACGCTCGACCGGGGGAAGTACCCCCCGAGCATCGAGGGGGCGTCCACGACCGACGCCGGAGGCGGCGACGCGGCGTCGGCTGACGATTAACCGACAAGAGTATCAGTCGTCGGCCGCCTCGACTGCCCCCGCCCCGACGTTCGACTCGTGTTCTCGTGCGCGCTCGCGCAGTGTTCCGGAAATAGCCGGGGCGTCCTCTCGCGTGATTTCGCCCTCCGCTTCGAGTTCCGCGAGTGACTTCGGGAACTCCCGGAGCCCGTAGTGGATGTCGATGCCCGTCCGTGCACCCTCGCCCATCGCCGTCGGGATCTGGTTGTGACCCGGCGTCACGTCGCCGACCGCATAGACCCCATCGACGCTGGTCGCGCCGTGGTCGTCGACGGCGATCGAGTCGACGTCGTTGAGGTCACAGCCCAGCTGCTCGGCCAGGCCGGTGTTGTACTTCGAACCGTACATTGCGAAGCCGCCGCGGTACTCGCGGTGGGCCCCGTCCGCGAAGGTCATCGCCTCGAGCCAGCCGTCCTCGTCGTTCTCGACGCCGGTGACCTCCGCATCGACGATGTCGACCGGGTGGGCGCGGAGCTGCCTGTCGGTCCTCTCGTCCCAGGTCGGTTCGTCGCCGTTCAACAGGAGATCGACATCGTCGGTGAAGTTCAGCATGATCATCGCGACGTGGGCCGCGCTCGCTCCGTGTCCCATCACGTACACCGGCGCGTCGACGAAGGTGTAGGCGTCACAGTGCAGGCAGTAGTGGAGGCCGCGCGAGGTGCGTGGCGCGGGCGGGTCGGGATGCCGGTCGGAAAAACCCGTCGCGAGCACCACCCGGTCGGCGACGAGAGTCGCGTTGTTCGCCTCCAGCCGGAACCGGCCGTCCTCAGTCCGCTCGGCGGCGGTCACGAAGTCGCGGTAGTGGTCCGCGCCGTACCCTTTCACCTGCTCCAGTGCCGTCTGGAGGAACGCCTTGCCGGAGACGTCCTCCGTGACGCCGATGACGTTGTGCGTCTCTGCCATCATCGCCGCGCGGCCGCCGCCGCGGTCGACGATTGCCGTGTCGTGTCCCAGCCGGGTCGTGTACAGCGCAGCCGTCAGGCCGGCGGGGCCACCGCCGACGACGACCACCTGATACTCTCCGTCTGCCATGTACCCGCTTTTGGGACTGACCGTATTTCAACGGTCGGTCATACGTTCAGGATGTCCGGACCAGGTGCTGGCGAACCGCGCGCTGACCCCACTTTGTAGAAAAGCAGGCCATATAAGCATGGGGTGCGTAAGTTCGGTAGACACCGGCGTCAGCGGACGGCCCACACCACATCAAACATGACCAGCCGCGTATACAGATTACACTCGACACTGGAACTGCCGCTCGAAGACGTCTACGACTTCTTCGACGATCCGGACCTGCCGTCGGAGATCGAGGACGTCGATATCACACGACGGAACAACACCCTCATCATCAGCGCCGAACCGGCCGACGACAGCATCAGCAAGTACACGCCGACGGCACAGCTGAAAGCGAGCGTCACCGAGAACCGTGTCTACGAGGAGGAACCCGAGGATGGCCCGGGTGGTCCGCCGTCCGGCCCGCGCGGCGGCAGATCGCCACAGTGGGGAACCTTCGAGGAGGAGGAAGAGGAACCCGAGTCGGAACTCGTCGAGTACGCCTGTTTCAAGGGCGATCGCGAGACCGTCCTCCAGAACACCGCCCTCCAGTATCCGATGTTCACCGTCCTCTGCTCGGTCGCGGCGCGCGCCGAGAAGGGCACGCTCACGGCCATCGCCGCCGTCGACGAGGAACTGCAGGCCGTCCGGATCGTCGACGGCGAACAGAAGCCGGCCTCTGTCACCGTCACCGAAGACCCGAGCGACGAGGACGGCGAAAACGGTGTGAACTGGCGCGACAACGAGTTTATTTCGTAGGTTTGGGCCTGTCTGGTAGGTGCCACCTGGCAGTCGTTTTCGGGTCTCTATTTCTTCGCATCCGTCCTATCCGACCACGATTTTATCACCGGTAGAGGGCGAAAGGCCCTCTATGAGCATCGTTCGGGACCCCGAGCACAGTGACGGTGCCCCGACCATCGAGGGGACCGGAATCCGGGTGAAAGACATCGCAGTCGCGTACGAGCACAGCGGGTACGAACCCGACGAGATCACGCAGCTGTATCCGGATCTCTCGCTCGGTGACGTCCATCGTGCGCTCGCGTACTACTACGACAACATCGACGACTTCCGATCCGCCAGCGCCGCCGAGGCATGAGGCCGCTGTACTGTGACGAGAGTATCTGGATTCCAGTCGCGGACGGACTCCGCCGTCGCGGCTGGACGGTCCACACCGCTCGTGATGAAAAACGATTGGGCGACCCCGATCGGGAACACCTCTCGTACGCAGTCGAGAACGATTGGATTCTGGTGACGTTCGACGACGACTTCCTCTCGCTCGTCGAAGGAACCTGACTCGAACATGCAGGAATCGTCTACGTCCAGCAGGCCGGGCGTGACATCGGGGATGTCGTGAAAGCGGTCGACGCGCACCTCGAATCACGTTCTGATACTGACGGCTATAACTTCGTGAGCAGAGTCGACCCCGCGGAGGGTCGAAATCGCTCACGGGCTTATAGCCGTTAGTATGAAGACGTCCGCACCATTCACTACTGCTGATATCCGACGGTACGACTTTCACCGACTGGGGCGTTAGTCGACGATCTCGATTTCGTCGCCCACGCTGAGTGTCCGTCCCCGATCGGACTCCGGAATCCGGGTGATGATCATCACCGAGTAGTAGTGGTCGAACGCGTCGTCGGTGGCCCACTCGGGAAACGTCTCTTTGCGCTTCTCGACGAACCGTTCCCGGAACTCCGGAATCGGCTGGCCGGTGTCGGGGTCGCGCTCGGGGACGACACACCGGCCACAGGGCGTCACGCCCTCGAAGCGGACGCCGTCGACCTCGAAATCCGGGGCCCCGGCGCCGAGGAACCGGTCCTCCCAGAACGCCGGGACGCCCGAAATCTCGACGTTCGCTCGCAGGCGCCTGCGTGCGCCGTCGACGGTCATCTCGTCGAACCACGAGGCAACTGTCTCGAGCGTGGCAACACTGACGACCGACGGCCCCATCTCGCGCCGATCGACGAACCCCAGCGACTCGTCTCTCCGGAGTGTCAACTCCACCTCGAAGAAGTCGCTGAACCACCGCGTTGCCCGCTCGTGGTCCGTTTCGAGGTCGAACTGCCGAACGTCACCAGCGGGTGTCTCGACCCGGAACAGGCCGGATTCGGGGTCGAAGTCGGTCGCGAGGTCGTGGACTCGCGCGGTCCGCTTGCCGTTGAGGATCTTTCCTTCAGCGTCGAAGAGCGCAAACTCGCGGTCGTACTGCAGCGTCCCGCCGTCAAGTACCGTGGCCGCTCCAATATCGACCCCATCCAATCCTTTCACCGGAAACGCTCTGAGTCGGTCCAGGTGAGCCATCAAACGGACCTGGGACTCGCTCCCAATAGCTGTTCCTGCGACCACCCACGCCGCTCGACCTGCAAACCTGTCCCTTATTGCGACCGGTCCGGTCGATGGAATATGGCCTCACAGCTCGTTCTGGCCTTGCTGACTGGGATCTTCGCCGGGGCCCTGTTCAGCGTGATACAAATACCAATCCCGGCCCCACCCAACCTCCCCGGAGTTCTCGGAATTGTCGGGATATTCCTCGGCTACAAGGGAATTCAGTGGGTTGGCGTTCAGATCGATCTCGGAGAGGTGATTCCGATACTCTTCTAGTGCGATCAGAACCGGCGGGAGACGTAGTCCTCGACACGCGTCACACGGGCCGGATCGAACGTCCACGTGCCGCGCCAGACGTAAGCGTCTCACAGGTCTATCCTCTTGGGGAGCAGTCCTGAACGAATGAGACCGGATGGGACGTGCCTTTATTCCCGCTCGGAACGTGTGGACAGCCATGCCAGTCTCGTTCGACTTCACCGGCGACGTCGCCCTGGTGACGGGTGTCGGCGGCGCACTCGGGAGTTCCGTGGCCGAAGCCTTCCTCGACGCCGGCGCGACGGTCTGTGGCGCCGACCTCGTAGAGGCGGAAAGCGAGGACTTCCTGCTCGAGGACCCGGACCGTATCGACTTCCACCAGGCCGATTTCACCGACGAGTCACAGGTCGCGGACATCGTCGACGCCATCGTCGACGACCACGGCGGCCTCGACTACCTCGCGAACATTGCCGGGACGTGGCGTGGCGGCGACCCCATCGACGAGACCGCCGTCGAGACGTTCGATTTCCTGGTGGACGTCAACCTCAAGACGGCCTTCCTGGCGACCAAACACGCGCTACCCCACCTCCAGGACGGGGAGGGTGCGGTGGTCAACGTCTCGGCTCGCTCGTCGCTGGAAGGGGGCGAGGGCGACGGCATCTACCGCCTGACGAAGGCCGGAATCCGCATCCTCACCGAGACTGTCGCCGAGGAGAACCTCGGGACGGTCCGGGCAAACGCCATCATGCCAAGCGTCATCGACACGCCGATGAACCGGGAGATGATGCCAGGCGCAGACCACGAATCGTGGGTCGACCCGGCCGACATCGCGGGGGTCGTCATGTTCCTCTGTAGCGACGGGGCAAGCGTCACCAGCGGCGCCGCCGTCCCGGTCTACGGCGAGGCCTGATATCGACAGATGTCGTAGACCGATGATCCAACTACAGAATCTTTTTCACCCACCTACTGATTGAACACCATAATGAACGCGGGGAGGCAGCCACCATGACGATGGACGAGCGCATCGAAGAGTTGCGCGAACTCCGCGAGGAAGCTCAAAAGGGCGGCGGCGAAGAGCGCATCGAGAAACAACACGAGAAGGGCAAGCTGACCGCCCGCGAGCGCGTCGAGTACTTCCTCGACGACGGCACCTTCACCGAGTTCGACCAGTTTCGGACCCACGACTGCTACAACTTCGACATGGAGGAAAAGCAGGTCCTCGGCGACGGCGTTGTGACGGGCTACGGCGACGTCAACGGTCGGACCGTCTTCGTGTTCGCCCACGACTTCACCGTCTTCGGCGGGTCGCTTGGCGAGGTCTTCGCCGAGAAGGTGACCAAGGTCATGGACAAGGCGATGGAGACCGGCGCTCCCGTCGTCGGTCTGAACGATTCGGCCGGCGCCCGCATCCAAGAGGGCATCGGCTCGCTGGCCGGCTACGCCGAGATCTTCCACCGGAACCAGCAGGCCAGCGGCGTCATCCCACAGATTTCGGCCATCATGGGGCCGTGTGCCGGCGGCGCGGTCTACTCGCCGGCGATCACGGACTTCATCATGATGGTCCAGGACACGAGCCACATGTTCATCACCGGCCCGGACGTCATCGAGACGGTCACGGGCGAACAGGTCGGGTTCGACGAACTCGGCGGCGCGAGCACCCACGCCTCCGAATCGGGCGTCGCTCACCTGACCGCCGAGGACGAGAAGGAAGCCCTAGACGACATCCGTCATCTCCTCTCGTATCTCCCACAGAACAACGTCGAGGACCCGCCCCGCGTCGACCCGTGGGACGACCCCGAACGCCGGGACGACGAACTCGCGGAGATCGTCCCCGACAAGCCCCAGAAGCCCTACGACATGACAGACGTTATCGACCGTATCGTCGACGAGGGCTCCTTCTTCGAGGTGGCAGAAGCCTTCGCGCGGAACCTCGTGATCGGCTTCGGGCGACTGGACGGCCACGCGATCGGCGTCGTCGCCAACCAGCCCCGGGTGAACGCCGGCACGCTGGACATCGACTCCTCGGTGAAGGGCGCCCGCTTCGTGCGCTTCTGTGACGCCTTCAACATCCCGATCCTCACCTTCGTGGACGTGCCCGGCTTCATGCCCGGCACCGACCAGGAGCACAACGGCATCATCACCCACGGCGCGAAGCTCCTGTATGCCTTCTCGGAGGCGACCGTGCCGCTGATGACCGTCATCACGCGCAAGGCCTACGGCGGCGCCTACGACGTGATGTCCTCGAAGCACATCGGCGCGGACGTCAACTACGCCTGGCCCTCCGCCGAGATTGCAGTGATGGGGCCCGAGGGGGCAGTCAACGTCCTCTACAGCGACGAACTCGAAAAAGCAGCGGACGCCGACGCCCGCCGCCAGGAACTCATCGAGGAGTACCGCGAGCAGTTCGCCAACCCCTACACTGCGGCCGACCGCGGCTTCGTCGACGACGTGCTGGAGCCGAAGGACACCCGCCCGCAACTCATCGAGGACCTCGCGATGTTGCGCTCGAAGCGCACGTCACAGCCCGACAAGAAACACGGCAACATCCCGCTGTAACCATGACGCCGGCACACTCGAACGACGAGACTGTGGAATTGGACGCCGGAACCCTGCAGGTCCCGACCGACGCCACGCCAAAAGAGGCAGCCGCTATCGCCGCGGCGATCGGCGCACATCTGCGCGACCAGGAGGCGGCGGCCGCCGCAGCCGCTGGCGCAAGCGGGGAGCCAGACACCTGGGACGGGAAGCGATGGCAGTTCGCCGGGCGCATCGAGGGGCTTACCGGCGTGACGCGCCGCGTGCCGGGTCACGCACCGACGGACGAATGGACTGCACTCGGACGGATGGACGGACTCTAGCCATGACAGCCAACGGATTCGACAAGGTGCTCGTCGCGAACCGCGGTGAGATCGCCGTACGCGTGATGCGCGCCTGTGAGGAACTGGGTATCGACACCGTCGCAGTCTACAGCGACGCGGACAAACACAGCGGCCACGTCCGGTACGCCGACGAGGCGTACAACGTCGGCCCCGCCCGTGCGGCGGACTCGTATCTCGACCACGACGCGATCATCGACGCCGCACAGCGGTCGGGCGCCGACGCCATCCATCCCGGCTACGGCTTTCTCGCCGAGAACGCCACGTTCGCCGGCACGGTCGGGGAGGCCGAGGGCGTCACCTGGGTCGGCCCCGCCAGTGACGCGATGGGGCGCCTCGGGGAGAAGACACGGGCACGGGAGATCATGCAGTCGGCGGACGTCCCCATCGTCCCCGGCACCACCGATCCAGTCACGGACCCCGGCGAAGTGCGGGCATTCGGCGAGGAACACGGCTACCCCATCGCGATCAAGGCCGAGGGCGGCGGCGGCGGCCGCGGCATGAAGGTCGTCCGCTCGCCCGAGGAGGTCGAGGACCAGCTGCAGAGCGCAAAGCGGGAGGGCGAGGCCTACTTCGACAACGCCTCGGTCTACCTGGAGCGGTACCTGGAGAGCCCGCGACACATCGAGGTCCAGATCGTCGCCGACGAGCACGGCAACGTCCGGCACCTCGGCGAGCGGGACTGTTCGCTCCAGCGCCGCCACCAGAAGGTCATCGAGGAGGGTCCGAGCCCCGCACTCTCCGGGGAACTTCGCGAGAAGATCGGCGCAGCGGCCCGCCGGGGCGTCGACGCCGCAGACTACACCAACGCCGGGACCGTCGAGTTCCTCGTCGAAGAGGAGGACCGCGGCGACGGCCTCCTGGGCCCGGATGCGGGCTTCTAC
The DNA here is from genome assembly GCA_036626435.1 of Haloarculaceae archaeon. GTDB lineage: Archaea > Halobacteriota > Halobacteria > Halobacteriales > Haloarculaceae > SW-9-67-25. The sequence goes on along the minus strand of JAZKRS010000026.1, from coordinate 3,262 downwards.
TTCCTCGAGGTCAACACGCGCATCCAGGTCGAACACTGCGTCACGGAGGCGATCACGGGCATCGACATCGTGAAGTGGCAGCTCCGGATCGCCCAGGGCCAGGAGCTGACCTTCGCCCAGGAGGACGTCGAGATCGACGGCCACGCGATGGAGTTTCGCATCAATGCCGAGAACGCAGCCGAGGAGTTCGCGCCGGCGACCGGCGGGACCCTCGAAACGTACGACCCGCCCGGCGGTGTGGGCGTCCGCGTCGACGACGCGCTCCGGCAGGGCGACGACCTCGTGACTGACTACGACTCGATGGTCGCGAAGCTCGTCGTCTCCGGCGAGGACCGCGCGGAGGTCATCGAGCGTGGCAAGCGGGCTCTCGGGGAGTACGAGATCGAGGGAATCCCGACCGTCGTCCCCTTCCACCGGCTGATGCTGACCGACGAGCAGTTCGTCGCCGGCAAACACACAACGAAGTACCTCGACGAGACCCTCGACCCCGGCCGCATCGACGAGGCCCAGGAACGGTGGGGCACCGAGGCGACCGCCCCCGCAGACGACGAGGAGACGACGCAGCGGGAGTTCACGGTGGAGGTCGATGGCAAGCGCTTCGAGGTCGAACTCGAGGAACACGGCGCCCCCGCCATCGACGTCGAGGCGGCCGCGAGCGGCGATAGTGACGGAACGCAACCACGACCCGAGCGTGCCGGGTCGAGCGACGACGGCGAATCCACGAACGCGACTGCAACGGAGGGCTCCGAGGTGGCTGCCGAGATGCAGGGAACGATTCTGGACGTCGAGATCACTGCGGGCGAGGAGGTTGCCGCCGGTGACGTGCTGGTGGTCCTGGAGGCGATGAAGATGGAAAACGACATCGTCGCCGAGGCCGGCGGCACCGTCACCGAGGTCGCAGTCAGCGAAGGCGAGAGCGTCGACATGGGCGATACGCTGGTCGTCATCAACTAACCAGCCCATGCCCGCCGTCGACTGTATCGCCCACCGCGGCTTCGCCGAACTGTTTCCCGAGAACACAGTCACAGCAGCCCGGCGCGCAGCAGCGGCGGGTGCGGACACACTCGAGGTGGACGTTCGCCGATGCGGGACTGGCGAGGTGGTCGTGATCCACGACGAGACGGTCGACCGGGTGACAGACGGGGCCGGCGAGGTCGCCGACCACTCCCTGTCGGAGTTACGGTCCCTCGACGTGTTGAACTCCGGCGAGGGGGTACCGAGGCTCGACGACGTGCTGGCGGCGGTACCCGACGGGACAGCGGTCAACGTCGAACTCAAGGAGCAGAGGCTAGCCCACGACGTGCTCTCAGTCGCCAGCGCCCACGGGAACGAACTGCTCCTCTCGTCGTTCGATGCCGACGACCTCCGGGAAGCCAGCGAAGCAGGTGACGTGTCACTGGCTCTGCTGTTCGCGGACGACCCCGGACGGGGGATCGCGACGGCCCGCAGTCTGGGCTGTCAGGCTATCCACCCGCACAGGTGCCTCTGTGACGGGGCGTTCGTCAATCGCGCTCACGAGGCCGGCTTCGCAGTCAACGCCTGGACCGTCCGGTCGGCCGACGCGGCCACGTGGCTGGCAGCGGCGGGCGTCGACGGGCTGATTCTCGGGGAGCCACTCGAGTTCGGGGACTCGAGGCGACGATGGGTATAACCGGTTCGCAGCCCGAGAGGACGACGGGCTATGGCACCCCCATCACTGGAGGAGTTCGTCGGCCACCTCCAAGCGCTCTCCGGGAGCGACCGGGCAGCGTTCGTCGCCGCGTTGCTCGCTGCCAGAGGGTGGGACGCCGATCGTGATGGCCGTCGCGTCGTCGCGACCAAGGGTGCCCAGACGCGACGCGTATACGTCGGCTCGCCGCCCGAAGGCGACGACGCCAGCGCAGTCGTCACAGTTCCGTCCCGGCTGAGGAGCCTTCGGAGGGCGCTTCCCGGGCGTGACGAGTCGCCGAATTCACGCGGGGCCCGCGACCCGGGAACTGCCGTCATCGACCCCGAGACGCTCTACGAGTGGCTCCTCTACGGGATCGACCGCGAGAGAGCGCGGGCGCTGTACCGCGACCACTTCGACGACGCGTTCGAATCTGCCGGCGCCCGGACCGACGCCGCTGGGCCGGCCGCCCGCATCGCTCTCATTGCGATGGTGATCGTCCTGACAGTGGCGGCGCTGTTCGCGGGAGCCCCGCTCGACGGGACGGTGCCGGGGGACACCCAGTCGGGGGCTGCTAGCCCGGACGAACCGGGGGAGACCCCGACTGCCTCATCTGAAACCGGCCTCCCTGCCGACGCCACCGCGACAGCGATATCCCGGCTCGACGTCTCCGGCGACAACCTCCGGGACGTCGAGTTCCTCACGCGGACTCACCTCCGGTCGGTCCAGAACGGCCCCGTGCGAATGTCGGTGACGTTTCGGGGCCCGCGATTTCTCACCGGATTCGATACCAGGCGGTCAGGGTACGACATGGACGACGAAGTTACGCTGCAGGTTCGCGTCGACTCGGACCACCGCTACCACGTGGTGCAGCGGACGAACTTCTCGGGTGCACCTCTGCGGAGCGCAGACGTGACCGTCGAGCGATTCGCCGATGGCGACGCCGAGTATCGCCGGATCGAGCGAAACGGGACAGAACGCTACGAGCGCCTGGCGCTGTCGACTGTCCGGGACGGGTCGACAACTCTCGAGGCCTGGACACAGCTCCTCGTTTCCCGGTACATGAACACGACAGACCAGCGAGTCGAGACGGTGCGAAACAGCTCACAGACCCGGTATCGCATCGTCGCGACCGGCCACCCGCACGCACTCGACCACCGCACGCGCGATTACCGTGCGGTGGCTGTCGTGCGGCCGGACGGGGTACTCCTCAGCATGGTGGTGACGTACGTCCACCCGGGCACCGAGGCTTTAGTTCAGATAACCCTCAGAAACGACCTCTCGCCCGATCCCATCAGACCGCCCGGGTGGTACGATGGAGGAGAGACAGACACGACGGACCGAGACGTCGGACGGCAGATCGTGAACTGACCGCCAAGCGGCGTCAGGCCGAGCTCTGCCCTCTCGACATCGACTGGATCGATTCGTACTGGCCACTCTCCACCCACAATTTATATATGGGTATGTACTGATATATAGTTGGATATAGGACCCGGATGTCGCTGGCACTCTCAGTCGGCGGGACGGTGGTCGAGTTCAGCCCGGAGTACCTCCTCTCGAACTACCCGAACGTCATGAAGGTCGTGTTCGCGACGGCGCTGGGAATACTCCTGG
>JAZKRS010000025.1:0-35074 GCA_036626435.1 Haloarculaceae archaeon | reverse complement strand
CGGCGGTCGGCCAGAGCGCGGCCCACACGCGGACGGCGAGCCGTGGGGTCTCCGGAACTCGCGACCCGCGTACTTCGCTGCGACGCCGAGAAGTCGCTCCGGCGTCTCGTCGCCCGGCGGCGGCGGGTCGAACGAGAGGCCGGTCGTGAACACTGCTCGGGGCGATTCGTCGATATCTTCGGGGATCAGGTGGGCGACGGCGTCCCGGAAGTCCGGCCGCTCGTAGACCGCGTTGTGCGCCTCGACGGTGACGAAGGGGGCGTCGAAGGCGAGTTCGGTCCACTCGTCGACCTGTTCCCAGGGGTCGGTTTCGATGCGGGGAGGGGACGACACGCGACCAGCTACGGCCCCCGTCGCCCTGAAGGCTCCGACCGCCGGTCTCGACAGGGATTCCCCCAACAATTAAATAGTTAGCTGACAATTTTTGCGCTAATGGGTGGTACGAAACCGATGTCCAACGGCTCGCTCTCGTCGGCGACGGAGGATCTAGAGGCGGCGCTGGAAAAGGCAGAGAACGAGAAGACGCGCTATCACATCCGGCAGGCGGCACAGCGAATCATCGCTTCCGAGTGGAAGGAAAGCTAGCGCCTCCGGATTCGACTTCCTCTCAGCGACTGACAGCCGTCTCTGTCAGTTCGCGGCGATGACGTCGTCGATGCGGACGATCATCGTCGCGGCTTCGGTCGCCGACTCGACAGCCTCGTGCTTCACGGCGGCGGGGTCGAGGACGCCGTAGTCGACGGGGTCGTCGATGACGCCGGACTGGCCTTCGCTGATGATGCCTGCGCGGCCGGTCTCCTCGTGGCGTGCACGCAGGTCGACCAGCGCGTCGATGGGGTCCATGCCAGTGTTCTCTGCCAGCGTCCGCGCGAGCACGTCGACGGCGTCGGCGTAGGCCTCGACGGCCAACTGCTTGCGGCCCTCGACGCTTGCGGCGTGTTCGCGGATGTAGTCGGCGACCGCGATCTCCGTCGCGCCGGCGCCGGCCACGACACCGCCCGCCTCGATGGCGGCGGTGACGACGTCCAGCGCGTCGCGCAGGGCGCGTTCGAGTTCGTCGACGACGTGTTCGGTGCCGCCGCGGGCGAAGATTGTGACAGACTCGGCAGCCCCACCGCCCTCGACGAAGACCTGTTCGTCGTCTCCGAACTTCTCGACGCGGATGGTCTCGGCTTCGCCCAGGTCGTTGGATTCGAGCGTCTCGATCGAGCCGACGCGCGTGGCGCCAGTAGCCGAGGCGATGGACTTCGCGTCGTCGCTACTGACGCTCTCGAAGGCCAAGATATCGCGCTCGGCGAGATACGAGCCGACGCGGTCCTCGATGTCGCCGTCGACGAATGCGACGTCGACGTCGGCGGCTTCGAGGTCCTCGGCGTAGCTCTGGAGTTCCCCCTCCTCGGCCTCGAGGGCGGCATTCAGCTGGTCGACGTTGCTGACACTGTACTCCGCGTCGACGTTGCTCTCCTTGACCTCGAAGTCGGCATCGAGGACCGCGATGGCAGCGTCTTCGAGGGAGCGTGGCATGTCGTCGTTGACGGGCTCCTCGTCGACGATGACGCCCTCGACGAGTTCGGTCGCGCTGGAGGATGCGCCGGCCTGGGCGTGGATCGTGATGTTGTCACGCTCGACGCCACCGTCACGGACGTAGCCGACCGCCTCGACGACGGTCTGTGCCAGCCTATCGGCCGCGATGTCGCCGGTGCCCTTGCCGGTCATGCTCGACTCGGCAACCTCCACGAGCTGATCGTCGTCGACCTCGGCGTCGAGCGTGACCTCCTCGACCGCCTCGTCGGCAAACTCGGCGGCCTGGTAGTAGCCCTCGACGATGGTCGTCGGGTGGACGTCCTCCTCGAGCAGATCCTCGGCCTGTGAGAGGAGTTCGCCCGCGAGCACTGCGGCGGTCGTGGTGCCGTCGCCGACCTCTTCTTCCTGGGTTTCGGCGACCTCGCTCAGCATCTGTGCCGCGGGGTGTTCGATGTCCATCTCCTCCAGGATGGTCGCACCGTCGTTCGTGATGACGACGTCACCGTCGTCCGAGACGAGCATTTTGTCCATCCCGCGGGGACCTAGTGTGGTCCGTACGGACTCGCTTATGGCCTTCCCTGCGGTGATGTTTGACGACTGCGCGTCCTCACCCTGTGTTCGTTCCGTGTCCTCGTTGAGAATGAATAGGGGTTGTCCCCCCATGCGTCGCTGACCGGACTGTGACATGATTGGTAACCTCGGTTAGATGGTCGTTTGCGGTTCTATATAAATGTTTCTAATCTCGGGTTCGACATGGGCGATTCGCCGGGTGTTTAATATCACCGACGGTAAAGCCAAAGTAGATGCTCGAACTGGAGCACGGGTTCCGGGTCGTCGACACGCATGTCGAACTGGAGCCGGATGGGGGGCGCCGGGGGCCAGCCGCGGGCAATCCAGAGCGCATCGAGCGCGAACTCCACCAGGCGGGTGTGGTTCGGGCGCTCGCCTTTCCCAGTGACCGCGAGGGGTCGTATCTCAAGGCGAACAACGCCGTCGCACGAATGAGCGTCGGGCGGCCGACAGTCGCCGTCGCACGCATAAATGGCGCCCGCGACCCCGGCCAGAGCCCGGGCTCCCGGCTACGGAACATCGCCTCCTCTCGAAGTGACCAGCACACGTCACCGGCGGACGTCGAGCAGTACGCCTACGACGCCCGCTTTGTGGGGTTCAAGCTCCACCCGCCAGTCGACGGCCTCCCGGACGATGAGGTCCTCGAACGGCTCGAGGACGTGGGCCTACCCGTGCTCACCTACGGGGGACGTGGGTTCCCGCCCTCTGTCATCGAGGAGACGCTGCTGGGCTATGACTTCCCGGTCGTCGTCTCTCACATGGGCGGCCATCCCCTGGACCGCTCCCTGATGAATCGGGCGATTGGGCTGCTCGACAGACACGACAGGTGCTATCTCGACACGAGTCACGCACGCCTGCGCGACCCCCTAGAGCGTGCGCTGATGGAACACCCCGACCGGATCTTCTTCGGCAGCGGAACCCCGGCCTCCCACCCGAACGTCGCACTCATGGAGATACTCACCCTCGACGTCCCCGAGGACGCGATGACGAAGGTGTTCTCGAAGAACGCCTCGCGGGTCGTCGAGGAACTGGCGCCCTGACGCCGGCAGTGGCCGGCCGCTGCCCGAACGGTGGCCCCGTCTGCGCGTCGGGCCGTCCCCCGGTGCCTGTACATTTTTGTTCGCCACTCACCTACCTTCACCCATGACGGTCCTCTCCTTCGACGAGCACGGTGTCGACGTGATCTACCAGGGGACGGAATTCCGCCTGGAGAAGTCGCTGATCGAGGAGGCAATCGGCAAGTCCTACCCCGACGTCACCGACCACGAGTTGCTGAAGATGATCGAGGAGGACCCGGCACTGTCGGGCGAGCCGCGGCGCGTCGCGGAGATTCTGGCCTGACGGCGTCTCGGCCACACGCCCGGACGCCCCCGACGGTCGTGGTACCACGACTCCCGGAAGCGTTATTCCCGTGCCGGCTGTATGTGTGTTTGCAATGGCAAACGGAAAGGTTGATTTCTTCAATCACACTGGCGGTTACGGTTTCATTTCGACTGAGGACGCGGACGAGGACGTTTTCTTCCACATGGAGGACGTCGGCGGCCCGGACCTCGAAGAAGGACAGGACATCGAATTCGACATCGAACAGGCCCCCAAGGGCCCGCGTGCGACGAACGTCGTCCGCAGTAGTTCGTAACTGATACTGACGGCTACCCGGGCTGACGCCCGATTTTCGACAACTCACACCACCCCCCAGCGGCGCGTCGGTCATGGGCCATGTGAGTAAAACGGGTGTGTCAGGCCGATGCACAAGCTGACAGCCGGGGGAAGCACCTGGCTGGAGTACCCACGGAGGAGTCCTCGTCCGTCAGGGCGGGGAGGACGTCAATTCGCCGTGCTCTCGATTTTCACGACATCGCCTTCCTCGAGTTCGTGGTCCTCTCCGATGCGACGCCCCTCGCGGGCGTCGACGGCGTAGAGGTATCCCTCGCCGATGTCCGAGTGGACGGCGTAGGCGAGGTCTCTCGGAGTCGACCCGGCCGGGAGCAGGTGAGCGTCCGGGAGAACGTTGTCCTGCCCGTCGGTCCACCGCGTCTCGTTTTCGACGGGATAGGCCGTGATCTGATCGAGGACGTCGTAGACCGCGGTGTCCAGGGCCCGCTGGACACCAGTTCCGCCCCACGTCTCCATCACGCCGCGGATGCGCTCTAACCCCTCCGCCTGCGAGTCGCTCACGGCACCGACGATATCGAAGTCCGCATCGCCGGGGTCGTACGCGACGACGCCCGCCTCGACGGCACGACGCAGGGCGAGTTCGCCCTCGGCAGTCGCGGGAATCACAGTCTCTGTGGCCTCGCGCAGGCGCTCGATGGTTTCGTCCGGGGTGGCGTCGGCCTTGTTCGCGACGACGACGATGGGCTTGGTCTCGGCCCGGAGTTCGCGTGCCAGGCGTCGTCGGTCCTCCTCGCCCCACTCGCGGGGATCGGACGGATAGTCGACGCGCCGGAGGACCGCGGCGACGTCGGCCTCCGTCGCGCCGACGCCGGTGAGTAACTCTGTCAGCGCCTCGTCGATGTCGAAATCCGGCGACCGGGACTGTCGCTCGACGGACTCCCAGTTGCGGTCGACGATGCCCGCGAGCCAGCGGTTCATCTCCTCCTCGACGAAATCGATGTCCTTGACGGGGTCGTGGTCCCCCACCTCGACCGGTTCGCCCTCCTCGTCGGTGGCCCCGGAGGCGTCGACGACGTGGAGGATTATGTCGGCGTTTGTGAGTTCGTCGAGAAACTGGTTGCCCAGCCCCCGCCCCTCGTGGGCGCCGGGGACCAGCCCGGCGACGTCCAGCAACTCGACGGGCACGTACCGCTTGCCGTCGTGGCAGTTCTCGTTCCCACACCGCTCCTCGAGGTCGAGACAGGGGCAGTCGGTCCGGACGTGGCTGACCCCGCGGTTGGCGTCGATAGTGGTAAAGGGGTAGTTGCCGATATCGACCTCGGCCATGGTCGCTGCCTGGTAGAACGTAGATTTCCCAGCGTTGGGCTTCCCTGCGAGGGCGACAGAGAGCATACGACCCGTATCCGCGGGCCTGTCAACTGTGTTTCGGTCGCGCGAGCGTAACACATCCGGAGCTTGACACACATCGGGTGATTTATTATCGTCTGCGAAAATAATTAAACGGGATAAGCTATCGCGTCAAACAAACAAAATCGCAGTACTCCGCCCGATTCTTCAGCTGCAAGAGATCCATCCTTTTCGCGCGCGACGGCAGATATTATAGATGATACTGAAGAGGCGTTCGGAACCCTCGTCGGGCCGGACGGGCTCACGTACGTCGACGGCGACACCAGCCGGCAGATTACGAACCCGATCGTGGCAGTCGTCACCGGAACCCGGATCGTGTTCGCAGCCGGGGACGACCGGAACGACGGAAGTGGGTCACTCGAGTACGCCGATCTGGCCACCGTCCAGACAGGGGACGACCAGGTCATGTTTACGACGTGTGAGGGCGTCCGCTGTGAGATCCCCCTCCCCGAGGACGAGTCCGGAGCCGCCGAGACGTGTGCCCACCTGCGCTGGGTTGGGACCATCCGGAGTGACGTGGTGTCGAGCAGAACCGACGTCGACATCGCTGTCGGGGAGATCCACGATCACGCTTCGGCGATGGAGTGGGAGAAAGCCGAGACGAAGTACGCCGAGATGCGCGGGACTCTCGATGACCTCATCGTCCGTCTCGACTTGGCCCCCGTCCCGACTTCCGCTCTCGCCCCGGAAATCACCGAGCTAGAACGGGTCCTCGAGGGGGCCTACGTGCGGATGCTCATCGACCGCGCCGAGTCGGGTCTGGAACTCGCCGACCAGCTCCTCGGGAACGGTGACTACGACCGGGTGCAGTCCGTGCTCCGTGACGTCGAGCGCCGCCACGACCGTGCACGCAGTCACACGGCTGCCCTCGAACGCCCCGACAGCTTCCGCTTTGGCGAACAGCGCGAAATCTTCGCCCACCTCACTGGGGTTGCGGAGACACTCGCGTCCCTGCGGGAGATCGCGGGCGAGAACGACACTCATACTGACGGCTATAAGCCCGTGAACAATTTCGACCCCCCGTGGGGTCGAATATCTTCACGAAGTTATAGCCGTCAGTATCAGCCGGACGACGAATCCGGAGCGCGACAGGAGGGTTCGCGGGATCCCGAGCAGGAGGCTCCGCCGGAGATGGTGACGAACGGGCCGGCGCCGGCCCCCCGGATCGAGGGGGCAGCGAGCAACGACGGAGAATCACAGGTCTCCGGGGACGCGCCCTCCCGCGGGAGCGACTCCGATACTCGTGCCACAGACAGGGTGATAAACCAACTCACCGAGGCGATCCGCCGCTCCGGGGCCGAAACGGAGTGACGGCCAGCGGGCACGCCGCCCGAGTCGTTCCGTACTGGTTTATACGACCAGCCCGATAGGCTGTGATATGGAGATCGAGTTCCGGACGTTTGCGACCTTCAGACAGACAGCCGGACAGAAGACGTTCACTCGCGAGTACGACGACGACGCGACTATCGGTGACGTTCTCCGGTCGCTCTCCGAGGAATACCCCGAGATGGATCTGTTCGACGACGAAGGGAACCTCCGCGAGTTCGTCTCGGTTCTGAAGGAGGGGCGGGACATCACGCACATCGACGGCCTGGAAACCGAGCTGGAAACCGACAACACGGTCAGCCTCTTCCCGCCGGTCGCTGGCGGGTAGCGCTCGCGTGCCGGGCGACAGTATCAACAGCAGTAGATGAACGGATACATCAACGCGACCTGGTCGCCGCCCTCGAGTTCCGTGTCGAGTCCGTCGAGGTGTTCGTTGAACGTCCCGTTGACCGTGACGCGGGCGTATCGCCGGGTCTGTTCGCCTTCCGGGTTCTTCGCGTAGTTCGTACCCGGTAACTCGTCCATCTCCGGAGCCCATCCCCGGGTGGTCGCCTCGGCTTCGGTTTCGGCAATCAGCATCTCGCCGACGTCGTACTCCTCGAACAACGCTGTGAGGAAGTCCCGCAGCGTTTCTCCCTCGAACTCGAACTCGAAGCGCGGCTCGCCGATCTCCATCCGGACGTGTCCCGTACACCGGATCTCGACTGTCGTCGTCGCCAGATCACCCCCGGTCTCCTGTGAGGACTCTGTCTGTTGCACTCCTCCTCGTTCGACTCCGGGAAACGAAAGCTTTGACCCGAACATGTTCGTCCACTAATTCCGGTGGCTTTAGTGACCGCAGGCGCTCATTGTGGGTATGGACGAACTCGAACTCCTCATTCCGGAGTCGATCGTGAATTCGCTGCCCGCCGACAGCAAGAGTGTCGAACAGGACATGAAGAAGGCCGTCGTGGGATGGGAGGCCGACGTCAACGAAGCGCTCTCGGCGGACGACGAAGAGGAGGCGATCGGCGCCGTCCTCGATTTGATCGAGTTCTTCGAGGACCGCTGGGAGGCCTACGACGAGTTCGTCGTCGAGTTGCGGGCGTGGGGGCAGTCGCCGATCTACGCGATGGCCTGGCGCGACCTGCACGCGGCGGTCATCCAGCAGATCTACGACCACGACGACCTGGCCAACCGTCTCAGCCGCGAGCGAAACGCACGCATCGTCGAGGACGGGATCAGGTTCGAGTAGATGACGGAGACCGAAACGCGGGAACGGACCTACCGGGGCATCTCGCGGAGAGCCGCGCTTGGGTACTTCGAGAGCCTCGGCGGCGAGGTTGTCGACGAGTCGACGGTCGCGGGCGACGGCTGGGAGGCGTCCGTCGACGCCGAGACAGTGGAAATCGGTGTCAGCCTGACTCTCAGCGAGGTCACCGTCAGGTTCGAGGGTGATCCAAACACGCTCGAGGACCTCGTCGAGGCGTTCTCACAGAAGGCGATCCGCGCTGGTGGCTGAGTCCATGTCCGGAGGCCGCGCCATCGAGGGGCAGATCGTGTTACTCGCGAGCGCGAAGGCGAGTGTCACCCTCGCCCGGCTGTCGGAGCTTGTCGAACGCGTCGAGGGCCATCTGCGCGAGTGCCGCGAGAGCTACGACCAGAGCTTCGAGCGAATCGACGGCGTCGGCGGGACCCGGTACTACCTGACTGAGCCGGAACACTGGGATCGGATCGGTTCGGATCTCGGCTTCGACGCCCGCGAGACGGACGCAGTCAGGCGGAGCCACGAGGCGCAGTTCCAGCGGGACGGCCGGCGTCTCGACAGGATCGAGGAGTTCGAGTCGGCACTCGAGATCCGGACCGTCGTCGCTATCCGGGCCCCGGCGTCTCGACCGTCTCGATGACGCGCTGTGAAAACTCCACCTCCGAGAGGTCGCCGCCGTGGAGCGCGGCAATCCATTCCTGGTCGACGTGCCACTCGCCGAGTTCGACCCCCTCGAGGTTGGTAACCGTGGCCTCGATATCCGCCCCCTCCCAGTCGTCGTCGTGGAGGTCCCGGAAGACGTTGATGACGCGGCCGACCTCCCGGTGTGGAACGGCTCCCGCACCGTCCGCGGCGACAGACTCGTAGGTGAGCCGGTACCCGTCCCCCTCCTCGGCCACCTCGTCGACGTAGACGCCGTGGCTCATCAGCCGCGACTCTATCCGCGACGTGACCTCCTCGTCATCCTCTCCTGTCGTCATAAAACGTTCTCGGTGATATTCGGCTACGGGATCAGTCGTCAGCCGGTGCCGCGCCGCCCTCGCTGGAGACGCCGGTGCCGGGGCCGACCTCGATGCCGAGGTCGTCGAGCTTCTCGTCGGGCACGACGCCGTCGACCCAGCCGCGCACGTCGTAGTACTCCTCTTTCATCTCCGCGAGCTCGGCGAGTTCGCCCTCCGCGGCCCCCTGTCCGGGGATTGCGTGCTCGCTTCCCTCGACGAACCGGGCGGGCAGGCTGTCGTCGTCGCCGTCGAACCCGGCGAGGTTGTTGTAGTACCGTTCCAGGTTGTAGACACGCTCGCCAGCCTCCATCAGGTCCTCCTCGGACACGTCGAGGCCCGTCATCCCGTTGTACTGGAGGACGTACTCCTCGATGCCTTCCGCGAAGGCGTTGAACTTGCAGATGTCGAAGGAGTCGCTGATCGCGTGGAGGTCCTGGAAGGTGGCACACAGCTCACCCTTGCCCTCCCACTCCTCGGGGTCGACCTTCTCCGGGATGCCGAGGATCTCGGCGGCCGGCGTGTACCCCCGCAGGTGGCAGGCCCCGCGGTTCGAGGTGGCGTAGCCAATTGCCATGCCCTTCAGGGCCCGCGGGTCGTAGGCCGGGATCGACTGATTCTTGACCGTGAGGACGTTCGTCTCGAGGTCGCCGAACTCCTCGGCCATGTGTTCCTGGCCCTCGGCCATGTGGTCTGCGAGTTCGGTCTCGCGGCGGCCGACCGTCTCGATCATGTCGATCATCTCGTCGGCGTCGCCCCAGTCGAGGCTCCCCTCGAGGGCGTCGAGTTCGCCTTCCTCGGTCAGCTCCATCGCCTGGGCCATGATGTTGCCCATCTCGATGGTGTCGACGCCCACGTCGTTACACCGGTCGATCATCACGGCGACCTTGTCGCGGTCGTCGTTCGCGGAGTTCGGCCCCAGCGCCCAGGCGGACTCGTACTCGAAGGACTCCATCCGGACGTTCATCTCCTCGCCCTTGTGCATCGTCTGGACCTCGACTTCCTTCTTGCAGGCGACCGGACAGGAGTGACAGGTCGGCTCGTCGGCCAGGATGTTCTCCCGGACGTTCTCACCGGAAACCTTCTCGGCGTCGAGGATCCGCTCGCCGTCACCCTCGGCGTCGGAGTACGACTCCGTCGAGGTGTAAACCCCATTCTTGGTCGGCAGGCCGTCCATCTCCTCGGAGACGTTCATCAGGACGTTCGTCCCGTACACCGAGAGCCCGCCCTCGTTGGGGCCGGTGACGTCGGACTCCATGATGAGCTGCATCGCCTGCTTGTGCCCCTCCTGGAACGTCTCCTGGTCGGCCGGCTGTGGCATGTCCGTCGAGGACTTGACGACGACGGCCTTGACGTTCTTGTTGCCCATCACGCAGCCGGTGCCGCCACGCCCGGAGGCGCGGTCGTCCTCGTTGACGATGCAGGCGTATCGGACCTCGTTCTCGCCGGCCGAGCCGATGGTCATCACAGAGAGGTTCTTTCCGTACTCGCCGTCGATTTCGTCTTCGATCGCATCGACGGTGTCGTGGACGCCTTTGCCCCACAGGTGAGAGGCATCGCGGAGTTCGACCTCGCCGTCCTCGACGTAGGCGTACACCGGTTCGTCGGCCTGGCCCTCGAACAGGAGGCCGTCGAAGCCGGCCCACTTCAGGCGGGCGCCGCTCCAGCCGCCGTGGTGGGAATCCGTCACGGTGTCCGTCAGCGGCGACTTCGTACAGATCGCGATCCGGCCGCTCATCGTCACCTGTGTGCCCGTCAGCGGCCCGTTCATGAACGCGAGCAGGTTGTCCGGCCCGAGCGGGTCGACGTCCGCTCCCTGATCGAAGACGTACTTCACGCCGAGCCCACGCGCGCCGATGTACTTTTTCGCATCTTCCTCGTCGAGTCCCTCGTAGTTCACCGCTCCGTTGCCGAGGTCGATGCGTGCGACGTGATCTTGGAAGCCTCCTAGTGACATGGTTTGTGTTATCCGGGACAACTACTTAATGATTTAGGTCAATGGATTCTATTTTATATGATTGCAAGCCAATATTTCTGTGCTGACAGTCCCGTATCGTTTTACGGGGTGCACCACTCCAGTTCTCTCATGGATATCGCCGAAGCGCTCGACGCGACGGACGGGATCACGTGTTTCGTCGGTGCCGGCGGAAAGAAGACGTCGATGGCGACGCTGGCCCCGCGTCTCGACCGCGCCGTCGTGACCGCGACCGTCCGGATTCCGATCTTCGACTCGTGGGTCGAGGACGTGTTCGTCACCGACGAGCCGGTCGCTACCGTGGCGGAGGCCGAGTCGTGGCCGATCGGGGTCGTCCCGGAGCGCGAACGCAACGACCGCTACCGCGGGTACGACCCCGAGACCGTCGACGAACTCGCCGACGTCGGGGGGCCCGTCCTGGTGAAAGCCGACGGCGCACGGATGCGCCAGTTCAAGGCACCCAGCGATCGCGAGCCACGGATCCCGTCCCGTGCCGCGACCGTCGTCCCCATCGCGGGCGCCCGCGCTGTTGGCCACCGTCTCACAGACGAGCGGGTTCACCGCGTCGACCGCGTGAGTGCTCTGACGGGCCGCCAGCCGGGCGAAAAGATCCGGCCGGCCGACGTCGCGGCCGTGCTGGCGAGCGAGCGCGGCGGACTGAAGGGCGTCCCGGACGGCGCAACGGCGGTGCCACTCGTCAACATGGTCGACGATGCGGCCCTCGAAGTGACCGCCCGAAAGATAGCGGCAAAGATCCACGAGCGAGCCGACGTCCCGCAGGTCGTCCTTGCGGAGATGCGTGCGGAGGATCCGCTGGTCGACGTCGTACCCGGGACCCGGTAACTCCGTCCGGTGGTCCAGATCAGAAGAAAGCTACTCCGGCGGGGCGTCGGCCGGGCGCTGATCGTCCTTGATCTCGTCGAGGAAGGCGTTGGCGAACAGGTCGACGTGCATCTTCAGCACGTCCCCCTCCTCGAGATCGGTGCCCTCCGCCTGTCTGGCCAGAAACGCCGACAGCTCCGGCGTCGGGTCGTAGCTGACCTCTCGGCCGTCCACCTCGAAGTCCAGTTCGACGGCGTGGGTCTCGGAGATCAGATGTTCGATCTCCATGAGTGACTGCTCGGTCTTCGTCGCGAGGGCCTCCTCGGTGTCCTGCATCCGCCGATCGGCCCACTCCTCGGCCGCCCCGTAGAAGCGGTCGTCGACCTCGAAGGTAACCATCAGAAGGTCACCCCCTCGTCGCTCTCGAACTCCAGTGTCCAGATGGTCGTCTCCTCACACACCGGGCAGTACTCGCGTCGCGGCTCCTCCTCGAGCGTCGACAGGCTGATCATCTCACCGCAGTCCTCGCAGCTGTAGTAGGTCATCTCACTCCGACGGTGGCCACGTATCGGGTGTTGGGTCAGCCGACGAGAGTTCGGAGTACAGGACGACGAGGACGCTGAGCAGGACGACGAGGACGAGGACGCCCACGATTCCGCCGACAGCGTTTCGACCGAGGAAGTCGGCTGCGCCGCTAAACTCGTACCAGTTGAACGCCGTGGCGACACGCAACAGCCCGAAGAGGAGCCACACGAAGGCGGCGAGGACGGCGAACGTGAGTATCTTGGACTGCTTCAGTGCGGTTCGTGAGCTCATTGGTATCGTACCTCACGTATCACGATGCCCTCGCTCTTCTTAAATGTAGGGGCGACCTCCGGTACGACCCGTCGGTCCAGGTCACCCCGCCCCCTCGTCGGCCCAGTTCCAGTCGGCCTTCTCGGCGGCTTCCGACAGCGGGACGAACTCCCAGTCGGCGGCCTCGGCCATCCACTCCTCGTCCGGGAGGCCGACCAGGACCATCCGCTCGGCGTAGAACATCGACTTCCGGTCGACACCGGCGAGGCGTTCGGCGGGGCCCTCCCCGGAGCCGTTGAAGAAGTCCACGTCGATCTGGTGGTCGCGCTGGAACTTGTTGATGACGAAGGCCTCGATGTCGCCGACGATGCCAACCCAGTCGGCCCACGCCTTCGCGTCGCCCATGACGAGGCGTGGATCCTCGAGTTGCTTCATCGCCTCGTAGGTTATTGCCATCGTCATGTCGTCGATGCCGCCGCCGTGGGGCCCACTCGCCTCCGCGTCCGTCCCGCTGTCGCTGTGATCGGGCGGCTCGTCGGCGCCGTCCGCGGCCGACGTCGCGCCGGCCCCGCCACCCTCGACGGGGATGCCGACCGGCTTGTCCTTGTTCTCGCGCGGGACGTGGGGCACCCTTCCAGGGCTGCCATCCTCGCCCCCCTCCTCATCTTCGCCGCTGGTTCCCGGCCCCTCGAACTCCGGTTCTTCCGTGGGATCGCCGCCGCCACGCCAGAACCAGTCGCCGGGGTTGGGTTGTGGTTCGTCGTCCTGTTCGACGTCGAGTTCGTCGAGATCGATCTCCTCGGTCATAGTGGCTGGTCGATGGCTGGTTCTTCGTCCCGGATGGGCGCCGGGGCGTGTGTTGGCATTGCACACCTGTTGTGACGTCGACGACCTAAAACTGTCGCGGCGAGACCCCCTCTCGGGGGTGCCACGGACGCAAGTTTAATTTGGGTTCCGACCATTGTCCCCGTCATACTATGTCACACCACAAGGTGATGAACTGGGAACCGGAAGACGCCGACACGTACAAGGGGTTCAACGTCTACGACCACGGGGTCCATTCCGACGACATCAACTGCGGGTCGGCGGACGCCGAAGAGGAATAGCGGGCAGTTCACCCGTCGGGAAACACGCGTTCGCTTCTGGGCGGCACGTAGAAGTTGGCCCGCGAGACGACGGTGATGAACTCGAGGATGCCGTTGTTCGCACGGTCTTTCAGGTCCGAATGCTCCTCGCGGAGCCACCACCCGTTCATCGCGTCGCGAGTCTTCTCGAAATCCTCTAGCTGCCGTTGCAGCGAGAGGAAGTGAACGCCGGCCTGCCTGCCGTCGGTCGTGTTGAAGTCACGGCGGAGCAGGAGCGGCTTGCCGTCCTCGCGGGCGCGGCGCACCTTCTCCCAGTGACCGACGTCGCCGTCGCTGGCGTGTTCTCTGACGGCGTCCGCGAACGGCATCGACTGGCCCAGTTCGGCCACGTCTTCGGGCGAAAATTCGGAGGAGAACATCCGCGCCACGCGATCCTCCGTGGCCATGTTCCACCAGGTGCCGAGCGACTCGGTCAGATGCGAGAGGTGCATGGTCGTCCCGCCGGCGTGGGGGCCGTCGGAGATAGTGATGCGGCCCTCGCCGGCCTGCGTGCGAGCGCGGCCCGAGAAGAAGCCGGTGAACATCGGCGCGTCCCCGGAGACATCCGACGGGACACCTTCGACAGCCGCGTGTTCCGCAGGCAACCCCTCGCCGAGAAAGCCGGTCTTGCGTCTGGTAACAGAGAACACCTCCCCCAGCGTTTCGTCGACGGTCACCCCCTTCAGGGACGACCGGGTGCCGAACATGGCTCCGTCGGCGGCCGAGAGGTGCGAGGGAACGTTGGTGGCAAGCACGAGCGCCGCGTCGTACGACCGCAGGTCGGGGTTGTCGGTGCGCGAGAGGACCTTCGGCCGGCGGATCGGCGAGCTGTCGAGTGACCCGAGGCGGTCGAAGTAGGTCGTCCCCCAGGCGAGCATGTGCAACAGCCCGTCCGGGCCGTAGTCGTAGGCCGACTCGAGGGTTCGCATCGCGCGCTCGACCGTCGCCGCGGCCGCCTCGGTCGGGTCCTCGTCCAAATCGAGCAGGAGAACCCGGTAGTGACGGGGTGCCAGGTGGTTCCCGTCGGCGTCGGTCGGGAGTGTGTCGTCCCAGGCGTGCTGTCGGTCCGGGAGTTCGTCCGCGAGGGGGTTCGGCTGGAGGTCAGCGACCGGCGCGGTAGTCTGTCGCCCCAGCAGCCCCGAACACCCCGCCAGCCCCGCCGCTCCCGACAGCGCCGCCAGCCGCTGTAACAGTCCACGGCGTGATGCCATCAGTTATCACCCGTTCAGGGCTTACCCGAATAAAAAGTCGTCGGGGTGGCCCGGCTGTGAGGCGTGTGACAACCGAACACAAAGATTTTGATTGTCCTGTGCCTGCGTAGTAGCAAGGCATGTCGAACCCTGCACTCCACACGGGGGTGACCCCCGCCCTGTCTCTCGAAGCCGGAATTGCTGTTCTCGGCGTCGGCGCCGTCGTCCTGCTGGTCATCGGCTACGACATCTACCGACACGAGTGGGCAGGGAACAACTGATGGCGACAGAGCAATCAACCGAGACCTGGCTGGACGGGAGCCGCCTGCTCGGCTACATCCGGATCGCCGTCTACGCCCTCGTCAGTCTGCTCGCCCTCTCGCTGCTCACGGTCGGAACTATCGCCATCATCGCCGAAATCAAGGGAACCTGGCACTGGGCCATCCACCTGCAGTCCACGATCAGCTACGTCGGCCTGTTCGTCAGCCGTCTCCTGATCGTGCTGGTACCGCTTTTCGTGATACTCGTGATCGGTCGGCGGGTGGTCGACGATGCGTAAGCTCCGTGACGCGAATCCGATCGGGCTGGCGACGGTCGGGACCGCGGTGACGCTCGCCCTGCTGGTGGCGGGGGTCGGGGCCGTCGGACTCTGGGCGCGGTATGTCAACACCTGGCGGTCGTTTTTTTTCATGGAGCGCGTGACGGCGGCCGCCGCGCCGGTCACGGTCGCCCTGCTCGCGGCACTGGTCGTTAGCGGTGCTGTACTGATCGTCCGGTCGCGCTAGGCGATCTGGGCGACAATCTCGTCTTCGAACTGGACGAGGCCCCGAACGACGAGCGCTGCGGCGAGGAAGAGCCCGGGATCGGCGTGGTCACGCACGCTCTCGAGGAAGGCGTCGACCCACTCGCTCATGTGCTCCTCGATGAAGACACGCTCGAAGGCAAAGGCCTCCGCGTGGCCCGCCCGCTGGCGGTCGACGAGGTGGCGGAGAAAGGCCAGTTCGACCGCAATGAAGTCGTCTTCCTCCTCGTAGTCTTCGGGGGGTTCCCACCCGGCCCCGCGGTAGCTTTCGGTGACCGCCGCGAGCCCCTCCCCGAGGAAGTCGGTGTCCTCCCGGTAGTGGGATTCGTGGGGCAACACGGGTGGCCGCGGCCCGATGAACAGCCGCGTGTACTCCGTGTTCAGTTCCTCTCGGACCTCCTCGACGGGGCGGCCGCGGTTCTCGTCGATCCACGCCTCGAGCATCTCGAACCCCTCGTCCATCGGCGCGTTGACCGACTCCTCGGGAACCATCGCCTCGCCGCTCAAAAGCCCCTCGAGAAAGTCCGCTTCGGGCACGTCCCAGAAGGCCGCGATTCCGAAGTCGATCAGTTCGAGGCGGGCCTCGTAGACCTCCTCGTCGTTCATCGCTTCTCACCCTGGTTGAACAGGAGCCGGCTCCGACAGTCGCCACAGTACTCGAAGACGCTGTGTTCCGAATCCGGGGCGATCCCCTCCACGAGGCCGCCGACCTCCGCTTCGATCTTCTCGGCCGAGCCGGTGCTGGTAAAGGGCTTCCCGCACCGGACACACTCGAGCATCTCGTCCTCGTGGACGGTGATCCACGACTCGCCGTCGCGGTTCTCCGGGAGCAGGGAGAGGTCGAGCCCGTCCGACATCGTGATCGCGGACTCGGGGCAACCCTCCTCGCAGAGCCCGCAGTTGACACACCGTTCGTGGCTGAACTGGAGTTCGGCCTCGTCGGAGCGTCGGATGGCGTCAGTCGGACAGAGGTTCGCGCAGGTCGGCGTGAGGACACACGAGTCGTCGACACTCATCACGCCGAAGTCTGCCAGCCCGCGGATCGTCTCGCGCTCGGGCGTGACGTGGTCGAGGATGGCACGGACGCTCTCGAGTGTCCAGGCGTGGCTGTTGAAGTCGGGGTTTGGCTGGTCCACCCCTTCGAGCCGGCCGGACGCCTCGTATTCGCCGGCTGGCACCGGCGTCGGGTCGAGCGTCGCCTCGATGAACATCGAGAGATCTTCGACGAAGGAACCCGGGGCGTCCCGTTCGGGCGCGAAGAAGCCGACCCGCTCGCCCAGACCCAGGTCGCGCGTCGCACGGTTGAGCCGGTCGACGAGGTCGGCCTTGGGGTCCGGGCCCGAGTGGAGACACGACCCGCCACAGCCGACGACCGCGACGCCGTCGGCGCCTGCGGCCAGCGCGTGCATGACGTGTGCCTCGCCGACCGTGTCGGTGCAGTTGACTCGTACCGGGAGGATCGGCGGGTAGACGATCTCCGAGCCGCGAGCGGCCTCACGGCCGTAGGCACGCAGACGCTCGACGGCGCGCTCGGAGCAGACGAACGCGATCACCTGCGTCTCGATGCCCGCCGACCCGCCCCAGGAGAGCCAGCCGCCGTCCTCGCCCTCCAGGAGTGCCTCGACCTCGCGGGCGATGCGTTCGTTCGACGGCTCCCGCAGCGACGTCGCGCCGGTCGGACACGCGCTGGTACAGGCCCCGCAGTTCTGGCAGGCGATCTGGTCGAACGCCACTTCGTCGATTGCGGGGCGGTCGACCGCCTCGTGGGGACAGGCGTCGACGCACGCGGTACACCCCTGCTGGCTGGACTCCCCGGCGGCACAGACGTCCATCTCCAGGTCGAGGAACTGCGGCTGCTCGATGCCGCCCAGCCGGGACTGGACAGCGGCAATCGTCCCCGCATCGACTGGCCCGGTGTAGTACCCCACTTCGCCGCCGCGGGCGGTCGACTCCCCAGCCGGGTGGATGACCTGGTCGACTTCGATTGTCCGCTCGACCCCGTCCAGGTCGATGGCGTCGGTCGGACAGACGTCGACCCAGTCGCCGTCGGGCGCGTCGGGGCCGACGTCGACGGGGAACTCGGTCACCTTCCCGTCGGGGCCCTCGCGGACGCAGTCCAGACAGTCGATGCAGTCGTCGGTCACCCGTGCCTCCAGGGAAATCTCGAACTCGCCGTACGAGCCCTCGATCCCGGTCACGCGCCCGCGCTCCAGTGACACCCCACCGAGTTCCTCGGCGTCCGCGAAGTCGTGCCCGTCGGCGACGAGCGTGACCTCCGCCGTGTCGGCGAGATCCGCTGCGGTCTCCGGATTGCCGATCACCGCCACCCGGTCGCCCGCCTCGTGCGAGACCGTCCGTTCGATTGCTTCCTCCTCCATGCCCGCGGCGGTCGCATTTATCAGGCGGGCGGTCTTGTCGGTCGCCGCATCCGGCTCGTGGACCCACGAGGCGGTCTCGCGGTGGTCGACGAAGAACGTGGCCTCGGGGTGGAGACCGTGTTCGTCTGCGAGTCCGCGGATACGGCGCTGACACGACGACTCGGGCGTCGTGGCGATCAGGTGATCGAGGTCGTACTCGTCGATCACCTGGGACATGGCCCCGATCCCGTCCTGACAGAGCAGCTCCGAGCTGGCGACCACGTCGACGTTCTCTACGCCGTCTCGCACTGTCTCGAGGTCGATGTCGCACGTTCCGCCACAGGAACACACGAACGCGCCGACGTTCATAACCCCGGCATACACTGGCACGACCATATGACTTGCGGGGCGATCGGTACTGACTGGCACCAGATTGAACCAATACAAAACAAAAGTTCGTAAAAATAGAAAATATTACTGCCAGTCTGGTATAAATGTGTGCTGAAAACAATGTATATTGGCAAGATAAAAATATTCGTTTTCATGACAACTTTTGCCAAACGTTTATTATATTCGACGTTCATCGTTCCCCCATAGCGCGCATGACATCCACACACACTCCAACGTCGACCCGGACAAAGACACCACAGGAGACCAAGACACTATGAGTACTCAACCCGATCCAGTCTCACTGGATCTCGATCGGCGGTCGTTCATGAAAGCAAGCGCGCTGGCAGGTGCCGTAGCCCTCGGTGCTAGCGGCGCAGGGCACGCGCTCAACGGTGACGAGGCCGATGCGGGTGGCGCGACGGCTGATCCCACGGAGATGAGCAAGACGATCTGTAACTACTGTTCGGTCGGCTGTGGCTTTCGCGGCGAGCGTGAAGGGGACGCTTTCGTCGGCATGGAATCGTGGGACGAACACCCGATCAACGCGGGCTCGCTGTGTTCGAAGGGAGCGGCGATTCTGGAGACCGAACACTCCGAAAAGCGGGTCAAGCGCCCGATGATCATGGAGGACGGCGAGTGGCGCACGCTCTCGTGGGACTCCGCTTACCAGCGCCTCGGCGACGACATCAAGGCGCTGTGGCCCGACCACGACGAGGCGGCCGCGCCTGACATCCCCCAGGAGGACGTGAACCTCAGCCGCGAGAGCGTCATGATCCTCGGGAGCGCCCACCACTCCAACGAGGAGTCATACGCGATCAGGAAGCTCGCGGCCTTCATGGGGACGAACAACATCGACCACCAGGCGCGTATCTGCCACTCGACGACGGTTGCGGGGCTGGCAAACACCTGGGGCTACGGGGCGATGACCCAGCCGATCAACGACTACCGCAACTTCGATCTCAACATCATCATCGGGCAAAACCCCGCCGAGGCCCACCCGGTGGCGATGCAACACATCCTCGAGGGTCAGCGACGCGGCGGCACGATCGTCAACGTCGACCCGCGCTACACGAAGACGTCGGCCCACGCCGATCAATTCTACCGGCTGCGCCCCGGCACAGACGTGGCCCTCATGATGGGGCTGATGAAGTACCTGCGCGACCAG
This sequence comes from Haloarculaceae archaeon, assembly GCA_036626435.1. Classification (GTDB taxonomy): domain Archaea; phylum Halobacteriota; class Halobacteria; order Halobacteriales; family Haloarculaceae; genus SW-9-67-25. Next base: position 15,769 of record JAZKRS010000025.1, on the reverse strand, counting down.
GGCGAACTCGCCATGGGCGGCGACGACGAGGACGGGATGAATATGCTGGACGAGCGCGTCATGGGCTGGCCGGACGTCGAGGCCAAACTCGACGAGTACGACCTCGATACCGTCGCCGACATCACCTGGATCGATCGGGAAGACTTGGAGGAACTCGGCGATCTCATAATCGAGAACAGACCCCACGTCCAGATCGAGTGGGCGATGGGGGCAACCCAGCACAACAACGGCACACAGAACATCCGGTCGTACGCGGTCACGAGCCTGGCCTCGGGGAGTTCGGCCCGGAGCGGGGGCGGCCTGCAGGTCATGCGGGGCCACGCCAACGTCCAGGGCGCGACCGATCTTGCGGTGGCCAGCCACATCCTGCCGGGCTACTACGGGCTCACGCCAGGTGGCTGGGCGTGGTGGGCTGACGTCTGGGACCACAGCCCGTACGTCAGCGGCGGAACGTCCTTCGAGGAGATGTACGACAAGTTCGAGCAGATGCCGGAGGACAAGTACGTCCGCCAGCACCCGGACTACGAGAGCGCGGATCAGATCGACACCTCGATGCCGGCCGAGAACTCGATGATGTTCCAGAACGGGCTGACGGTTGCCCGATGGTTCGAGGGTGCACTCGACCAGGAGGACCGGCTCCAGGAGACGCCGATCTATCAGCCAGAGCAGGTGAAGATCGCGGTCTTCTGGGGGCACTCCGCGAACTCCATCAGCGAGATGCGGAAGATGAAAGAGGGGATGGAGAACCTCGACTTGCTCGTGGTCATCGACCTCTTCCCCACCGTGGCGAGCGTGATGCCGGACTTCGATGAGGGGCCGCCGGTCCTGCTGTTACCAGCAGCGAGCCAGTACGAACACTATCGGTCACTGACGAACTCCCATCGCGCAACCCAGTGGTCCGAGCCGGTCGCGTCGCCCCGACACCAGTCCAGGCCGGATCTGCAGATCATGCAGGAACTCGCCGACGAACTCGGGTTCGGCGAGCACTTCGACTGGGGATCGGGCACGGAGATTCACAACGGCAAGTCCTCCTACGAGGACGTCATCCGGGAGTTCAATCTCGGAACCAACACCATCGGCTACCGACAGACGCCCGAGCGTATCCAGCAACACCTCGACAACGAGGAGTACTTCGACCAGGACACGTTGCGGGCGCCCGAGGACATCGACAAGGACTTCGCCGGCGACTACTGGATGCTGCCCTGGCCGTGCTGGGGCGAGGGCCACCCCGGAACGCCGATCATCTGGAACGACGACCTCGATCCCCGCGACGGCGGCCAGGACTTCCGCACCCGGTGGGGCCCGACGGCGCCACATCCCGACGACTGGGCCGGCGACGATTATCCGCTCCAGGAGACCTACGACCAGCACGGCGAGGAGGGGCTGAGCCTCATTCGTGACACCTACGAGCCAGACTGGCTCCGAGAGGTCAACGCGGAGCTGCCGGGCTCCGACCAGATTACGGAGGTCATCGGCATCCCCGAGTATCCGGGCTGGAAGACGACACTCCCCGAAAGCGTCGTCGACCCGGACCAGCGCGCCAAGTCAGACGAGCTGACCGTCCCACAGCAGTACGCGCTCGATCCGACGGTCTCGATCGCCGACGCCGGGGACGCGATGGATCCGGACACGGACACCGATATCTACGGGCCGACTGAGAAGGGACAGATCTACGATCAGTTCACCACCCGTCCCGACAGCTACGACCCGCACCGGTCGTTCACGTCCCACATCGCCGACCAGGGAATCGACGCAGGAACGTACGCCGAGTACGACAACGCCCAGCCCGACGCACCGACCGGACGGGGGCGGGCCAGAGCGGTAGTCTGGAGCTTCCTCGATACGGTGCCGGTCCACCGCGAGCCCCTCGAGAGCCCGCGGGAGGATCTCGTCGAGGAGTGGCCGGCCAACGGCCAGCAGCACAACTTCTACCGGCTCGACCAGAACAACCGCCAGGAACAGCAGACTGCGATGGGACGGATCGCCGACACACCGGAGGACTCCGCGATCGGCTCGCTCGACACCATCCTGACCACCGGTCGCCAGGTCGAACATCAGGGTGGCGGCAGCGAGACGCGGAACAACATCTACACCGCGGACCTTCAGCCCCACATGTACGCCGAGATGACGCCCAACATGGCGTCCGATCTCGGCATCGACGGCGGCGATCTCGTGGTCATCTCGACGACAGACCGCGGATCGGTGCTGGTCAAAGCACGGGTGTCCGACCGGCCAAGCGATCAGGAAGTCTTCTTACCATTCCACTGGGGTGGCGTCTTCCAGGGCGAGAACCTGGAGGAGAAGTATCCCGACGGGCACGCGCCGATCGCCGTCGGCGACTCGGTGAACAGCATCACCTCCCGGGGCTACGACGTCGAGACGCAGATGCAGGAGACGAAGGCCGCAATGGTCTCCGTACAGCCGGCGACTGAGGAGGTCATCGAGGGCCTCAACATGGAGAGCAACCCCACCTACGGGGAGCTCAACCTGCAGACGGACATCGAGTTCCCACAGGACAGAAACAACGTCGGGGCACAGAAGGACTTCGACGTCCGCCGGAACACCACAACCCAGTGAGGAGGTCAGACAATGTCATCACACACTCAGGAAACGGAGATCATGCGCGATGGCGTTCGGAGCGTGGGCGAAGATGCCCGCATCTTCCCGGACGTCGAGGCCTGTATCGACTGTGGCTCCTGTGTCGTCGCCTGCAATCGCACGTGGGACGTCCCGCGCAACGAACAGCGGATCAGCATCGCGACGATGCTCGAGGGCCAGGAGGCCGCCGCGGCGATGGACCGGACACAGACGCTCCAGAGCGGCGACAGCCCGGGCGAGACGTCGGTCCCGATGCAGTGTTACCACTGCGAGAACGCGCCCTGCGTCTCGGTGTGTCCGACCGATTCGCTGATCAAAAAGGACGACGGGTTCGTCGACGTCCGCGACGACCTCTGTATCGGCTGTCAGTACTGCCTGTCGGCGTGTCCCTTCGGCGCGCCGCAGTTCCCCGATGCGGACTCGGGCGTCGCGGGCATCTCCGGCAGCGGCGGGACGATGGACAAGTGTACGATGTGCGAGGAGCGCCAGGACGTCGGCAAGGGGCCGGCGTGTGCAGAGGAGTGTGCGACCGACGCGATTATTGTCGGCACTCCCGACGAGATCGGCGAGGAACTCGACCGCAGGGGTAGCGGGACCTTCTTCAACGACGTGGCCATGGACATCATCTTCGGCGATGACGCCGGTGAGCTCGCATGACGGTCGAGGAGGAGTTGCCCGAGGTCAGCGGCTACGCCCGGTGGCAGGTCGCGGTCAGCGCTGTCGTCGGCGTCGCCGTCGCGGTACTTTCGGTGTGGTGGGTGTCGGGCTTTACCATCGCCGTCGAGTCGCTGTACCGCGTCTCGCCGACCGTCTCGGGTGGCGGCGTCGGATCGGACTGGGTCGCGGCGAACACGATCCCCGCACTCGACTTCCTCATCGCGCTGGTCCACGCAGCAGACGTACTCATGGGCGTGTTAATCCTCATTCTGATGTTCATCCACTGGGCGGCGTTCCGCCGGCTTGCCGGGATGATGCGCGGGCCCGACGAGGGGATAGCAGAGGGCGTCGCGGCAGACGGCGGCACCCCCAAGGGCGGTGACGACCAATGACGAATCTCGATCACGGGAAGTTCACCCGCGTGACCACGCTGTTCCACTCGCTTTTGGGCCTCGACGTGTTTCTGCTGTTTTTCAGCGGGTACGCCATCATGTTCAACGACGAACTCTGGTGGCTGATGGAGCTGATGGGCGGCGCCGCGGGGGTTTCGGCGGTCCACCGCGTCGCGGGCATGGGCCTCATCGCACTCACCGTCTTCTGGCTCGTGCTCCAGGTCATCTCGCCGACCGGCCGCAGCAACTTCAAGGAGATATTCCCCCGCCGGGCCGACATCGAGGCGTTCATCCAGGACATCCAGTTCGTACTCGGCCGCGTCGACGAGCGCCACCCCAGCGCCCGGCAGTTCGGCGGCTACAAGGCCGACGAGGTGCCACTCCTGTCGTACGTCGGCAAGGGCGTCGTGGCGATCTTCACGGTCGAACTCGTCCTGCTGACGGGTTCGGGGCTGCTCATCTGGAGCGACACCGCTCTCGCAGGGCTGCTCCAGACCAGGGGCGCCGCGATGGCCTTCGTGACCTTCCACGGACTGCTCGGCGTCATCATGCTGATGGGGGTCATGTTCCACATCTTCGAGCACGGGATGCACCCGGCCTTCTACCCGCTCGAGACGAAGGCCTGGATCCCGCGGAAGCTGGTGCCAGAACACCACGGCGAGGACGACCCCGAGACCACCGGCATCGAACGGCTCACCCTGTCACAGTCGTGGGGCAAGATCTCGTCCCTCTTCGGCGCGATGACTGTCATCGGGATCGTGTCGGTGCTGATCGCGAGTATCTTCGACGAGGGGTACCCGGTGCCCCGCGAACTCGCGGTCGGCGGCGGCCCGACGGACCTCCTGTTGACCATCGGGATCAACGTCGGCATCCTCGTCCTCGGCGTCGGCCTGGTGCTGTCGATGTACGGGAACGTGATCCGGATCCGCTGGGAGCGCCAGCTCGAGGAAGAACGCCAGTCCGGCGGCGAGGTTCGCGCGACTGACGACGACTAGAGTAGCTCTGCCCCCTCCTCCGAGAGATCGACTGTCACATCCTGCCGGGTCTGTTCCTGAATCTGATCGAGATTCCGGGTCAGTACCTTGAGAATGTCCTCCGGCTCTGGATAGACGAGCATGTTGCCGTCGTCGTCCTCCATTACGAGTTGTGTGTCCGTCAGCGCAACCTGGTCGTTCTGGATGCCGGCGACGATCGCCGGGAGCGCCTCCGCGCCACCGGGCTCGCCCTCCTCGACTCTGGTGATGTAGAGGGCCTCCAGCCCGATCAGGTCCTTGTACTCCCGGACCTGTCTGGCACAGTTGACCATGTCCTGTGTGACCGCCGTCTTTTCGGGGTTACCGTGTGTCCCCTCGTAGCAGTGTTTGCACACGCGGAGTTCGAGTCGCATACTCAGTCCTACTGGGCGCGGCGTCATTAGAGTGCTGGCGTCGGTGGCCGGAGGCGACCCCGTCGAAACACGACAACGTGGTCGGGAAAGGAGGTCACACGCGGATTCCCAGCAGTTGAGACCCATCAGATGGGTTGAGACTAATCCGACAGCCGACTGTCCGGCGATTGAGAGTGTGACATCACTGTATCACCAGTACATTTACATTGAACAAGGGGCATGCTAACGTATGGCGAGTGCACTCAATTCGTTGTACGTCGTCGCAATCGTAATCGTCGGGCTTGCCGGGTCGCTGTTCGTCGCCAGCGTGCAGACACCACGGTCGAGTTCGCGGTGGCTCGAACTGTCGTCCGTCGCAATCGTCCTGCTGTTCGTACTTCTGGTGGGTGTCCAGTTCCTGCTCTAGTCGTGCGTCACGTGGCGGTGATAGTCACGTCAGGCATCTCGTCTTTGAGCCCCCCGAATGCAGTCTCATAGCCTTCGTGCCGTGCGGTCTGTGGCTGGGTTGTCACCTGCAGCGTGAGTTCGTCACCGGACTCGACGCTGTCCACCACTGCACCGTAATGATAGTGCAAGTCGGGATCGATCGTCCGCGTGAACGGCCCCTCGTAGACAGTCTCGCCGTCCCTGGATAGTCTTCCTTGCAGGCCCATCGCAGGGACGATCATCCGATTGTACCGGGTTCTCGCGGAGAGGGCGACGTACTGTCCGTCGCCGTCGACACCGGCCGGCGGCGTGTCGAGGACTGTCGCGATCAGCTTCGCATCGTCACTCATCCCGCTGCCGACGACTCTCCCGGGAAGATCCGATTCGGGGGGCGCGAGCGAATCTGGCATCATCTCTATCCCCATCGGATCGACCGCCCCGGGGCTCGCCTCTCTCTCTGCCAGCCGCTCGAACATGATCTCTTCTTTGGCTCCTTCGCTGTACTCGAAGGGTATCTCTGCGGTCGAAGGTTCCGAGAATCGCCCCGAGAACTCACCCGACCGCCGGATCGAGAGTGCGCCGACACTCAGGCTGACGGTGTATTCCCCGTCGCCGTCCAGCCCGAAGTTCGCCCCATAGTGAAAGCCCATTGGCTGGGACAGCATCGGATAGATAGCCTCCTGTGAGACCAGTGAGTCATCCCGGTAGATTTCGACCGAGAGCCCGGTCTCCGGGAGTACAGTCATGGTCTCCGGATCCCACACGCTCGCCATCAGATGGACGTCGTCGTCATCGTCGATTTCGGTGAGCGAAATCGAGTCCCCGTTGACGTTCCAGAAGCGGTGGGCATAGCTGTACATCAGACCGAATGCAGAGTCGCCCTGCTCGGTCAGCCCGACCATTTCCATCCCCTCGATATGACTCGGCACGTAGATCCCATCCGGCCGGTCGTCGGGGATCGGCGGATTTCCGACTGCCCCTGTCTCCAGTAGTTCCGAGCAGCCTGCGAATGCGACAGATCCTGTCAGTGTCGCCCCGGCCTGTAGTAACTCGCGCCGATTCATGTCCGATACTCAGAACCCTCGAACAAACCGATTCTGGTCCGATTCTCGAATTTCCTGGCTGACTGAACGCCACAGCTACCGTTCCGATTTTCAGTAGCTTTCAGTAGTACACCGTCGGAATTGGATACACCGCTGGACGGCTGGGCCACGTCCATCGCTACTATCCGCATTCGACTCGGGCAGGGCGACGGCGGGCGCTATCACAGTCGACCCACCACCAGCGGTCGCCTCTGCCTGTTCGACTTCGACGGGGAAGGAGAGTTCGTAGTAGGTGTCACCGGTTTTGCGACGAGAAGGCTGGAACTCGGGAGCCGAGAGATGGCTGTGGGCGAGGAGGTTGTGGAACGCCGCGTAGCCGTCACGCTCGTACTTTGTCCACGACCAGTCGCCACGTGTTTCCGGTGAACAATTTCGACTCCACGGGCTTATAGCCGTCAGTATGAGTTGGTCGATGAGGGTGTCCACGTAGCCCGACGAGAGGTAATCCCTGGAGGTACCCTCGATCCGGGCTACCGCCCTCTATTTAAACACCCTTACTATTACATACCAATCTTTAATTTAAAACGATGGCTGGAATACTCCCGAGGCACCGTGTCATGGTAGATGGTGGCAAGCAGGCACCAGTCGGTCCCGCACACAGCCGTGTGCACAATCGACGGGCGGTGAAACCACGGACGAGTTCGGTAGTCCAAGGCCATGGCTATCGGAGGGGGACAGATCCTCGCTGCAGGGACGACGCGGCGAGCGAACCAGGCGACACGCAACCTGACGACAGTACACAATCATGATCGCACACACAGATTTCGACAGGCACAGCACGGAGGGGAACTATGGCTGACGGCGAGGACGAGACGGTAGGCGAGATGTCGGAAGGGCTCCAGGTGGAGCTGTTCCACCCCGAGTCCGACCGCGAACCGGGCGACACGAACATCCAGAAGTTCGGCTTCGACATCCACCCGGTGGTGTTCCCGATCGCTCTGGTGATCATCGCGCTGTTCATCGCAGTGACGATCGCTCTCGGGGACGACGCCGCGGCGGCGTACCAGTTCCTGTTTGATTTCATCGGGCAGAACTTCGGGTGGTTCTACCTGCTCGTCGTGAACGTCTTCATCATCGTATTACTCTTCTTCGCCTTCAGCAAGTACGGCAACATCAAGATCGGCGGCGTCGAAGCCGAGAAGGAGTTCAGCGACTTCTCGTGGATGGCGATGCTGTTCAGCGCCGGCATGGGGATCGGCCTCATGTTCTTCAGCGTCCTGGAGCCCGTCTTCTACTACGCGAGTACACCGGGCTTCTGGGGGGTCGAAGCCGCGACAGGCGCTGCGGGCACGGCGGCGATGGCACAGACGTTCTTCCACTGGGGCTTTCACCCGTGGGCTGTCTACGGCCTCGTCGGCCTCGGCCTGGCCTTCTTCTCGTTCAACAGGGGCCTGCCGCTGACGTTCCGGTCGATCTTCTGGCCGCTGCTGGGCGAGCGCATCTACGGCTGGCCGGGCCACATCATCGACCTCGTGACGGTGTTCGCGACGCTGTTCGGGCTGGCGACCTCGCTCGGCCTCGGCGTCGCACAGGTGAACACGGGACTCCAGTACGTCTCGACCGACATCCTTGGCGTGCTGGGTAGCTTCCCCAACACGATAACGTCACAGATAGTGATCATCGCGGGCATCACGGCCATCGCGACGCTGTCGGTCGCTGCCGGCCTCGATGGCGGGGTCAAGCGTCTGAGTACGCTGAACCTGTACCTGATGCTCATCCTGCTCGCGTTCCTGCTGATCGTCGGCCCGACGATCTTCATCTTCGGCACCTGGGTCGAAGGGCTGGGCGCGTACTTCGGCAACATCCTCGAACTGGGCTTCTTCCGTGGAGCCATGGGCGCCGGCGGTGGCACGGTCACCGCCTGGACAATCTTCTACTGGGGCTGGTGGATCGCGTGGTCGCCGTTCGTCGGCATGTTCATCGCACGGATCTCCAAGGGACGGACGGTCCGCGAGTTCGTCCTCGGGGTCCTGTTCCTCCCGGCGCTGTTCTCGACCATCTGGCTGTCGACGTTCGGCGGCAGCGCGCTGGCCGGCGCCATCCAGGGTGAAGGGTCCGGCGCCGTCGTGGGTGCGTACAACGAGCTGGGATACGGCACCTTCGAGACGCTCGGGATGTTCGTGACGCTGGAGCAGTATCCGCTCGGCGCCATCTCGGCGTCGGTCGCGACGCTGCTGATCATCACCTTCTTCGTCACGTCCTCCGACTCGGGGTCGCTGGTCATCGACCACCTGACCTCGGGCGGCAAGCACGACGTGCCGAAGGTCCAGCGCATCTTCTGGGCAATCACTGAGGGTGCCGTCGCGGCCATCCTGCTGTGGGGTGGCGGCCTCGGCGCGCTCCAGACGGCCGCCATCACGACCGGGCTGCCCTTCGCGGTCATCCTCTGTCTGATGTGTTACACCGTCTATCTCGGACTCAGCAACGAGTACGAGATCCTCGAATCCGAGGAGTTCGCGCAAACCATCGAGGACCTGACCGCCGAAGAGGATATCGACGTGGTGACTGCCGGCGACGAGGTCGTCACGGAGATCGGAGAGAGCGACGAAACTGCAGGCGGCAGCGACTGAGCGCCTCGTCGCATCGGTTCGACTTTTCGGATTCGGCCCGCTACCGCCAGAACTCCTGAGCGTCCTCTGTCCGCGTGACCCGCCGGAGATTTGAGCTGTCCTTCCCGAGGCCCAGCCACCTGCTGAGAGCCGAGGCCACGACCAGCAGATAGGTCGGAAAGAGAACGACCAGCGCGAACAGCCCGCCGACCGGCGTGATGACCTCGAACCAGACGAGCGCCCCGATGGCCCCGAGCGCGGCGACGGCGGCGGCCCTGATGCCGGTTCGGAAGGCCTGGTCTGCTGCCTGTCCGGGCGACACTCGCGGCTCTGCCATGTCGTTATGTCTGTGCTACAGGAATATTAGTTGTCGGCCGGTTCCAGGACAGTGAGAACGGCTACTGGCCCTTGCGGGTGATGCGGAACCGGTACGTGCCCCGCTGGCGGAGCAGGCGCCGGGCGAACCGCTCGACCCGGCCAGGAACCGCCCGCGGACGGGGCATACCGGGGAGGTAGAAGTCGGAACCGCTCTGATCTGTGGATGTGGTTTCTTTCTCTTCCATGTACTTACAGATTGGTGGGACAGGGGTTTAAGGATTTCGAGATAAAGTTCGTCTATTACAAAATAAAAATTATTAACGTTAAAGATTCACACGATATCGGGACAGTCACTCGTACAGCGGATACTCGTCGGTGAGTTCGTCGACGCGGTCGCTGACCCCCGCCTTCACGGTCTCGTCGTCGGGGTCGTCGACGACCCGGGCGATGAGGTCGGCCACCTCGCGACAGGCGTCCTCGCCGAACCCGCGGGTCGTGAGCCCGGGTGTGCCGGCACGGATGCCCGAGGGGTTGAACGCCGACCGCGTCTCGCCGGGAACGGTGTTGGCGTTGAGGACGATGCCCGCCTCCTCCAGGGCCTCCTCGACCTCCTTGCCGGTGGTGTCGGGGTGGGACTCGCGCAGATCGACGAGGACGAGGTGGGTGTCGGTTCCGCCGGAGACGAGCGAGAGGCCCCGCTCCTGGAGTTGCTCGCCCAGCGCCTCGGCGTTGGCGACGACCTGCTGGGCGTAGGCCTCGAACTCGGGGTCGAGCGCCTCGCCGAACCCGACGGCCTTGCCGGCGACGTTGTGCATCAGCGGCCCGCCCTGACAGCCGGGAAAGACGGCGGCGTCGATGGCGTCGGCGTACTCCTCGTCGCACATGATGATGCCGCCCCGGCCGGAACGGATGGTCTTGTGCGTAGAGCCCGTGACGAAGTCCGCAACCCCGACGGGCGAGGAGTGGACACCCGCCGCGACCAGCCCCGTCACGTGGGCGATGTCGGCCAGGTGGTAGGCGTCGACCGCGTCGGCGGTCCGCTGGATCTCCTCGAACTCGATGTCCCGCGGGTACGCGGAGTAGCCCGAGACAATGATGTCGGGGTCGAATGACTCCGCGTGCTCGTGTAACGCCTCGTAGTCGAGGTAGCCGGTCTCCGGGTCGACGTGGTAGTGTTCGACCTCGTAGGTCTTGCCCGTGAAGTTCGCGGGGTGGCCATGAGAGAGGTGTCCGCCGTGTTCCAGTTCCAGCGAGAGGACGCGGTCGCCGGGTTCGAGCATCGCCAGGTAGACGCCCATGTTCGCCTGCGTCCCCGAGTGGGGCTGGACGTTGACGTGATCGGCGCCCCACAGCTCCGTTGCGCGTTCGATAGCCAGCTCCTCGACCTCGTCGGCGTTCGTACAGCCGCCGTAGTAGCGCTCGCCGGGGTAGCCCTCGGCGTACTTGTTCGTGAGTTCGGAGCTCTGTGCCTCCATGACAGCCTGGCTGACGTGGTTCTCGCTCGCGATCATCGCCAGCGTGTCGTTCTGTCGTTCGCGTTCGCCGTCGAGGGCGTCCGCGACCGCCGGATCGACTTCCCGCACCGTATCGTATCCCATGTCCAGGCCGAAGGGTGACAGGGGTAAGAATCTACCTTTCTGGCGCGAACCGCGTGTGGTCGCGCCCGTGTGTCCGCGCCGCGAAATCATTAAAGGGAAGAGACTGGAACCGGAAATCCGGGACAGAACCTGGCCGTGAGTACAAACCCCTCAGTGTCGAACGTCGTGCTCGTCACGGTCGACTCGCTCCGCGCGGACGCTGTCGGCACAACCGCCGCCGACCAGCAGACGCCGGAGATCGGCCGTCTCGCAGAGTCGAGTGTCGTCTTCGAGAACGCGTTCGCCCACGGCAACTGGACGCCGTTCTCGTTCCCGAGTATCTTCGCCTCGCGGTCGGTGTTCTCCGAGTCCGACGATATTGGCCTCCCCGGGACCCCCGTGCTTGCGGAAGTCCTGGGGGATGTGGATATCGAGACGGGCGGCTTCAACGCGGCCAACGGCTTTCTGACCGGATTCTGGGGGTACGACCGCGGCTTCGACGCCTTCGATCCGTTCATCGCCGACGGCGATGCGAGTCGCTACCAGCGATACCTGGCTGCACATCCGACGGTGTACGCGTGGCTCCAGCTCGCGACCTCGCCGTTCCGGCGGCTCGCACACCGGTTCCGACGCGGCACCGACTCGTTGCCTTTCACCGACACGTCGCGCCTTCTCGACGTCGAACGCGGGGCGACCGAGTTCCTCCAGGGGGCTGACAGCCCCTTCTTCCTCTGGATCCACTACATGGACACCCACACCCCCTACGTGCCGGCGCCGCGACACCTCCGGGAGATCACCGACGATCAGCTCTCGACCCACCGGCTCCTCCGTGCACACCTCCGGACTGGCCTCGGTCGGGACGTGGGTGAGCAGACGCTCGCCGACCTGCGTGCCCTCTACAGGGGCGCTGTCCGCCAGGTCGATGCGAGCATCGGCCGCCTCCGCGGGGCGCTTTCGGAGGCCGGGATCGCCGACGAGACGGCGCTGATCGTGGCCGGTGACCACGGCGAGGAGTTCATGGAACACGGCAACCTCGCTCACTACCCGAAGCTCTACGACAGCCTGATACACGTCCCGCTCGTGGTCTCGGTCCCTGGCGGCGAACCACGGCACGTCGAGGAGGCGGTGGGTCTCGATGCGATACCGCCGACCGTCTGTGACTTCCTCGATGTCGAACCCCCTGCCACGTGGGACGGGGGGAGTCTGGCTCCCGCGGTCGACGGGGCCCGGCCCGACCGGGCGCCGATTCTCTCAGTTACGGTGCGCGGCGAGAGCGTGACCCAACAGCCGATCCCGCGCTGCCTCGACGACGGCGACCTGCTCGTCAGCGCCAGAACGGCCGACTGGACGTACATCGAGAACACCGCAACCGGCGAGCCCGAACTGTACCACCGGGGGCGCGATCCCGACCACCAGCACGACCTGGCGGCCGACGACGAACCCCCACAGGATGTCGTCGACCGACTCACTGACGCCGTCGATCGGCACGTCTCGCGACTCGGCGGCGGGACCGAGTCCGACGAATCCCTGGAAGACTCGATAGCCACGCGCCTCGACGCGCTCGGATACCGATAACGATGGGCCGGATCGGCAAGTTCCTCTATAACTCCACGTTCGTTCGTCTGCGCCGGTTTTTTGCCGTCGGGGTCGCAGCCGCAACGCTCCAGACAGCGCTCCTCTGGAGCCTCGTCGACATGCTCGGCGTGTGGTACGTGTTCGCCGCCGTCGTTGCGATCGAGATCACGATCCTCCTCCAGTACGTCGTCAACAACTCCTGGACGTTTCGGCCCTCGCGCCACACTACCATCCGGTCGTACGTCCGGGGGCTCGTGAAAACTAACATCGTCCGCGGAACGGCCATCCCGCTCCAGACGACGATTCTCTATGTTCTGGTCACGTGGGGCGGCATTATGTACCTCATTGCGAACCTCGGCGCGATCCTCGTCACCGGGGTCTACCGGTACTACCTCGACTCCCGGTGGACCTGGCGGATCTGATACTGATACTGACGGCTATAACTTCGCGAGCCTAGTCGACCCCACGGGGGGTCGAAATTGTTCACGGGCTTATAGCCGTCAGTATGACGAGCGTCGCCAGCCCCAACCCTTTTTTCGCCGCTCCCGTATCCCGGGTGTGTACCGTGCCAGCGACGAGCGGGAACACGAGGAGTGGCTCGAGGCCCTCGAAGATGCCGCCGACCGGCTCGGGCTCGGGACGGAGGCGCGCTCCCGTGCCGCAGATGTCTTCCTCTCGACGGTCTCCGAGGAGGGCCGCTCGAAGCGGGCGACACTGGCCGCGTCGCTCTACGTCGGGGCACTCGTCGCCGGCGACCAGCGCTCCCAGCGGTCCGTCGCCGACGCTGCGGACGTCTCGCGGCTGACCGTCCAGCAACACTGGAAGGAGTTGCTCGATGCGGCGGGGCTCGACCGGCCGGGTTGGTAGCTACTGCTCGCTTTCGATCGCCCGGCCGTCCCGCTCCGGCGTGAGGTTGCCGTGTTCGTCTATCGCCCCGCGGACGATCCGGGTCGAGGAGATGATGTTGCCGTCCTCGGCGCGGACGTGGTCGACGACCTCGATTTCGAGCGGTTCGATCCCCCGCTCGCGGCGAATCTCGTTGATCCGCTTGCCGCCTGCCGCTGTCTCGGGTGAGACGACGAGAACGTCGAACTGGGGCTCCGTGGCGATGCCCGTCGGCTCTCTCAGCTTTCGTACCTCGAAGCCGTGGCCGTACTCTTCGAGGAACGAGTCGAGTTCCGCCCGAAGCTCGGCCTTGCGTCGCTCGTACGATCGAACGTAGCGGTCCACGTGGCGCGTTTTCGCCGCCAGATCGTTGCTGGTGAGCCCAACGGTCACCTCGCCGAGTTCGAACGCCCGATCGAACAGTGCGCGGTGCCCGTCGTGGATCGGGTCGAACGTCCCTCCCAGCGCCACATTCATACCCGTAGCCAGGGAACCTCCACGTTTAGTGGTGTCGAATCACGGATTCATCCGGCGCCGTCCTCCTTCTCGACCGTGATCGTGACCGGCTCGTCATCGCCGGCCTCGCCGCTGTCGAGGTTGCAGACGGCATTGAGCTGGTCTTGGACGTCCTCGACAATCTCCCCGACCAGCTTGCTGGGCGCGATCGCGCTGTACTCGAAGGGGTTGTTCCCGGCGCCGTCGCTCTCGCGCTTCTGTCTGGTCACCGTTCCCTCCTCGTGGAGGTCGGCCAGCGCCTCGCGTACGGTGCTGGGATACAGCCCGGTCCCCTCGGCAACCTCCTCGCTCGTGCTCTCGGGGTTCTGTCTGAGGTGGACGTAAATCCGGGCACGCGTCTCCGTGTCGAGCACCCACGCGAGCAGGTCGACGACGCTCTCGTCGAACTGCCCGACTGCCCGGTCGGCCTCGCGTTCGATGCGGTCTCTGACGTCCGTTTCGTCCCCACCGGTGGCGTCACCTCCGTCTCTCTGGTCCGTCTCTGAACTATCGTCGGCAGACATATGTCGTCTCTAGGAGGACGAAAGTGACTGCCTGATAAAAACCCTTGGCTGACGCTCCACAGCCCGTCTGATAGTGATTGCTGTAAGCCATTACCGGATCGACCGCAGAATGTGACGCGGTCGAAACGGTAAACCGTTACAGCAATCACTATCAGACACGGTCGACGACGAGCGCCTCACAGAGCGCGTCGGGACCCTCCTCGCCTCTGAGCCGGCGCTGTCTGGCTGCGCCGCTCTCGCGGTCGTAGAGGCCGCGCAGGCTCGCAACCCCCAGCCGCGAGGCCTCGCGGTCGACGAGTTCACCCAGCGGGACCGGCTCCGAGGACTCCCGGGAGAGCAACTCGGCATCGTGGCCGTGACGGATGGCGCGCCACTTGTTCTCGTCGAGCAGCTCCCGCCGGCGGTCGGAGCCGCTCTCGCCGTCCTCGTAGCGCGCGGTCAGGTCCTCGACCAGCGCGTGGACGTACTCGACGAACGCGAGCGCCACGTCCGGGTCGCTCTGTGCGTCGGGGGTCCTGACCTCGACGGTCCCGTGGCCGGTGTGGGGGCGGACGTCGTACCACAGCTCGCCGCGGTCGTTGATCGAACCCGTCTCGAGCATCCGCCGCTCGAACCGGTCGAACTCCTCGAAGGAGTCGAAGGCCGTCGGCATCCCCGTGTTCGGCAGGCCCTCGAAGATCTTCGCTCTGGCCGACTGCAACCCCGTATCGAAGCCGTTCCAGTACGGCGAGTTCGCCGAGAGCGCGAGGGTGATCGGCAGATGCCAGCGGAGCTCGTTTGCCACCCAGACTGCCTTGTCCGGGTCGTCGACGCCGACGTGGACGTGCATCCCGGCCGTGGTGTTCCTGTGCTGGGGATACTGGATGCGATCGAGCTGTGACCTGTACCGGGGCTTCTGGACGTGTTCCAGCTCGCGCCACCGCGCGAGGGGGTGGAGCCCGGCGGCGGCGACCCGGTAGCCGCTGGACTCGGCGTGGTCGACGAGCGCGTTGCGGACTGCGAGCAGGTGGTCTTTCGCTTCCTCGGGCGACTCGATGAGCGGCGTCTGCGTCTCGAGGACACACTTGAACAGCTCGTGGTCGAGCCGGTCCTCGAGAATGCCGGGTGGCTCGTCCCCGTAGACCAGGTCGTCGGTGCCTGCGGTCGGCCGGCCGTCCCCGTCGACGACGAAAAACTCCTCCTCGATGCCGAGCGTTCCCATCCTGGTGAAGGCCTCAGCGGCGCCGCGTTCCATCTCCCAGCCTCTTGTTCGCCGCCGTGCTAAAGTATTCCCCTTCGGGCTA
>JAZKRS010000024.1:0-35366 GCA_036626435.1 Haloarculaceae archaeon | reverse complement strand
AACTCTATTTAGTTGATTTTACCCTCTGACACTGAGTTATGGGTAAGAGACAGCCCTTCAGGGCGGGGAGGAAGTCAAGGCGCCGAGAGGAGATGTGGGTGTGCGGTTAGGATAGCTAGGTGGCGTCCTTAATATGTAATTGTGACATTAATAGAACTGCAATGTCTGACGATGAACTCGACGTCGAACTGGAAGCGCGGCTCGAAGAACAGGAGGAATTCGAGCCCCCGGAGTCGTTCGTCGACCAGGCGAACGTCTCTGACGAATCGATCTACGAGGAGTTCGAGGAGAACTGGCCCGACGAGTGGGAGCGGGCCGCCGAGTTGCTCGACTGGGAGGATGAGTGGGACCAGGTGCTCGACGACAGCGAGGAGCCGTTCTACGAGTGGTTCGTGGACGGCAAGCTGAACGCCAGCGCCAACTGTCTGGACCGACACCTCGACGACCGGGGCGAGGAGGCTGCAATCGAGTGGATTGGGGAACTGGGCGAGACGCGGACCTACACGTACGAGGAACTGCACCGCGAGGTCAACGAGTTCGCCGCCGTCCTCCGTGATATGGGCGTCGAGGAGGACGACGTCGTGACGATGTACATGCCGATGATCCCGGAGTTGCCCATCGCGATGCTCGCGTGTGCCCGGGTCGGCGCCCCTCACTCGGTCGTCTTCGCCGGCTTCTCGGCCGACGCGCTGGCGACGCGGATGAACTCCGCCGAGTCCGAGTACCTGGTCACGTGTGACGGCTACTACCGCCGCGGCGATCCACTCGACCACATCGACAAGGCAAACGAGGGGTTGTCGGGGGTCGATCAGGAGACGTCGACGGTCGTCGTCGACCGTCTGGGCGACGAACTCGACCACGACCTCGGCCCCGACCAGCACGACTACGACGAACTCGTGGCCGAACAGGAGGGCGCCGAGGTCGAGCCGGTCACCCGTGACGCCGAGGACATGCTCTTTCTCATGTACACCTCGGGGACGACGGGCAAGCCCAAGGGTGTCAAGCACACCACGGGGGGGTATCTCTCCTACGTGACGTGGACATCTCATGCGGTGCTCGACATCAACTCAGAGGACACGTACTGGTGTTCGGCCGACATCGGGTGGATCACCGGCCACTCCTACATCGTCTACGGCCCTCTCGCGCTGGGGACGACGACGGTGATGTACGAGGGCGCTCCCGACCACCCCGAGAAGAACCGGCTGTGGGAGATCATCGAGCGCAACGCGGTCGACGTCTTCTACACGGCGCCGACGGCGATCCGGGCGTTCATGAAGTGGGGCGAGGAGTACCCCGAGAAACACGACCTCTCCAGCCTCCGCCTGCTCGGGACTGTCGGCGAACCCATCAACCCCCGCGCCTGGAAGTGGTACTACAAGCACATCGGGGACGAGGAGTGCCCCATCGTCGACACCTGGTGGCAGACCGAGACCGGCGGCATGATGGTCACGACGCTGCCGGCAGTCGGGGACATGAAGCCGGGGTCGGCGGGCCCGCCACTGCCCGGGATCAGCGCCGACATCGTCGACAACAGCGGCGATCCCGTCGAGGCCGGCCGTGCCGGCTATCTCGTCGTCAACAAGCCCTGGCCCGGCATGCTGCGGACGCTGTACAAGAACGACGAGCGGTTCCTCAACGAGTACTGGGACGAGTACTCGATCCCGGAGCGCGACCAGTGGGTCTACTTCCCCGAGGACGGCGCGAAGATCGACGATGACGGCTACATCACCATCCTCGGGCGCGTCGACGACGTCCTCAACGTCTCGGGCCACCGCCTGGGGACGATGGAGATCGAATCGGCCATCGTGGGCGTCGAGGGCGTCGCCGAGGCCGCGGTCGTCGGCGGCGACCACGAGATGAAAGGCGAGGCCGTCTACAGCTACGTCATCACCGAGGACGGCTACGAGGGCGGCGAGGAGTTACGCGAGGAGATCATCGCGGCCGTCGAGGACGGCATCGGCCCCATCGCCCGCCCCGAAGCTGTCATCTTCACCCACGAACTCCCCAAGACGCGGTCGGGCAAGATCATGCGCCGCCTGCTCGAGGATATCGCCAACGACGACGAACTCGGCAACACCAGCACGCTCCGCAACCCCGACGTCGTCGAAGAGATCCACGAGAAGGTCCAGGGCGACTGATACTGTCGGTTCGTGTCTCCTCCAGCACAGCGTTTCGCTCTCTAATCTTTTCGAGAAACGGGATCCGAGTCAGGGACAGATACCTCGGCACAGAGAATATACGTGCCACGAAGTGCCCGGAATCAGCCACTCAGATCCGAATTGTATTTCGCACAAATTGCTGAGCCCGAAACATCAGTCTTCGGTTGCGCTACAGACGAGGACCGGTCGCTCGGTTCCCAGGATGACTTCCTGGGAGACGCTGCCAAACAGCAGCTTGCCGGTCGGGGACCGCTTGCGGCCGGCGACCACGATCGCCTTGACGTCGAGTCGCTCCGCCGTGTCGATGATCGATTCCGCCGGCTCGCCGCTGCCCTCGTGGTACTCGATCTCCACGTCGTGATCTTCGAGCACCTCCTCCGCACGGTGGACGGCGCCGACCTGTACCACCGATGCCCCCTCCGGGTTCTCGGTGAAGTCGTGCAACAGGTGGACCAGCAGGTCGTCGGTGTCGAACAGGTCGACGACTGTCTGTGCCTGCTTTTTCGCCCGCTCTTCGCTCTCGTCGATACCGAGGAGGATTTCCCTCATACCAGGAGATTCGCCGACAGTTCACTAATAAGTACCGTTCAGCCGGGACGATAGCGAGAGATGGCCCCGGGATACACAGTTTATTATGATAGTTAGACGGTACCCTTATTAGGCGCAGTTCACTGGTCATGTTTGCCGCATGGATCAGGAGACTGTACGGGACGCCGGGTCGGCTATTGGCGGTGGCGCCGACCAGCCTGGACAATCTTTCGGAGATGTACCCGTCAGGGGGGAGACTACCCGGGGCCATGGGAGCACACGAACGCGTACGGTCGGGCGAGATCCTGTCGTATCGCGTCAGCAGAACCGTTCCCCTGGGAATTCGGGTACAGACCGCATACTGCTGTCTGCCACTATCAGGGTGGCTGTTTCGACGTGTACGACGGTGAGGTCACGGGACCCCCGCCGGACACCCCGCACGCGAGGACCATTCCGGTCCGTCTCCTGTCCCACACTCAACCGACCTGCGAACGACACCACACGACAACTATGACGCGAAACGACTCACGACTCGACCGACGTAACGTGCTGAAAGGACTCGGAGCTGCCGGCATGATCGGCCTCGCCGGCTGTGGCGGTGACGGTGGCGATGGCGGCGACGGCGGCGACGGCGGCGACGGCGGCGACGGCGGCGACGGTGGCGACGGCGGCGACGGCGGCGACGGCGGCGACGACTACCCATCGCTGGGTAACTATCCGGTGGGCGAGGACGAAGTCGTCTACGGATGGAACGTGCCACAGTCGGGCTCGTACTCTCAAGAGGGACAGGACGAACTGCGCGGATACAACCTCGCAGTCCAGCACCTCAACAACGGCGGCGGCTGGGTCGACATGTGGGACGACCTCTCCGGCGACGGCGTGCTCGGGCGGACAGTCACGTCCGTGGAGGGCGACACGGCGACCGACCCGGATCAGGCCCGACAGTCCCTCTCGCGGATGATCAGCCGTGACGAGGTCATCATGGCAAGTGGCGGCTCCTCCTCTGCGACGGCCATCGCCCAGCAGGGGCTCGGTCAGGACGAGAAGGTCATGTTCATGTGCTGTCTGACCCACTCCAACGACACGACTGGCCCGGAGTGTGTCCGCTACGGCTTCCGCGAGATGTTCAACGCCTACATGACCGGCCAGGCGCTGGCGCCGGTCGTCCGCGACGAGTTCGGCGAGGACCTCGACTTCTACCAGCTGTACGCCGACTACTCCTGGGGCCAGACCCAGCAGGACTCGATGAACCAGTTCTTCACCGAGGTCGCAAACTGGTCACAGATCGAGTCCGTGCCGACGCCGCTTGGCACCTCGGACTACTCGTCGTACCTCGCGGACGTGCCGAGCGAGGCGGATGTCCTCGTGCTCAACCACTACGGGCTGGACGCCGCCAACTCCCTGCCACAGGCGATCGAGGCGGGTCTCGACGAGGACATGGAGATCATCGTCCCGCTGTACAACCGCCTGATGGCCGAGGCGGCCGCCGGCAGCATCGACGGCATCTTTGGGACCGCCGACTGGTCCTGGCAGCTCGAAGACGAGGTTTCTCAGGCGTTCACGCAGCCGTTCCAGGAGGAGTACGACAAGGTCCCCTCCTACGCGGCGCGGCTGGCATACACCGCGGCGATGTCCTACTCGGCCGCGGTCGAGCGTGCGGGAACCTTCTACCCGCCCGAGGTCATCCGGGAACTCGAGGACTGGGAGTACGACCAGGCCGGCCTCGGCCAGGAGACGATGCGCGCCTGCGACCACCAGGCCCAGCGGGACGTCCTGGTCGTGCGTGGCCTGCCCGAGAGCGAACAGACCGACCAGCAGCTGCTCGAAATCACCAACCAGACCGGCCGCGACGACCTCAGCTACGCCTGCGACGAGGCGCTGGCAGCGGAGTGTGAACTCGGCGAGTACGGAGACGAGTAGACTGTTCAAGTAATTTGCCCGGCCTTTTTTAGGGACTGGCGAAGACACGTTACTCGAACCGGTGGACGAACATCTATGCCAATACGTGGTCGACAAACACAGCACACACCATGAGTTTAGTTCAACAGACTGTTTCGATTCTCCTCAACGGGCTCCAGCTCGGAGCGATATTCGCCCTGTTGGGGATCGGACTGACAATCATCCTGGGGACGATGAACTTCCTCAACCTCGCCCACGGGGCGCTGTACCTCATCGGCGCGTACGTAGGCCTGCTCACTATTGCGGAGCTCTCGTTGCCACAGAGCGCCATCATGAACGGCGTATTCGGGTTCGAGAGTCTCGGCCTCGGTGCGGGCTTTCTCGCGGCGCTGGTCGTCGTTCCGCTCGTCGGGTTCGTCGTCGGGGTCCTGATGGAACGGTTCGTCGCCAAGCCGTTCTACAAACGCCCTCACACCGACCAGTTGCTCGTGACCTTCGGGCTGGCGCTCATTGTCGAGGAGCTGTTCAAGCAGACCCTCAGCGGTCGGACGTACCAGCCAGAGGCGCCGGATACCCTCTTCGGGCTCGCCGTGTCGGGGCCGATATCGCTGCCCATCGTCGGTAATTTCCCGCGGTGGCGGCTGATCATCATCGCCATCGCCTTCCTCGTCATCACGGCCACCTTCCTGTTCATCGAGTACACCGACTGGGGGCTCATCGTCAAGGCCGGCACCCAGGACTCCGAGATGGTTAGCCTGCTCGGCATCCGGATCGACCGATCGTACGGCCTCGTGTTCGGCATCGGCGCGGCGCTTGCGGCCTTCGCGGGGCTCATCGGTGCGACCTTCCAGACGGTCAGCCCACAGATCGGGACCAATCAAGCACTGATACCGGCGTTTCTCGTCCTCGTCGTGGGCGGGGCCGGCTCGATCCGGGGTGCCATCGTCGGCGGTGTCATCCTCGGGACGGTGCTTGCCGGGTTCCAGCAGAGTAACTTCTCCCAGTGGGGTCAGATCATGATGTATCTCCTCGTTGCACTCGTGCTGGTGTTCCGGCCACAGGGCGTGTTTGGCTCCGTAGAGGTGGAAGAGTAATGAGCGAGGAGCCAGCCGAGGTCACGCCGGAGGACGGCGGACTCATACACTCGCTTCGGCAAAGCGACACCGCTCTGATGGTGGCAAACGCCGTCGGCCTCCTCCTGCTCCCGATCGTTCTCATCGACGGATTCGGGCTGGTTGGGGAGATCATCGACATCTCCGTCGGCGGATACAGCGGCCTCCCCTCCCTGATAATCATCTACGGCATCGTCGTCATCGGCTTCAACCTCCTGTTGGGCTACACCGGGTTGCTGTCGTTCGGCCACGCGGCCTTCTTCGGGACGGGTGCCTACGTCGCAGGTGTAACCAGCGGGTACATCGGCAGCCCGATCGTGATGATACTAGCTGGGGCCATCGCGGCGACACTGATCGCGTGGCCCATCGGCTGGGTCTCCATCCGCCGGACCGGCGTCTACTTCGCCGTCATCACCCTGACGTTCGGACAGATGCTCTACTTCTGGGCGCTGGGTCCGGGATCCTGGCTCACGAACGGCGACAACGGGTTCTCCGATGTTGAAACTGGGGAGCTATTCGGCATGATCGAGCTCGAAACGCCAATCATGGAGGGAATGGCGCTTCTCGAGTCGTACACCTGGGAGTACGTGATGGTTGCGATCCTCGCGCTCATCGCGCTGTGGACTGCAAACCGCATCCTCAACTCCCCGTATGGCCTCATCTTCAAGGCGCTCGGCGAGAACCAGCAGCGCGTCTCGTTCGTCGGGCTCGACGTCTCCCGGTACAAGCTGATGGCATTCATTATCTCCGCGACGTTCGCCGGAGTCGGCGGTGCGCTATTTGCAATCCACGAGGCGTACATCCACCCAGGGACCGCCTACTACTGGATCCAGTCGGGTGACTTCGTCATCATGACGATCCTCGGCGGGGCAGGATCGCTGATCGGTCCGATCTTCGGCGCGTTCATCTTCGAGTACGTCGCCAACGTCGTCTCCGGGATCAGTCTGCCGGTCATCGGCGCGATCGGATCGCTGTGGCGGATCATCCTGGGCGCCGTGTTCGTGATTATCATCTGGACGTTCCCGAAGGGAATCTATCCCGGCATCCGCGACGGAATCCTGTACCTCATCGCACGGGCGAACGGACAGGGAGGTGACGAGGAATGAGCCTCCTCGAACTCGACAATCTCGTCAAGCAGTTCGGCGGTCTGACGGCAGTCGACCACGTCTCACTCGGCATCGAGAAGGGCACAGTCCAGGCAATCATCGGCCCGAACGGCGCCGGCAAGACGACGACGATCAACTGCGTCTCCGGGCTACTGGAGCCCACGAGCGGGGCCGTCACGTTCAACGACGAGGACATCACCGGGCTTGCGCCCCACGAGACTGTCCAGCGAGGCCTCGCGAAGTCCTTCCAGACGGCCTCTATCTTCCCGACGATGACCGTCGAGGAAAACGTGATGATCGCGGCCTTCGGGTCCGAGCACGGCTCCTTCCGCTTTAACTTCCTCAAACGCCGGGACGACTACGACGCGGTCCACGACACCACCGAACGGATGCTCCGGTCGGTCGAGCTGTGGGAGGACCGCCACATCGAGGCACAGAACCTGCCCTATGGCGACAAGCGCCGGCTGGAGATCGCTATCGCCCTGGCTTCCGAACCCGAGTTGCTGTTCATGGACGAGCCGACCGCGGGCATGTCCCCCGAGGAGACCGATTCGACCGTCGACCTGATCGAGGAACTCCAGGAAAAACTGGGTCTGACGATCGTCCTCGTCGAGCACGACATGGAGGTGATCTTCCGGGTCGCCGACAAGATCGCGGTGCTGAACCGCGGTGCGGTCCTCGCGAACGCGGAGCCCGAGGAAATCAAGGGCGATCCGGAGGTTCAGGAAGCCTACCTGGGAGGTGTGGAGATATGAGCGGCGACACGCTGCTCGAAGTCGACGGGGTCGACGCCTACTACGGCGAGAGTCACATCCTTCGCGATCTGTCCCTGGAGGTCGAGTCGGGCGAGATCTGTGCACTCCTGGGTCGCAACGGCGCCGGCAAGACGACGACGGTCCGGTGTGTCTCGGGCGCGACCCCCCCGGAGGTCCGCGATGGGACGATCAGGTTCCGCGGCGAAGACATCACCGACGTCGCGATCGACGACCGCTCGCTCACCGGGATCGGGCTGGTGCCCGAGGAGCGGCGGGTGTTCTCGAATCTGACCGTCGCGGAGAACCTCCACCTCTCGGAGGTCTCGCGCAACAAGTCGAACCTGTTCGGACGGCGGGTCGACAGCCCGCCCGAGACGACGGGCATAGACGTGATCTACGAGGCATTTCCCCGGCTGGACGAGCGCAGAGATCAGCTCGCTGGCACCCTCTCTGGCGGGGAACAGCAGATGCTCGCCATCGCACGGGCGCTCCGGCAGGGGCCGGACCTGCTGATGCTCGACGAACCGTACGAGGGGCTGGCCCCACAGATCGTCGAGGACGTCGAAGATGCCGTCGAGCGGATCAACGAGGAGGGGAGGACGATCCTCCTCATCGAACAGAACGCCGTGGCGGCGATGAACATCTCCGACCGGTGTTACGTCATCGACCAGGGCGAAGTCGTCTTCGAGGGGGGCGCCGAGGTGCTCCGCGAAGACGAGGAGATCCGTCAGCGCTATCTCGGAGTCTAAACAAATGGGAGACACCACAGCCGACGAGATGCCGGTCGAAGAGCTCAGAGACGACGCCGAGGCACGCCTCGACTTCCTGATCGAGGCTGACGTCATCGACGTCGACGAGGACGGCGGCGTGGCGGCCACGGCGGAGTTCGAGGACGTCCGCCGCATCTACGCGGACAGCTACGCCGACATCGACGACGAGGAGTTCGCACAGTCCATCGCGGACGTGTTCGGGACGACCGTCGAGGAGGCCCGGTCCCAGATCGAGGAGACCGACCTGTCCCGCGAGGACCTGTACAACTACCTCAGCCTCCAGTCCCACCTCGACCGTGACCTCCCCCAGGACGTCCTCGTTTTGCTCACGTCGATGGTCGTCGGAGTCGGGGTTGGCTCGGCGGTGCCGGACTCGATGCCCGAACTCGACGACGATAGCTACGAGGAGTTCGTCGCAGACCAGGGCGACGCCGTGGTGATCGTCTGGTCGTACCCGTGTGATCCCTGCCGCTCGCTGAAGGAAGACCTGCCCGAACTCCGTGACTCCCTCCCGGAGTCGGTCGCAGTCGCCGGGGTCGACGGGGACAGGGTCGGCCGCCTCAGAAGCGAGTTCGACGTTACCTCAGCTCCGACCATGCTCCTGTTCTCGGAGGGTGACCTCGCGGAGAAAATTGAGGGATACCACCCGGTCGGGAGGCTCCTCGAACCGCTCGGGGACGCATACGAGGGCGTGGCTGCAGGCACCTGACCTGGGTCCTAGCTGTATTCACGCCAGCGATTGCCACAGCTTTTTCGCTTAAAGAATAAACAAACCACTCTGTTTTTTCAAACTGCTAAGTGGCCACCCTCTCAATGGAGAATATGGGTCGCAAGCAGTACGAAACACAGTTAGAGCATTTGGGCGAGGGGCCGGGATAGACAAGAAGGTGTATCCCCACCTACTCCGGCACTGTGCGATTACGCGAATGGTGCTTGAGGGACTTTCAGAACAGCAGATTAAGAATATCGTGGGGTGGTCGGCTGATTCGTCCCAATTTTCAACGTATGTGACGCTTGCAGACGATCTCTCAAATGACTCTGTGCGTGAGCAATTGGGAATGCCTACAACGGGCGAAGATGCGGTTATCGGACGCCCGACGTTGGAGGAATGCCCAAACTGTGGCGACCGACTGCCAGAGGGTGCAGAGCGGTGTCTAACCTGCCAGACTGTACTCACACACACTGCTGCTGATACTGACGGCTATAACTTCGTGAGCGTATTCGACCCTACGGGGGGTCGAAATCGCTCACGGGCTTATAGCCGTTAGTATGAGGAAGGGCCGGTTGAGGGTGCAGTTGACGACAGTATGAGACAGGGATACAAAGAAGCGGATGACATGGAGACTGTTGAAAAACTCCAAATGCTGGATGACTTACTCGAAGATGGCGACGTTCGGGCAATGCTACAGCAGAAACTAGAAGACTAATTCTGCGGTTCGAGGTAGTTTCATAACCCCTAACGCTGTTTTTATATAATTGTCGTGAGAATATTCCACATATGACGAAACAATACGCAACTCTCGCGGGTGGTGAACAGTGACCCCAAATCTCGGATGGGGCGGCACGCGAGACTCTGGTGGGGCGGATAGCAGTGACAGCGACAGTGGCAGTACAACCAGCAGCGGTGGAACATCAAGTACTGAGAGGAGCAGTAGCGGGGATTACCAACGGGATTGAAACTTCCTGACGACCATCGTGCTTGACAAGTTTGATCAGTCACAGCGGTAATCGCGTCCCACGCGGGATTTACACGCTGAGAGCAGTTTCAGCATAGATCCGAGCGAAGTTCTGCAGAGCGAAGAAGGCATCAAATTAGTAAGTTAAGCGGGTGACCAATTGAGAAATGGTACCCGTTAGGGAATCTACCGGTCTTCTTTCACGATGGCGAGTGTTCTCCGAGAGACAAGGCTCCTCCTAGAGCGGAACAAGCTAAAACGCAGCCCGCTGTCCTGGCCTACTCCACGGCGGAAAATCAATTGAGGTGTTTACCGGCGGGGGTGGGCCCTTACGGTTCATCGTCGGAGTTCAGCATCCGGCGAGGACGACCTGATCGTCCAGCAGGTTACCGCTCCGGAGATGGTGGGCGACTCGGAGCGCCACGCGATCGCCCTGTCGACCAGAGCCACGATAGTCGTGCGCTCCAAGTCGCCGCTGAACGCGGCGTGGTCGCCGTCGTAGTCGGTGGGTTGTCCGAATCGCCCCGGTAGCTGCCACTGCGGTTCGCCTGTTCGCGGAGCGAGCGCAGTAAGCGTTCCTCGGTCGTGGTGGTATAGCACGCCGTCGTGGTACATGAGCTCAGGTGTGTTGTCGATCGAATACTCCCACAGCTGTTCACCTGTCTCGACATCGTGCAAATAGGCTACCTGTCTCAACGTTCAGGAGGTCCGTCATCACGACCGCGACGCATGGCTCGCCGAAGATGGCCACTCGCTGGTCGAAGTATTGTTTGAAGAAGTTTACTTCGATGCGTCCGAGACCGATGATGTAGATACGGGCTGGATCCAAGCGTACCAGCGCTTCAATTCGTTCGGGACGTTCAACAACAAATTTACCGACCAACTCAATCTCAGTGATAGCTCGCAATACGATCAACAGATGAACGGCACGATGCCGTCGGACGACGAGGGGAAATCGGACCCGAGCGACGATGGTCAAGACCAGGAAGACTCCGACTCTGGCGACGGTGGGACTGTATCCGAGATAGGGCCCGGATTCGGTATCCTCGAGGGGCTCGCCGCCCTCGGATCAAGTGCGTGGTTAGCCAATCGGATAGGGACGGAAAATCAGACGGATTCGGAGACTGGAACGGAGCCCAACGCTGGTAAGGATTCCAATCAGGAAACTACCGAGGGTGAGGTGAACGAACGGAGCGACGATTCTCCAGTAGAGAACAGTTGAAACAAGTTCACTCCCAGCCAAACGGCCAGGCTCTGGTATCAGTGCCGGTTCATCAGACTCGGCATCCGTCCCAATCTTATCCAGCGTGTTACCAAACCGCCACGGCCTCGGAGTAAGCGGCTCCGGATATATCTATATATAAGCAGACTCTATAAACTGACGTCTTGCGATTCCATTATATGGCCTATCCGTACTCTCTCCAAAAATTGGCACATTGTTCGTTTTTGCACTTAAAAAATCGCGTCGGTGGCTCGTCCGCAGAGCCGGTCTGCTTGATCGTGTACCACGCCTCGCCGTGACCGCACTCCTCACAGGTCACGTCGTCGGCCGTGGGCTTGCCCTCGAAGTTCGCACCCTCCTCGGTCTCGATGATCTCCTCGTCAGCCTGCTGCTCGGTGCTGACGAACTCCGCGGCGCGCTCCTCGTCTCTGGGCACGCGGGCCCCACAGGAGGAACAGACCATCTCGTCTCCGTCGGCGTGCATCATCGAACCGCAGTCGTCACAGAACTGGACCATGTGAACTACGACCGCTCGATCGGTATCTCGGTCATGACAGTACGAGCAGTATAGCGCCACCAGCAAATTCAGCCTTGCGAAAGACGATCCCCGACCGCTCGTCAGGTACACCGGCAGGATTCTCGATTACTGGCTTCGGTGCCGGGGTCGTTTCGATGGTTCCGCTGATGTTCGTGTGAACATCTTCGGTTCTGTGACAAAAGTAGCCCCAGAAACGCCGAAATCACTTATCAAAGTTATCCCCGGTCTCAGCGGCCGGGAATCTCGGGGGCGATTTAGGGTGGTACACGCCGTCGCTCCGACTGTATGAGTGTGAACCGTGCGTATCGACGAGGGGGTCGGACGACAGCAGCCGACGGTTGTTGCCCGACGGCACCTCTGAGGTCCCGGCGGCGGATCTGTCGCTGGCAACGGCGCACAGCTACCCCCGGCGGAGGCGGTGACAGCCCTGTCGCCGATAGCATCGAGGAAGTGATTGGATGACCGACGACGACCACCCGTTCAGCTTCGACGACGAGTGGAAACAGCAATCAGAGGAGGTACTCGAGGAGACGGAATACGACACCGAACTCGGCATCGAGCTGGCGACGGACGCACAGCGTGTCGTCGCCGGCGAGATGAGCGAGGAGACGTTCCAGGCGAAGTATCAAGAGGCCGTCATCGAGGAGTTCGGCGAGGACGAGCGCGAACTCGACGCGGCGCTGGACGAGATCGACGAAGGCCCCCTCGAGGACGAAGACGCCGAGGGGCTCTCCGAACGGCTGGGGAACGCCCTCGACGACGAGGACACCCGCCGCGAGTTCGTCAAGAAGGGCGGCGCGGCTGCGATGGGCACGTCGCTCCTCCTCGGCGGGGACGACGAGCAATCGAGCACACAGCCGGCGGCCGAGGAGGGAGGCGGCGACGAGGAAGGGACCCGGTGGGGCATGGTTATCAACCTCAACAACTGTGACGGCTGTCTCCAGTGTGTGACTGCCTGCAAGGACCTGCACCAGTCCTCGCGTGGGTCCCACTGGATCTACGTGATGGCGTACCAGAACGAGGACCAGGGCGACGAGAACTTCTTCGTTCGAACCTGCCAGCACTGTGCCAACGCGCCCTGCGAGAAGGTGTGCCCGGTCGGCGCCCGTCACACCCGCGACAAGGACGGGCTCGTCCTCACGGACTACGACATCTGCATCGGCTGCCGGTACTGCATGGTGTCCTGCCCGTACGGCGCCAACTACTTCCAGTGGGGGGAGCCGGATACCCCCAAGGAAGACGAGAACTTCACGCACGACGAGCGCGATGTGTGGGTCGACGGCCCGCCGCCCGAGGGTGCGATGAGCAAGTGTACCTTCGAGCCCGCCTGGCAGGACGGCCAGATGGGCGACAGCCTGGTCGGGACGACGATGTGCGAACAGGCCTGTACGCGCGATGCGATCCACTTCGGCGACATGAACGACCCCGAGAGCGCCCCGAACCAGCACCTGGAAGAGTACAAGCAACAGCACCAGAACGACCGCTCGGAGTTCGAGAACCGGAAAGAACACACGGTCTCGACGTTCCGCGCTCTCGAGGGACGGGGAACCGACCCGGGCATCACCTTCATCGGCAACGAACCGTCCGGTGAAGACGAACAGGTCGAGGGGCCGGTCACCTACGAGGAGATGGGGCTCATCGACAACCGCAAGGACGAGGTCCTCGACAAAGGCGCAGCAGCGAACACGGAGGACAAACAAGCATGAGTACTGACGTCACCGATGTCGGACGCGACACGCTCGTTCGCCCGATAGAGACGCTATCGAAGCGGTACATTCTGGCGCTGGTGGCGGCACTGGCCGCCATCGGATTCTGGCTGTTCTTCTACGTTCAGCAGCTCGAACACGGGCTGATCGTCACGAACCTCGCCGACTGGGGTTCGAGCGCCGGCGTCCCGTGGGGGCTGTACATCGGCGCGTTCATCTGGTGGGTCGGCATCGCCCACGGCGGGATCATCCTGTCTGCGGCGGTCAGGCTCATCGGCCTCAAGACCTACCAGCCGGTCGCTCGGCTGGCCGAGATGCTGACTCTCGTGGCACTGTCGAACGCCGGCCTGTTAATCATGATCCACGTCGGCCGGCCGGACAGGCTGGTCACGAGCGTCGTCCCGGCCTGGCCCTGGCGCGTCCAGTGGTCGCCGCTGGCCTGGGACGTGACCGTCATCACGGCCTACTTCGTGCTGACGGGCACCTACCTGCTGTTGACCATCCGGTACGACATCCACCGGCTCCGCCACAGGTTCCCCGACAAGCTCGAGCCGGTCTACAAGGCGCTGATGGTCGGCTACTCCGAGAAGGAGGACCAGGTCGTCGAGCGGCTGGTCTGGTGGCTCGCGTTCGCCATCATCATCATGGCGCCGCTGTTGCTGCACGGCGGCGTCATCCCGTGGCTGTTCTCGCTGCTGCCGTCGATGGCCGGCTGGTCCGGCGGCGTCCAGGGGCCGTCCTTCCTCTCTATCGCGCTGACCTCCGCTGTCGCCGGCATCATCCTGATCTCGGCGGCGTTCCGGTGGTCCTACGGCTGGGAGGAACTCATCCCCGACGAGGTGTTCAGCGGGCTCGCCAAGTGGCTGGGCTTTTTCAGCCTGATGTTCCTGTGGCTGCAACTCCAGCAGGTCATCACGGGCATCTTCGCCGCACCCAGCACGCTCCAGCACGCCACCGAAGTGAAGCTGTCGACGCCGATATACTGGGTCGCCATCGGTCTGGTCATCATCGCGCTGGTCTACATTTTCGCGTCGGCGCTGAAGCCGTCGCTTTTCAGCATCCCGGTGCTGATTGTCGTGTCGATCGCCGTTCTCGCCGGGACGCTGATCGAGAAGGTCCTGTTCGTCGTCGAAGGCCTCCAGCACGCCCACTTCGACCTCTACTCGGGTGTGCCCGGCCCGTACATCCCCTCGATCGTCGAGCTGTCGGCCATAGTCGGGACCGTCGGGATTGTCATGTTTTTCTTCCTCGTCGTCTCGAAGATGATTCCTGTCGTCGAACTGCACGCAATCGAGTCCGATCACGAGGAGGGTGAATCATGATCCCGCTCGCCAGTGGCGGCGGCTACACGCTCCCGTTCGTGGGTCCGGGAACTTACGTGATTTTCGGCATCGTGCTCTTGCCGATCTACATCATGCTCGTCGCGTGGTTCCTCGGGGAGCCCAGGGACACCAAGTCGGGGCTGCTCGGCGTGATCTACCTCGCCGGGCTGACGACCTCGATCTGGGGCGGCCTGTTCGTCGTCACGATGGTGATCAAGTTCCTGTTCTTCTAGCACCGCCCACCAACCGTATCGCGCCGCAATCGCACACATCCGCCGACCAGCGATCCCAGACAACAGATGACACCCACCGAACCGGAACTCAAAGAGACGCTCGCAGAGATCGAGGACCCAGCAAACGGCGAGGATATCGTCTCGATGGGCCTCGTAAACGACGTGACCATCGCGGACGGCACAGCGGAGGTCTCGCTGGCCTTCAACGCGCCGTATGCCTCCGCCGAGATCGAGATCGGCAACGCAATCCGCGACGCCGTCGAGGAGGCCGGGCTCGAACCCGACCTGCACGCACACGTCGGCGAGGAACACGGCTTCGACGAGGAGATCCTGCCCGGCGTCCGCAACGTCATCGCGGTCGCATCCGGCAAGGGCGGCGTCGGCAAGACGACCGTCGCCGCCAACCTCGCGGCCGGCCTCGACGAACTCGGGGCACGTGTGGGCCTGCTCGACGCCGACGTCCACGGCCCCAACGCCCCGCGGATCCTGCCGACCGACGAACAGCCGGGAGTGACCGGCGACAACAAGATCGTTCCCCCGGAGTCAGAGGGGGTCGCGGTCATCAGCACCGACCACCTCCTCCCCGACTCCGACGAGCCGGCGATCCTCCGGGGGCCGATGGTCACCAACGTCATGATGAAGTTCATCGACGAGGTCGAGTGGGGCTACCGCGACTACCTCGTCGTCGACCTGCCTCCGGGCACCGGCGACGCCTCGCTCAACCTCCTGCAGACCCTGCCCGTGGCGGGGGCGATAATCGTCACGACACCCCAAGAGATGGCAATCGATGACGCCAAGAAGAGCCTGCACCTGTTCGAGGAACACGACGCGCCGGTCGCAGGCGTCGTCGAGAACATGAGTTCGTTCCGGTGTCCCAACTGCGAGGACGACCACCGCGTGTTCGGAACGACGGGCGTCACGGAGGACTTCGAGGCCCCGGTGCTGGCACAGCTCCCCGTCCATCCCGAGTTCGGCAGCGAACGAACCGACGGCCCCATCGTCCGCCACGAGGAGTCGCCACTCGACGACGAGATCATGGGTCTCGTCGAATCGGTCGCCGACCGGATCGGGGAGATCAACCGCCGCCGCGTTGCCGCCAACGTCGGAGACGGGACACAGATGCCAGACGAGAGCGTCCCGGACGCGTCTGCCGAGTGACCGTCCCCGGTCAGTATTTATACCCGGTGACAATTCTCGGGTAGCCCAGAAGGAGTCAAAAGTCGCCGAGCGAGGACTGCTTCGTGGCCGCGAGGACGTCCCGGCTGGTCTGCCAGGATTCGCGAGCGCAGGCCGGAAGACAGCCGTGTTCGGCGACGTACTCCCGCAGGAAGGTACGCGTCACGGGATCACCCGGATAGCCGCTGCCGACCTCCCCGTACTCCGCTGAGAGCAATTCGACGTGTGCCTCGCGTTCGACCTTGGCGACGATGCTGGCCGCGCCGACGATCGGGTACGTCTCGTCGGCGCCGTGTTCACCCCGCACGTCGATGGCGACGGGCGTCTCCGTGGCGACGTTGCGCTCGAACCGGACGGCGTTCGTATCGCTCGCGTCCACGTAGGCCCCGTCGCCCTCGACCGCGGCGGCCGCGAGCGCTTCGGCGTGGGCCGCGACCGTCAGCGCGTTCATGTCTGTCTCGGGGTCGTCGATACGCTCGACGGTGATTTCGGCGACTGCGACCGCGTCGGCGACGTCGCGGATCGCCGCCGCCAGTTCCTCGCGTCGCCCGGCTGCGATCGACTTCGAGTCGCCGACGCCCGCGGGCAGCGCACCGGGATCTGCCCGGACGGCGGCGGTGAACATCGACCCCAGCACGGGCCCTTTGCCAGCCTCGTCGACGCCGAGACGCATGGCTATCCGGTCTGTGCCGCGTCAAAAAACAGTTGCGCTTAGTCGTCTGCGATCTCGGGGGCCTCGATTTCGGGCGTCTCTATCTCGGGCGTCTCGATTTCCTCTGCCGGTTCCTCCTCGGTCGCCTCTTCGTCCTCGGTCTCGACGACCTCGGACCAGGCCGCGGATTCGTAGTGGTGGCACATGGGGACTCACCCGTACTGTGGTAAGTGATATCACAGTAAAACAGTTATGCAGGACGCGACGTAACCGACGCGCTACGTGTCGGATTCCCGGAAGAACGCCGCGCGCTCGAAGGGTTCCGCTTCGCCCTCGACTGCGAGGACGTCGAGCGCGGTCACCTCGGCACCGACCCCGAGCAGGCCGGCGAGGCTCGGCTCGGTCCGGCCCTCGTCGCCGTGGATCAACTCCTTGACGTAGAGCCCCCCTTCGCCGTCGATCTCGACGGTCGCGTGGCGGTCGTCGGTCATCCCGCCGGAGATAGCGTAGACCTCCCGGACCCGGGTCTTCGAGGCGCGGCGGTGGTCGACCCGCTGTGGCGTCTCCTGGTGGATGGTTGCCCCGTCCAGGCCCCCAAGTGCGTCCGCGAATGCGCGCTCGTCGACGGGTTCCTCGAAGGCGACAGTCGCGCGGTAGGTCTTGCTCGCGGGGAGTTCCTTGACGCGCTCGACCATCTCGTGGGTGGCGAGCTGGAGCCCCTCAACCTCGACTTTTCGGTCGGCGAAGTCGTTTATTTCGCCCTGGAGTTCGTCCGTGTCGACGTGGCGGACGCGGGGTTCCGCGACTTCGATGACGAAGGGGCGGCCGGTCCCCAGCATGAGCGCGTCGACGTCCTCGCGGCCGGCGCCGTGGAAGGTGGCGTCGTTCCCCCCCAGCGCCTCCTCGACGGGGGGGGCAGTCAGCTGCTCGACGCTCTCGTCGTAGCGGTAGCCGGTCCCGTCACAGCCCGGACAGAGTTCGTCGCGCTGACGGCCGGTGCCGTTGCACTCCCGGCAGGGCCACTCCGTCTGCGGGATGTCACGCTCCAGCTTGCGGTAGCGGCCGTAGACGAACGCCGAGTTGACCTGGACCGCCACCTCGTCGGTCGCGAGGTCACAGAGGACCACCACGTCGGGGCGTTCGAAGTCCACCTCCCCCCCGGCCTTCGTGCCGAGGCGCTTGCCGACCTCGCGGTTGAACGCGGACTTCAGGAGTTCGCCCGCCTCGGGGTCGAGTCCGACTTCCTCGCGGAGCAGGCGGTCGTTCTCCTCGAGCAGCGGCGGGACCCGGGTGCCCACCTGGTAGGTGTCGAACTCGTAGCCACGCAGCGCGGCCGCGGCGTTGTCCGCCCACCACTCGTGGCGCTCGCATTCGCCCTCACAGACCCAACAGTCCGCGTTTTCGACCTCGAAGGGATCGTCGTCCTCCAGGGCGAGGGCGACGCGGAGGGCGTGACCGCGCTCGTCGTTCGAGAGCCCGAAGCTGCGGTCGGCGAGGAGCCGGCCGAGACACGCATCACACAGCGGCCCCGTCGCCAGTGCCCCCCGAGCGATATCCAGCACTCCCATTGTCTACCGGTCGGGCGGGGCGGCGTAATTCCCTTTCGGAGGCCGGCCACTGATCCGGGAGCGAACGCCCGACACCGGAGACACTCTTATATCGATCGCTTGACTACTATCGGACAGCAGCGACCCCACCAAACTTTCACACATGTTCGACGACGGCCCGGAACGCGATACCGCGTTTCTCTACGAACTCGCCCGCGAGTCCAAGACGTCGGAGCTCGTCGCGCACCTGCGACGGGGCGAAAACCCGCTTATCCGCCGTCGTGCAGCCGAGACGCTCGGCGATCTCTCCGACGACCCGACACACGAAACCGAAGAGGAGGTGATCCGGGCGCTTATCAAGGCCGTCATCGAGGACGACGACGACAGCGTCCGGGCGCGAGCGATCGACGCGCTGTACCGGTACGGACAGGACAGTTTCGACCGCCTCGTCGAAGACATGACCGGCTTCGACGCCGAGGATGCGCCCGACCGGCTGACAGCCAAGGTACTCGAGCGCTGGCTCGACGCCGAGTATCCGGAGTTTCGCATGGTCGCGGCCGCTGCGCTCGGTCGGATCGGGAACTCGGATGCGTTGCCGACACTCCTGGACACGCTGACGGATCCGAACCCGAGAGTTCGGGCCCGGGCGGTGCAGTCCTGTGCTCGCATCGGCGGCACGAACTGCGTTGCCAAACTGCAGGAGCGACTCGAAGATCCTGCCCTGCCCGTCCGGCGGGCTGCGATCAGGGCCCTGGGGTCGATCGGGACGCGAGGGGCGCTCAAGGCGCTGGTCCCGGTCGCCCGGACCGACGAGGAGGAACTCCGCCGCGCGGCGATCGAGGAACTCGGCCAGTTCGGGAGCCTCGAACCCGTCGACGTCCTGCTGCGAGCCATCGAGGAGGACACGAATCCGGTCCAGCGGGCAGCGATGTTCTCTCTCGTCCGGCTGTTCGTCGAGGCCCCGACCGACCAGAGCCAGCGCATCCGCGGGACGGTCGCCGAGCGGTTGTCGGACGCGGAGGTCGGGACGGTCGTGCCACACCTGGTCGACGTCGTGACCGAGAGCCAGCGAGAGCCAGTGCGGCGCAACGCCCTGTGGCTGCTCGGCCGCGTGGCCGACCCCGATGGCGACCACCGGGACGAGGTCTACGACTGTCTGCTCGACGCGCTCGCCGGCCCCGACGAGGAGACGGCACAGTTCGCGGCTGCAAGCCTCGCCGAACTCGGCAGCGACGAACTCGAACGGCGGCTCCACATCTTCGTCGAGACCGAGACGACGACCGACGCGGCGGTCGAGCGCGCGGAGGCGGTCCTCGAGGAGATTGGGGGTAGCCCCGAAGACGAACTGGTCACAAACTCCGTCGAGTACATGTACGTGAGTGATCCAGCCGACTACACCGAAAAGAAACGGGCGGAAAACGAGGACGGGGACGGGGAATCGTCCGACGGGTCTGGTGAGTGAGACACGGTTCCGTCCCTGTTGCTGGTCACCCCGTGTTCGGGTCACGCGACTGTGAGACGAACACTCTCTGTCGTGCCGTTATCGAGAGGTCGAACACCTCCTCGAGCACGTTGAGCGTCGACTCGGACTGGGCCCGCGGGTCGACGTAGTAGTGGGCGAGGGCGTCGGCACTCTCCAGCCGACTCGTGAGCACGTGGAGGAACCTGAACACGGTCTGGAGGTCGAACGTTCCGATGATCTCCGAGAGGATGTCGAACTCGACGGATATCTTCTCGCCGGTGCCCTCGTGTTCCTCGAGGACACGCGAGAGTGTCTCGCCGAGGTCGGACAGACCGATCCGGCTGTCCAGCTGGACGATCTCCAGAGGAATTTCAGCGATGTTGACCCCGGTCACGTCCGCGAGCGGGTCGTCTTTCGTCGTGAGGATGACTGTCCAGGACGGCCACTCGGGTAACTGCTCGTCGAGGAGCCGTATCCGCTCGGCCGGGTTCGTCGTCACGAACAGCACGATTTCGCCCGGGGAGAGAAAGTGTATCTGCGCGTTAGTCTTCCCGGGGCTGCCCGACTGGGAACGCACGAGGATGTTGCCGGTTCCACTGACGTCGTCTGCAATGTGGACTTCCGACTCGATGAGCGACTCGACGTGCTCGAAGAGGTGGGATTTGAACTGCTCGAGACCCTCATCCTCGGCGTGACTCTGTCCGGCGTGATCGCAGTACGGACACTCCCAGCTGATGCGGAAGTCCTGTTTGGTCAGCTTTCCCCGGTGATGGTCGACCAGATGTGACTCTATCGTCTCGACCATAGGGCCTCTGCTGGCCGACCAAACCGTGAACTCACACCGACGACATCGCCAGCGATACACCATGTGATCGTCCCTCTGTTGTGCTATCGCTATACAGTTTCGACTTCGGTGTTTATATATCTTCCAGCTATTACTTCGGAATACCCAGATGAGCGAGGGAGAACAGAAGCTCGTCGACACTTCCGGGGACTACCGATACGCCGTCAGGGACGGCCAGCCCGTCGATGACAACTGGCGGTCCTGCCGGGTTGTGTTGACGAGCGAGCGGATGGTCCTCGCGACCAACGGCGGCAAACAACCCATCCCACACTCGCACATCCGCGTCCCCGGCGACGACGACTTTCTGCCCGAGGGGGTCAGTGCGGACGGTGCGACAGCGCTCCAGATCGGGGACAACGTCATCCTCGTCGACGTTCAGGGGCTCGACGACTTCGAATCCGAGTACTGTCGGGCCGCACTCCACGACGAGGTTATCCTCGTCAAGCACCCCGCTGTCGTCGGCGGCGTCATCCAGGAGGATGCCACGTGGTTGAAGTGCCGGTTCCGTCTGGACGACGACACCCTCGTGATCGGGTTGTCGGGGGGCGAGACGGTCAGATTCGACATCGAGACCGTCGGCACCATCGAGTCGACCGGCCAGCACGTGATGGGTGAAGACCGGGTCGTCGTCAAGGTCGAACACACGGACGACGAGGATCTGAGTGTCGAGACTCACTTCTCGGGGATGGAGTGGCACTCGCGGGCGCTCGAGTCCCTCCTGCGAAGCGCCATCGAGGCACGCCAGAACGACTACGAACTCTCCGAAGCGGAGAGTCAGGTACTGATGGCACTTTACTCGGGTGTCTCGCCGTTCGAGATGTCCGACTTCGTCGGTATCCCGGTCGAAGAGGTCGAGGAGATATACCAGAACCTGCTCGAGGCCGGCGCCGTCGACAAGGTCCGGAAGCGGACCGAGGTGACGCTGAACGCTCAGGGCCGAAACATGGCCAGCGAAGCGATGAGCGAGGAGTGAGACGACAGATGGGGGAGACGTTCTACAGCCTGCTGGATGTGGATGCGGACGCGGACCGTGAGACGATCCGCAACGCGTACCGGGACCTCGTGAAGGGGTGTCATCCCGACGTCAGCGACGACCCCGCCGCGCCCGATCAGTTCAGGCAGCTCACGACCGTGCGGGACGTCCTCCTCGACGAGGCCGAGCGCGACCGGTACGACCGGCTCGGACACGACGCGTACGTCCACAGACACGTCGACACGGGTGTCTGGACCGCAGAGGCGTCGGCGGAAGCGACGGCGAGTGGTGGCGCGCCTGAGGAACGCGACAGGGCCAGCAGATCCGCGCGCGCGTCGACACGGGATTCAACAAGGACAACCGAGAACCGCACGGCGTGGCTCGGCGAGGGCGGGCCGAGCCGTGGCAGTCGCCGATCCCGGACTCGCGGTCGTCGGGCCGGGGCTGCCACCGGCGGAGCGCAGACCGGGTGGGGGTGGCAACACGATTCGGGGGTCTACGAGCGCGTCGAGACCGACATCGACGAACCGACGTACGCCGACAGGATACTCGGGGGCATTCGCGCCGTCGGCCCCTGGCTCGCAGTCCACTTCGTGTTCATCCTCAGCGCGCTGGCGACGGGATGGTTCACGTACACGCAGGCGAGTCGGAGCTTCGAACCCTCCGTCCTGGCCATCGTCTTCGGCCTCTTCGTCATCGGGCTGGTCGTTTCCGTCTCGATCTTCCATCTCGTCTCGCAACTGTACACGTGATGGCAAACAGTTTGTATCCAGCGCGAATACGGGGACCATGGACGTACGCAGGATTGCGGATCTGGATCCCGGCGAGCGACGGGCGCTGTTCGAACGCGAGTCCGGCGTCGACGCCGTCCGCGGTGACGTCCGGGACATCGTCGCTCGCGTCCGCGAGGAGGGCGACGTCGCACTCCGGGAGTTCGCCGAGGAGTTCGACGGCATCGCGGTGGGCAACCTCGACGTTACCGACCGGGCAGCGCGTGCCGTCGATCGTGTCGACGGCGATCTGCTCGCGGCAATCGAGACGGCCGCCGAGAACATCCGGGCGTTTCACGAACGACAGCGGCCCGAGGACTGGCGCGAGGATTTTGGCGGGCGGGAACTGGGACGGCGCTTCCGGCCTGTCGAGAGCGCCGGCGTCTACGCCCCCGGCGGGACGGCTGCCTACCCTTCCAGCGCGCTGATGGGCGTTATTCCGGCGACGGTCGCCGGCGTCAACCACGTCGCGGTGGCGACACCACCCTCCGAGAATCTGAACCCGGCAACCCTCGCGGCCATCGAGGTCGCGGGCGCGGACGCCGTCTACCAGGTCGGGGGTGCACAGGCAATCGCAGCGCTGGCCTACGGCACAGAGACCGTCGGCGCGACGGACGTCGTCGTCGGCCCGGGGAACCGGTGGGTGACCGCCGCCAAGGCCGAGGTCCGCGGCGACGTCGAGATCGACTTCCTCGCGGGGCCCAGCGAGTTGCTCGTCGTCGCGGACGGGGCTGCCGACCCAGAACTGGTCGCGGCGGATCTCCTCGCACAGGCGGAACACGACACGGACGCGTCGGTCGCCGCGGTGACCGACGACGGGGATCTTGCGGCGGCAGCCGTCGACGAGATCGACAGTCAGATCCAGGATCGCCAGCGAAGTGAGATCATCCGTGGCGCGCTCGACGGCGACGCGAGCGGCGTCTTCCTCGCACGGTCGATGAGCGAGGCGGCGCTGTTCGCCGAGGAGTACGCCGCGGAACACCTCACCATCCTCGCGGCGGACGACGAGGCGCTGCTCGACCGCATCGACAGCGCCGGATCCGCCTTCCTCGGGCCGTACTCCCCGGTCGCCGCGGGCGATTACGCCAGCGGCCCGAACCACGTACTCCCCACTGGCGGGCAGGCACGACTCGTCGGCGGGCTCTCGGTCGACACGTTCCTCCGGTCGACGACCGTCCAGCGCATCTCCGATGACGGCCTCGCGGACCTCCGGGAGACGATCACGCAGCTCGCGAACGCGGAGGGGCTGGAAGCCCACGCTGAGAGCGTCGAGCGGCGGTTCGAAGACAGGTAGCCCCGCCCATGCCCCCCGCCGCCTCTCACGACGCGCCCTCCTCCGGACTGTCGTCGTCAGATCCGACCACGGCGGGGAAGCGGCCGCCCTCGCCGTCGCGGTGGCGGCGACGGTCGTCACTCCGGAACGTGAGTCAGCATCTCCGCGACGTCTCTGACGTTGTGCGTATCGATCAGCAACTCGGCGCCCTCCCGGAGTGTGAAGTCGGCGGTCATGTCGACGCCGTAACACGCCGCATAGAGGGACAGCCAGGTGTTCATCGCCCCCTCGAGGGCGTGGTACTCCTCGGGCGGGAAGTGGATCATGTGCTGTCCGGTCCGGGCCTCGACGAAAAGCGAGATCGCGGGGCCGGCGCCCTCCCGGAGGTAGTCCATCGCCTGCTCCTCGTCCGGCGGGTCCGCGGGCGGCTCGAAGGCCCGCTTTTCGCGCTCGGCGCGCTCCGAGAGCTGCCAGATGCGCTCGGCGAAGCGGGCGTGTGCGTCCATGCTGGTTGATGCTGATTGAGTCTTATCCCTGCTTGTACTCGACACCCTTGCCGCCGGGCGGGTGTTCCCAGTGTGTGTCTGCGACGACGGCACAGGT
The DNA here is from genome assembly GCA_036626435.1 of Haloarculaceae archaeon. GTDB lineage: Archaea > Halobacteriota > Halobacteria > Halobacteriales > Haloarculaceae > SW-9-67-25. The sequence goes on along the minus strand of JAZKRS010000024.1, from coordinate 11,040 downwards.
CCCGCACTCGACGCAGGGCTGGGTGTCGAGGCTCACGACCGTCTCCTCCGTGCCGTTGGTCTGGACAGTCTCCTCGCGGTAGCAGCCGCCGCCAAAGCCCTTCGCACTGACCGGACAGGCAGTCACGGCCGTCCCGCTGGCCTCGAAGCTGTTGTCCAGTACCTCGATGTGGGGGTCGTCGACGTCGTAGGTCAGGTCGCCGATGCGGTCGTCCAGTTCCGGCGGCTCGATGTCGTTGTCCGCGTCGACGCGGGTCCCGAGCACCTCGCCGATCCGCGTCGGCACCGTCACGTACGAGAACCGGGTGTCGGGGGCCATCCCGAGTACGAACGGGGAGTTGAAGGCGCGCTCGATGACACCGCCAAAGGCCTTGATGCCCGCCGCTCCGACCGGCGAGTTGAGCAGGCTGTTGCCGACCTTGCTGACGACGCTGCTCTCGGAGACGGCTCTCGTCCAGCGGTACCGCGGCGGCCGGAGCTTCTGCATGACGCCCTCGGTCTCGAGCTTTTGCTCGTAGAGGTCGCCGGCCTGGCTCGTGTCGCCGCGCGTTCTCGCCTCCTGGACCGCTTCGGCTGCGAGCCCGCCGGCGGTCACGGCGTGGTTCATCCCCTTGATGATCGGGCCCTGGGCCTGCATCTGGCCCGCGGCATCCCCGACCAGGAGCAAGCGGCCGCGGTGGGGCGAGGGGTGGGCCGCCTTCTTCGAGTCGGGCACCAGCTTCGCGGCGTACTCGCGTTCCTCGTACTCGCCCTGGAGCCACTGGTCGAGCAGCGGGTGAGTCAGGAGGCTGTCGAGCAGTTCGTGTGGCTCGGCGCGCTCCTCGGCGATAGAGTCGAGGTGGAAGACTGTCCCGATCGACAGCGAGTCCTCGTTCGTATAGAGGAGCCCGCCGCCGCGGACCCCGTCGAAGAGGTCACCCGAGAACAGGTGGGCGACGCCCCCGTCGTCGTCGATGCCGAAGCGCTCGTTGATTGCGTCGGGGTCCATCTCGACTACGGCCTTGACGCCCTGGAACCACTCCTCGGGCTCCTCCCAGTCCATCAGGCCGGCGTCGCGGGCAAGTTCGCTGTTGACACCGTCGGCGGCGACGATGACGTCGGCCGTGATCGGATCGAGTTCGTCACACGTGACGCCGACGATCTCGCCGTCTTCCCGGAGCAACCCGGTGACGCGGACGTTCGTCAGCAGGCCGCCGCCCGTCTCGCGGGTCATCTCGTGGACCTGGTCGGCGAGCCAGGAGTCCATCCGCCGCCGGAGGACCGAATCACACCACTCCGTGTCGCTGTGGTGGATGTCGTGCAGGTCGAAGGTCTTGACCTTCCGGCCGGCGACGTTGTGAATGTAGTACTCGTCTGTCGGGCGTTCTGTCGCCGCCTCCCGGAAATTCGGGAACAGGTCGTCGATCGTGTAGGGGGCCGACTCCTCGGCGTAGATCAGCCCGCCGGAGACGTTCTTCGACCCGGCGTCGACGCCCCGTTCGAGAACGAGCGTCTCGACGCCCTGGTTCGCGAGTGCTGCCGCCGCCGCCGCGCCGCCGGGGCCGGCCCCGACGACGAGCGCCTCGTAGTGTTCGTACTCGTCTGTTTCAGTCATCGCTCACCTCCGCAACCGCCTGGGCGAACTCGCCTTCATCGAGTGCCTCGGTCAGCCGCGGGAGCACCTCGAAGAGGTCACCCTCGATGAAGAAGTCCGTGAAGTCCCGGATGTCCGCGTCCGGGTCGTCGTTGATGGTGATGATGGTGTCGGACTCGTCCATCCCGACCTTGTGCTGGACCGCCCCGGAGATGCCCGCGGCGATGTAGACGTCTGGCTCGACGACCTGGCCGGACTCGCCGATCTGTCGCTCCATCTGGACGTACTGTTCGACGTGGCCCTCGAACTGGTAGGAGGCCGTGATGACCCCCCGCGAGAGACCCAGGTCGGCGTCCTCGAACTGGTCGACCAGGTCGAGGCCGAGTTCGATGCCCCGCGTGGGGTCGTCGCCGATGCCACGCCCCAGCGCAACGATGACCTCGTGACCGGTCAGGTCGACGCCCTCGTCCAGCGGGTCGTGATCCGTGACCTCGACGTGGAACCACTCCCCGGGCAACTCGCGGTCGTGTTCGACTATCTCGCCTTCCGGTTCGACTTTTGCCTCGGGCATCTCGAAGCTGCCCGGGATGACCGACGCGCCCTGCGGATGGAAGTCCCGGTGGGGCTTGTCGATACAGAGGATCGTCGAGTACTCGAACCCGGAGAAGTCCGGGCGCTTCATGTGCAGGATCTTCTCGAAGGTCTTGTTCTCGCCGGGCGTGCCCGTCTTCGCGGGGTTCGAGATGTTGGCGGCCTCGATGTACAGCCCCGAACAGTCAGATGCCAGCCCGGAGTCGAGTTCGCCCTGGACCAGCGCAGAGAGGTCCCGGCCGTTGTTCGTCGCCGGGAAGACTGTGTAGCGTGGCTCGTGATAGTCGTGCCAGTCGACCTCCCAGTCACGGCACATGTGACAGAAGATTTCGGTGTAGGGCTTGTGCCGGAACCGCTCGAGACGCTCGTCCTCGTGGTAGACGACACGGTCGGCGCCGTAGGCGAGACACTCCTCGGCGAGGTCCTCGATGCCGTCGCCGATCAGGACCGCGACGACGGCCTCGTTCTCGCCGTAGTCCTCGTTGTAGGCGTCCATCAGCTCGCGGGCCTTGCCGAGCATCTCGCGAGAGACGTCGATGAGTTCGCCCCGCTGGGTCTCGCAGTAGACCCACATGTCCCGGTACTCGCCGTCGACGGTCCCCTCGACGTACTGCTTGTCGTCGGTCGGGTGATCGAGATCCGGGTACTTCTCCTCGGGTGGGACGTACTCGACTTCCGTCTCCTCGCCCTCGTCGTCTTCCTCCAGGTTGTTGATCTTCTTCTCGAGCTGGGACTTGGCGCCCTTCCGGTCCTTGCCTTCCTTCTCGCGTTCGAGCATGTCACGGAGGACATCGACGTCCTCGACGTCGCGGATCATGTTCGCGATCTCCGCGATGGTCATGTCGGTGAGGTCGGCCTCGCTCGGGTCGGCTTCCTCTTCTTCGCCGCCGACCTTCTCTAAGCGATCCTCGAGGAGCGTGACGACCGGGCCACGGCCCTCGCCACCTTTCTCCATCGCCAGCATCTCTTCGAGTTCCCCCTCGTCGTCGATATCCTTGATCTTGGGTCCGAGCTCCGCGATGTCGTGGTCTGTCGGGTCTATTTCAGGCATCTAATCACCTGCCGCGTAGGGTTCCATCTCTTCGAACACGTCCGCCATCGCCTCCTCGTCGTCCGGCTCGATCATCGTCGCCTCGCGTTCGGACGGCGCCTTCGGGATCGGATCGACACCCGCCACGATGGTCGGGGAGCCGTCCAGCCCGATGAAGTCGGGATCGAGGTTGAGGACGTCGTGGTTCCACATGTGGAAGTCCTCGAAGTCCGTCGCTTCGCTGTCGGTGTCGTCGGCGAGGTACTCCGCGAACTCGTCGGCCCGCTCCTGAGTCTTCGCCCGGAAGTCCTTGTGGCGCAGGCGGTGTTCGGCCTTCCGGTAGGTCGCCTCGAACTCGGGATCCGCGACGATGAAGGCGGGCAACTCGGCCTCGACGGTCTCGATCTCCGAGATGTCGCCCTCGACGAGTCGCTTCGTCCGGACGACGCCCTCCGCTTCGTCGACCTCCAGCGCGATGACGTGCGTGATGAGGGGGTAGTCCGGGAGTTCGTCGTTGATGTTGAGACACCACTCCGTCTGCGGGCCGGTGTGGCCCGTCTCCCCGTCGGCCGTCTTGAAGCCCGCGAAGACGAGATCGGGCTCTTCGTCGAGGTACTCGATGCCTGTGGCGACTGTCATCGCGGTCGCCCACGTGTCCGCCGCCCCCATCTCCCGGTCCGACAGGAGATACAGGTCGTCGGCGTAGACGTCCTCCATGCCCTCCTGAAGAATCTCTGCGTACCCCGGCGGACCCATGCTCATGAGCGATACCTCCCCGCCCTGCCGGACTTTCGTCTGCAGAGCGGCCCGGAGCGCGTGCTTGTCGTTTGGGTTCATCACCGTCGGCGTCTTGCCACGTTCGAGGTGGCCGTCCTCGTCGAAGGAGACCTGCCCCTCCCGGAAGTCCGGAACTCCCTTCGTCAGTACGACGCTTCTCATGTTATCACCGTGAGTGAGTGCCAGTCCCACTCTTGCCTAAGTGTTTCGTGTTTCCCCGAGCACAGCCCTCACAAAGGCGGTATCGGTCGCAGTTTCGTGACGGAAAGCGGCAAGAAGGCAGTCAGATGCGGCCGGCGCGGCTCGGGTCGACGTCGATCGCATCGACCGGGCAGACGTCGACACACAGCATGCAGTCGATGCACTGGTCCTCGTGTGTCGGGTCGGCCTTGATCTCGCTTTCGGGGTGGCCGGGCGTGTCGACCCACTCGAAGACGTCGACCGGGCAGTCCTCCAGGCACGCGCCGTCTGCGATGCAGATGTCGAAGTCCACGGCGACGTGTGTCCCGTGGATTCCCTGCTTCTCGTCGGTCGTGTCCTCGCCATCGGGCGTCCAGACGCGGTGGGCCTCGTGGCGATCGACTTCCTCGTAGGTGGTCTCGAACTCCGGATCGATTGCCATGGTATCTGTATCCGTGTCGGCGAGGGACTTAAATCTTCGAATTCAGCTGTGGGCGAAGTACACGACGGCCGACCCGTCGCCGCTTGCCGGCGCGTCGACGCGGACGAACCCGACGCGCTCGAACTGGACCACCGCGTCGGCCCCGTAGTCGGCGAGGCCGGGTTCTGCGTAGCCTGCCACGTCGCCGTCGGTCGTCCGCATCCGGACGGGGACGTTCCTGTCTGCGGGGGCCCAGTGGATCACAGGCACGTCGCCCCCCCGGACGACGTCGATATCGTCGCCGGTGTACTGGAAGGCGTCACGCGTGTGCCGGACACAGCCATAGCCCTTGAGCCAGGCCCGCTCGCCGTGGTCAGGCAGGTCCTCCGACTCGACGAGGACGCCGCGCTCGACCGGAATCTCTCGGGTCCCGCGCTCCTCGTGGTCGGGGTGGACCGGCGGCTCGCCGGCGTCCGGTCCGCCCAGCACCTGCCGCTCGACGGCGCCGCCCCCGCGGTCGGGGTCGTCCCTGACGAAGAAGGCGCGGTCGGCCTCGTCGTCGATCAGATCGCGGTTGTTGGCGTAGATGCTCGACATCGCGAGTTCGACGTTCGAGGTCGAGGTGCCGAGTTCGACCATCGACTCGACGATGGCCTCGCCCCGGATTCCCCGTCGCCGGAGGCTGGCGACCGTCGGCGCGCGCGGGTCGTCCCAGCCGTCGAGTTCGCCTTCCTCGATCAGTTCGGCGATCGTCGAGGAACTCAAGGCGACGTCGTACTCGTCGACCTGGACGTGCCCCCAGTGGACGACCTCGGGGTACTCCCAGCCGAAGTAGTCGTAGACGAACCCCTGGCGCTTCGCGGAGTCCTGGAGGTCGATCCCGCGGATGATGTGTGTCACGCCTGTCAGGTGGTCGTCGATCCCGCTCTGGAAGTCCAGCATCGGCCAGCAGCGGTACTCCGCGGCTTCCTCGCGGGGATGGGGCCGGTCCACCATCCGGAAGGCCACCCAGTCGCGCAGTGCGGGGTTCTTGTGCTCGATGTCGGTCTTGACGCGCAGGACCATCTCGCCTGCGTCGTACTCCCCGTCGACCATCGCGTCGAACTCCTCGTGGATCGTTCCGACCGCTTTATGCCGGTGCGGGCAGGGCTCGCCGGCGTTTTTCAGCTCGGAAAAGTCCTCGCCGGGACACGAGCAGGTGTACGCGCCCCCCGCGTCGATCAGGTCCCGGGCGTGCTCGTAGTAGGTCTCGACGCGGTCGCTCGCCCTGATGACCTCGTCGGGCTCGAACCCGAGATACTCGATTGTGTCGAGGATGGCGTCGTAGGCTGCGAGGTCGGGGCGCTTGGTCTCGGGGTCGGTGTCGTCGAACCGGCAGACGAACTCGCCGTCGTAGCGCTCCTTGTAGATCCCGACGACCGCGGCCATCCGCGCGTGGCCGACGTGCCACGGGCTGTTGGGGTTCGGCGCGACGCGCATCCGCACCGCGTCCCCCTCGGCGTCGGGCAGGTCCGGCAAGGGGTGGTCCTCTTTCTCCTCTTCGCTTTCGAGTTCCTCGAGCCGATCGGGTGCGAGTTCCTCCAGGCGCTCGCGCTTCTCGGCCTGGCTCATCCCGTTGACCCGCTCGACGACGGGCGCGACGACGCCGGCGATCTCGTCGCCGTACTCGCGAAAGTCGGGGTTCTCGCCCATCAGCGGACCCATGATCGCGCCCACCTGTGCGTCGCTGCCGTGTTTCAGGGCGTTGTAGAGTGCGTCTACCTCCGCTGCCTCCTCGACCCGTGTTCGGATGTCCTCGTCCATTGCTATCGGCTACTGGGCCGGGCGTGAAAACTGAGTCGGTCCGGGTTCCGTGCGTGATCCGGGTTCGTGCGGTCGGCCGACGCCGGGGCCGTCAGGCCTCGATGGCTTCGACCAGCAACTCGGTGGCGTCGACGATATCGAGGTCGTCCTCGAAGCCGCCGGTCTTGCGGCCGTCCTCGAACATCGTCACGCACATCGGGCAGGCGACGACGAACTGCTCGACCTCGCCCGATCCGTTGGCCGTGTCTTCGACGGCCTCCCGCAGCCGTTCCTCGCTGGGCTTTGTCTCCTCGCTGACCTCCATCCACAGCCCGCCGCCGCCACCGCCACAGCAAAAGGAGTCGTCGCGGTTGCGGGGCATCTCGGCCAGGTCGACGCCCGTTGCGCGCACCACCTCGCGGGGCGCCTCGTACTCGCCGTTGTACCGTCCCAGGTGACAGGGGTCGTGGTAGGTGACAGTCCGGTCGAGGTCGCCCAGGTCGAGCCGTCCTGCCTGGACGAGTTCCTCGACGACCTGCGTGTAGTGGTAGACGTCGACCGCGCCGTCGTCGTTCCAGTAGCCGTCGACGGGCGCCTCCAGCATCGGGTCGTCGGCGAACTCCGAGAAGTCGATCTCGGAGTACTCGTTTTTGATCGTGTTGTAGGAGTGGGGGTCCGTACAGACGATGGAGTCGTACTCACACTCCTGGAGTGCACCGATCAGCGTCGAGGCCTGCTCGACGAAGAGCAACTCCTCGCCCAGCCGGCGGATGTCGTTGCCGTCGTAGACCTCGTCCTCGTAGAGGATGCCGTAGTCGACGCCGGCGTGCTCGAAGATGCGCGCGAGCGCCCGGGCGACCGTCTTGTTGCGGTCGTCGTAGCTGGGGTAGTCGCCGACGTACCAGAGATACTCGACCGACTGTTCGCGGGCGTCGGGCACCTCGAAGTCCAGCTCCTCGGTCCAGTCCGGGCGGTTGCGCGCGCTGTTCCCGAAGGTGTTGCCCTGCCGCATCACGTTCTGGTAGACGTCCTGGACGTTGCTGTCGACGTCGCCCTGCTCGGTCAGCTGGCGGTTCATGTCCGTGAAGTGGGTGAGGTGCTCGATCTCGACCGGGCAGGCGTCCATGCAGGCCATGCAGGCCAGACAGGACTCCATCGTCTCGGCGTCGATGACGCTGGTGCCGCCGTCGGCGATGATCGGCGTCGCCTCCCCGCCCGCGTCCCGCTCCTCGCGGTAGCTCTTCAGATCGAGGATGACGTCCCGGGGGTTCAGCGGTCGCCCCGAGGCGTTCGCCGGACAGACCGAGGAACACCGGCCACACTTCGTGCAGGCGTCCTGATCGAGCAGTTGCTTCCAGGAGAAGTCGTCGACGTCCTCGAGTTCCGTGTCGGCGGCCGGGTCGAGCGGAACGCTCGGCAGGCGCGTCCCGGCCTTCTCGTCGCGCGCGACGACGTTCGCAAAGGAGGAGAGCATGTGGAACGGCTTGGCGTAGGGAATCCAGGCGACGAACCACAGCGCGAGCAGCGCGTGACTCCACCAGACGACGGGGTAGACGGCCGCGGCACCCTCGGCGGTGAGCCCGCCCGCGTCGAAGATACCCGCGAGGAAGTAGCCGACGAAGCTCACCTGCTCGAAGGTGGGGAACTCCTGGCCGACGATGCGGATTCCCTCGGTGAGGTAGCCGCCGACGCCGAGCAGGAACAGCGACCACACGAGGAGGTGATCCTCGCGGGAGGAGTGCGGGCCCCACAGGCGCTCGTTGCGGACGACGTAGCGGCGGTAGAGGGCGACGGCCAGCGCGGCGACGAACACGAAGCCCATCAGGTCGACGACGAAGGAATACGAGAGGTAGAAGTCGCCGACGAAAAACGACTCGCCGGTGAGCTTCCGGTAGATGTCCATGTCGATTGCGAGGATCGTCGTCGCGATCAGGAGCGTCAGAAAGCCCCAGAAGATGCCGGCGTGCATCAGCCCGCCGACGAGGTCGCGGTCGAACTGCTTCTCGTTCGAGAGGACGATCCGGGCCGACTCGACCATCCGCGACCGGAGGTCGTCGAGGCGGTCGAAGGGGTCCTCACCGCCCTGGCTGTACCGGTCCACGCGGTTGTAGACACCGTACAGGAACACGAGGACGGTGACCGCTGCCAGGTAGTAGAATATCGCTTCACCGACGGCACCGATCTGCCAGAGCGTCGGACGTGTCACCGCGTCCGCCTGGAGTGTGACCATATCTTACCACGTCACCCGGAGGAGCAAAAATATTGCCCGACAGAGCCGAGTCAGGGACTTCCGGTCTCTGGCTCCCGATTCGTGCCACAATACATCGCACATCTGGCACATATTGTTCTTGACGTGCGGACGCGCTCGCGTGCTCGGCGGCCGCGTACACGCCTGCACATCCGCGCTGTCCGTCGATTACTCGAAACACTTTAGACCCGATCGGCGCCTAGAGGGGGCCACCCCCGAGGTGCGCCCCGTGGAACTCATAATCACAGAGAAGGAAAACGCCGCCCGACGGATCGCGGAAATTCTCAGCGAGGGGACCGCCGACACAGAGCGTCACAACGGTGTCAACGTCTACCGCTGGGGCGACAAGCGTGTCGTCGGCCTCTCCGGACACGTCGTCGGCGTCGACTTCCCGCCCGAGTACAGCGACTGGCGCGATGTCGAACCCGTCGAACTCATCGACGCGGAGGTGGTCAAGTCGCCGACCAAGGAGAACATCGTCCAGACGTTAGAGGAACTGGCCCGGCGCGCGGAGACGGTGATCATCGCAACCGACTACGACCGCGAGGGTGAACTCATCGGCAAGGAAGCCTACGAACTCGTCCGCGCGGAGACCGACGTCCCCGTCGAGCGCGTGCGCTTTTCGTCGATCACCGAAAGCGAGGTTCGGGACGCGTTCGCCAACCCGGACGACCTGGACTTCGCTCTCGCGGCCGCCGGCGAGGCGCGACAGATAATCGACCTCGTGTGGGGGGCGGCGCTCACCCGCTTTCTCTCGCTTTCCGCCCGCCAGCTTGGAGACGATTTCATCTCCGTCGGGCGCGTCCAGTCCCCCACGTTGAAGCTCATCGTCGACCGCGAACGCGAGATTCAGGCCTTCGATCCCGAGGACTACTGGGAGCTGTTCGCCAACCTCCAGAAGAACGGCGGGGCGTTCGAGGCCCAGTACTTCTACGACGACGACGGCAGCGAGGCAGAGCGGGTCTGGGACGAGTCCGAGGCCGAGCTCGCCCACGAACAGCTCCGGGACGCCGAGGCAGCGACGGTCACCTCGGTCCGCCGGCGGACCCGCACCGATACCCCGCCCGCGCCGTTCAAGACAACGGCCTTCATCAGCGCCGCCGGGTCGCTTGGCTACTCGGCCCAGCGCGCGATGTCAATCGCGGAGGATCTCTACACCGCCGGCTACATCACCTACCCGCGGACCGACAACACCGTCTACCCGGATGATCTCGAACCGGACTCCCTGCTCGATTCGTTCGTCGGCAGCCGGGCCTTTGGCGAGGACGCCGAGCGGTTGCTCGCGCTGGAGGAGATCGAACCCACCGAGGGCGACGAGGAGACGACCGATCACCCGCCGATCCATCCCACCGGCGAACTGCCGGGTCGGGCCGACCTGGACGACGGCGAGTGGGAGATATACGAACTCGTCGTCCGGCGCTTCTTCGCGACGGTCGCGGAGGCGGCCACCTGGGAAGGCCTGCGCGTCGTCAGCGAGGCCGGCGGCCGCTCGCTGAAGGCAAACGGCAAGCGACTCGTCGAGCCCGGCTACCACACGGTCTACCCCTACTCCAGCGCGAGCGAGACCCACGTCCCCGACGTCGAGGAGGGGGAGTCGCTGTCCATCGGGGACGTGACCCTGGAGGCAAAGCAGACCCAGCCCCCGCGCCGGTACGGGCAGTCCAGACTCATCCAGCGCATGGAGGATCTGGGGCTGGGAACGAAGTCGACCAGACACAACGTGATCGAGAAGCTGTACGACCGCGGGTACATCGAGGACGACCCGCCGCGGCCGACGGCACTCGCCGAGGCAGTCGTCGAGGCGGCAGAGGCCTTCGCGGACCACGTGGTCAGCGACGAGATGACCGCGCAACTGGAGGCGGACATGGCCGCAATTGCGAGCGGCGAGGCGACGCTTTCGGAGGTGACCGAGGAGTCCCGCGAGATGCTCGAACGGGTCTTCGAGGAGTTGCGAAACTCGCGCGAGGAGATCGGCGAACACCTCCAGGAGTCGCTGAAGGCGGACCGCCGGCTCGGCCCCTGCCCGGAGTGTGGCGAGGATCTGCTGGTCCGGCGCTCCCGGCAGGGTTCGTACTTCGTCGGCTGTGACGGCTTCCCGGACTGTCGGTTCACACTTCCGCTGCCCAGCACCGGCGAGCCGCTCGTGCTGGAGGAAACCTGCGAGGCCCACGACACCCACCACGTGAAGATGCTCGCCGGCCGGGACACGTTCGTCCACGGCTGTCCCCGCTGTAAGGCCGAGGAGGCCGACGACAGCGAGGACGAGATCATCGGGGCGTGTCCGGAGTGTGGGGACGGCGTTGCTCCGGACGAGCAACGAGCCAGAGGCGTTGCTCCGGACGAGCAACGAGCCGGAGGCGTTGCTCCGGACGAGCAACGAGCCGGAGGCGTTGCTCCGGACGAGCAACGAGCCAGAGGCGTTGCTCCGGACGAGCAACG
>JAZKRS010000023.1:0-36600 GCA_036626435.1 Haloarculaceae archaeon | reverse complement strand
CATAGTCGACCCCACGGGGGGTCGAAATCGCTCACGGGCTTATAGCCGTTAGTATCAGTCGCCTTGATACTCCTTCTGGAACCCGCGGAACTCTGTGCGGTGGGCCTCCTCGTCGGCGAGGATCGTCACGGCGAGGTCCTCGGTGACGGGGTCGTTCGCTTCCTCGGCCGCATCCACGAGATCACGATAGGTGGCGATAGCGTCTTCCTCGGCTTCGAGAACACCGTTGATGACGGCGAGTAAGTCCGTCGAATCCTCCGGCGGCTGCAGCGACTCCTGTTGGGCGGTAAACTCCATCGAGGCAGGTGGCCGCGCATCCAGTTGCTTGAGGCGCTGGCCGAGTTGATCGGCATGTGTCAACTCCTCCTGGATGTCCTGTCGGAGACTCTCCTTGATTTCCTCGGCCCGGACGCCATCGAGAACGATGGCGTTTGTCTGGTAGTTCATCACCGTCTCTATCTCGTCGCTGTACCCTTTTCGTAACAGGTCGATGACTTGCTCAGAAGACATAACAGCCCGAGATTCTGTGCGTAGATGCAAGTGTCTTTTGCCGTCCCTGCGGGCATCTAGCAACTTTTAACCGGCGCAACCGGCTATGACTCGACAACAATGGCGAGCAACAAGATTCTCGGAATCGATCTCGGGACCACGAACAGTGCGTTCGCGGTCATGGAAGGGGGCGACCCCGAGATAATTGTCAACGGAGAAGGGGAACGGACCACACCCTCCGTGGTATCGTTCGACGACGGGGAGCGCCTCGTGGGGAAGCCGGCGAAAAACCAGGCGATCCAGAACCCGGAGAACACCGTCGAATCGATCAAGCGCCACATGGGCGAGGACGACTACACCGTCGAGATGGACGGCGAGACCTACACCCCCGAGCAGGTCTCGGCGATGGTCCTCCAGAAAATAAAGCAGGACGCCGAGGACTATCTCGGCGAGGAAGTCGAGAAGGCCGTCATCACGGTCCCCGCCTACTTCTCGGACCGCCAGCGCCAGGCCACGAAGGACGCCGGCGAGATCGCCGGCTTCGAGGTCGAGCGAATCATCAACGAGCCGACCGCGGCCTCGATGGCCTACGGCCTCGACGACGAGTCCGACCAGACCGTCCTCGTCTACGACCTCGGCGGGGGCACCTTCGACGTCTCGATTCTCGACCTCGGCGGCGGAGTCTACGAGGTCGTCGCCACGAACGGCGACAACGACCTCGGCGGCGACGACTGGGACCAGGCGGTCATCGACTGGCTGGCCGAGGACTTCTACGACGAGCACGGCATCGACCTCCGCGAGGACCGTCAGGCCCTCCAGCGGCTGGCCGAGGCCGCCGAGGCGGCGAAGGTCGAGCTCTCGAACCGCAAGGAGACGACGATCACGCTGCCCTTCATCGCCTCGGACGACGACGGGCCCAAGGACCTGGAGGCCTCCCTGACCCGTGCGAAGTTCGAGTCGCTGACCGCCGATCTGGTCGAGCGGACGGTCAATCCGACCGAGCAGGCCCTCGAAGACGCCGGCTACTCGAAGAACGATATCGACGAGGTCATCCTCGTCGGCGGATCGACCCGGATGCCACAGGTTCAGGAGAAAGTCGAGGAGCTGACTGGGCAAGAGCCCAAGAAGAACGTCAACCCCGACGAGGCTGTTGCGCTCGGTGCGGCCATCCAGGGTGGCGTCCTCTCCGGAGACGTCGACGACATCGTGCTCGTGGACGTGACGCCGCTGTCGCTGGGCGTCGAGGTCAAGGGTGGGCTCTTCGAGCGCCTCATCGAGAAGAACACTACCATCCCGACCGAGGAGTCGAAAATCTTCACGACCGCCCAGGGCAACCAGACGCAGGTCCAGATCCGCGTCTTCCAGGGCGAACGCGAGATTGCAGAGGAGAACGAACTGCTCGGGGAGTTCATGCTGACCGGCATCCCCCCCGCGCCCGCCGGGACGCCACAGATCGAGGTTACCTTCGCGCTGGACGAGAACGGCATCGTCAACGTCGAAGCCGAGGACAAGGGGTCGGGCAACAAGGAGGACATCACCATCGAGGGCGGTGCCGGCCTCTCGGACGAGCAGATCGACGAGATGCAGGAGGAAGCCGAGAAGCACGCCGAGGAAGACCAGAAGCGTCGCGAGCGCATCGAGGCCCGCAACCAGGCCGAAAGCGCCATTCAGCGCGCGAACACGCTCCTCGACGAGAACGAGGACCAGATCGACGACGACCTGCGCGAAGACATCGAGGACGCAATCGAGGAAGTCGAGGAGGTCCTCGAGGACGAGGACGCCGACAAGGACGAGATCGAGGCCGCGACGGAGTACCTCTCCGAGGAGCTTCAGGAGATCGGCAAGCAGATCTACCAGCAACAGGCCGCCGAGGGCGCAGCTGGAGCGGGCGCTGCCGGTGCCGCGGGTGCGGGCCCGGGCGCCGCCGGCGCCGGTCCGGGTGCCGCTGGTGCCGGCGCCGAGGGCGAGGAGTACGTCGACGCCGACTTCGAGGACGTTGACGAAAACGAGGAAGACTAAATACGGTCGGCTATAGCTTCGTGAGCGAGGAGCGTCGAGGGCGCTCCGACCCGGGCTATTGAAGTAGCCGAACCGACAAAGCGCGTATAACTGATGACCGAGGACTTCTACGACGTGCTAGGTGTCTCGCGAGACGCTTCCGAGGAGGAGATAGAGCAGGCCTACCGCGAGGCGGTGCGGGAGTATCATCCGGACGTTAGCGACGACCCGGACGCGGAGGAGAAGTTCAAGAAGGCGAAGAAGGCAAAGGAGGTGCTGACAGACGACGAGAAGCGCCGGATGTACGACCAGATGGGTCACGAGCAGTTCGTCGAGGCCGAGAAACACGGCGCCACGGAGGGCGGTGGCCGTGGCGGCGTCGGTGGGATGGGTGGAGGGCCATTCGGCGACATGGAGGACATCTTCGATCAGTTCTTCGGCGGTGGGGGGCGCCGGTCGCGCGACCGCCCGCGCCAGGGTCGGGATCTGAAGACCGGGCTGGAGATCAGCCTCGAGGAGGCCTACCACGGCGTCGAGAAGCAACTGTCCGTCCGTCGTCCGGAGCGGTGTAGCGAGTGTGGCGGCGACGGCCACCCTCCCGGAACGGACTCACAGCAGTGCCCCGAGTGCAACGGCCGCGGCCAGACGACGACCGTTCAGCAGACGCCCTTCGGCCGGATGCAACAGACGACGACCTGCCGGCGCTGTGAGGGTGACGGCACCATCTACGAGGAGGTCTGCTCGGTCTGTGGCGGCGACGGCGTGGTGCGAAACGAGGCGACGCTGACAGTGGAGATTCCTGCGGGCATCCGCGACGGCCAGACGCTCCGCATGGACGGCGAGGGTGCGCCCGGTGAAAACCGCGGTCCCAACGGCGACCTCCTCGTCGAGATTGCGGTGGCCGAACACCCCGACTTCGAGCGCAATGGGGACGACCTCTACACGAGCGAGGCGATCTCCTTCCCGCAGGCGGTCTTCGGGGACACCATCACGGTCGAGACGCTCGATGGCGCGGTCGAACTGGATATCCCCTCGGGCACCCAGAGCGGCGAGCAGTTCCGGCTTGGCGGCAAGGGGATGCCACGTCTCCAGCGACGCGGGCAGGGCCACCTCTACGTCCGGGCGCAGGTCGTCACACCCGAGAATCTCAGCCAAGAACAGCGCGAGGCCCTGGAGCAGTTCGCCGAGGCCGGCGGCGAGGACGTCTCTGTCGAACAGGGCTTTTTCGACAAGATTCGCGACAGCTTCTAACCTGCTGTCGGCTCCCGGCCCCGAACGGTTCTACTCGTAGCCGGCCGCAGTCGGGCTGTAGTCGACGGTCTCGACGTCACCGAGCGTGAGCGCCCCGGGCTGGAAGTTACCGTCCGGCGGGTGATAGCCGGTCCCTTCCAGCACTGCGGAGACGACGGCCTGGCGCTCGGCACGGATCCCCATCGTCTCCGCGACCGACTCGACGGCGTGGTCGGAACAGTAGACGCCCTGGATCTCCCAGCTATGGTCCTCGTAACAGGACAGCGCGACCGACACCCGGTCGCCAGAGGAGAGCGTCGTCCCGTCCGAACAGACTCGACAGCCGACGGTCGCGGCCCCGAAGTCCTGCTTGACTGCGAGACTCTCGACGACGAGCCCGGTGAGCTGGCGAGCCAGATCCGCTTCGGAGTGGGGGTACCGCGGCATCTGCCGGCAGTAGGGGCTCCGGCCAGTTATACTGGTGGATCGGGCGATACCAGATCAGACCGCATCGAGCCCGCGCCGGACGTCGGCCAGCAGGTCCGCCTGGCGCTCGATGCCGACGCTGATCCGGACCAGCCCCTCGTCGATGCCCGCGGCCGCGAGTTCTGCCGGCGAGAGATCTTGGTGGGTCATCGCGGCCGGCACCTCGATGAGGCTCTCGACGCCGCCGAGGCTCTCTGCGATCGTGATCTTCTTTAATGCGGCGACGAAAGCGGTCGCGGCCTCGACGCCGCCTGCCAGTTCGAACGAAAGCATCCCGCCGAAGTCGGCCATCTGGTCGGCGGCGATCTCGTGGCCGGGGTGGGATTCGAGGCCGGGGTAGTAGACCCGGTCGACGGCCCCGGCCGCGGCCAGCGTCTCGGCCACGGCGCGGGCGTTCCGGCAGTGGCGGTCCATCCGCGCCCCCAGCGTCTTCGCGCCGCGCCGGACCAGAAAGCACTCGAAGGGGCCGGGGATCGCGCCGCGGGTGTACTGGATCCGTTCGAGTTCCGCGGCGAGACCCGGATCGTCCGTCGCCACGGCGCCGGCGATCGCGTCGGAGTGGCCGCCGAGGTACTTCGTCAGCGACTCGACGACGAGATCCGCGCCGAGTTCCAGCGGGCGCTGGAGTGCGGGCGAGGCGAACGTGTTGTCGACGGCCAGCACCGCTCCGGCCTCGCGGGCGACGGCCGCGGCCGCCTCGAGATCGGTGATCTGCAAAAGCGGGTTCGTCGGGCTCTCGGCGTAGACGAGCGCGGTCTCCTCGCGGACCGCGTTCCGGACTGCGTCCGGATCGGTCATGTCGACGTGAGAGACCTCGACGCCGTAGCGCGGGTAGACGTCAGAAAGGAGGTCGTGTGTCTCGGCGTACAGCGTGGCCCCGGCCACGACGTGGTCACCCGCCGAGAGCAGCGAGAAGATGGCGTCGATCGCGGCCATGCCGCTGGCGAAGGCGCTGGCGTGGGACCCTCCCTCGAGGTCCGCGAGCAGCGCTTCGAGGTCGTCCCGTGTCGGCTCCGACATCCGCGAATAGCGGTGTGGTCCGCCGAGATCCGTCGGCGAGTCGTACTCGTAGGTGACGTTCGCGTAGATCGGTGTCGTCAGCGCGCCGTACTGGTCGCGCCCCTGGCCGCCGTGAATCCCTCGGGTGTCGAGATCCCCCGGGCAGCGTTCGTCGTCGGTCATCCCGGCATGCTACGTCGAGTTCCGTCCTTATACTGACGGCTATAACTTCGTGAGCATATTCGACCCCGCGGGGGGTCGAAATCGCTCACGGGCTTATAGCCGTTAGTATTAATCTATCGTCCTGTCCGGTCGGGCGCGGGTGCGACGGGCCTTTACTCGTTCGGGCTAACCCTCAGTCATGGAGACGCTCGCAGACGTCGTCGCTCGCGGCCGGACGCGCGACGGTGCAGCCCTCGACGCGCCGGACCGGGCGGCCCCTTATTCGTATCGCGAGTTCTGTACGAACGCCTGGAAGGCCGGCAACCTCCTGCGCCATTATGGCGTCCGCCGGGACGGGACGCTGGCGCTCGTTGTCGGCCCGAAGTCGCCCGCGCCGGACGACGAGCCCGGCGTTCTCGGCTCGGCTGCCGCCCCGCTGCTCGCGCTGTTTGGCGGGGCGACTGTCGGGGCGGCCGTCGACGTGACGCCCGCCTCGCCCGTAGACGCCCGTGCGCTCGTGGCTCCGGACGCCTGGCTGGATCGATACGAGGCCGAACCGGGCTGTTCCCGCCTGGCCTACGGCGGGCCACCCGAGGCGGCCGACGTCGCACACCTCGAGCGGGAACTCTGGAGCGAGAACCCCATCGAGCCGCCGGACGAGGTCAGCCCGGGAGCCGTCCTCCGGATCGAGGGCGAGCGGTACACCCATCGGGCCCTGCTCGACGCCGCGTCGGCCGTCGTGGACGACCACTCCCTGGCGGCGGGCGACAGCGTGGGGCTCGACGCGCCGCTGACTCATCCGGGACCGATCGCGGCCGGCGTCCTCGCACCGCTGATGGTCGGCGCGACGATACGGCCGGGCGTCACGGGTCACGCTGACGCGGACGAGTCACCCACCTACTTCGTCAGTTCTGGCGGGACAAGTGAGAGCGGTCGGGACGGGGACACCGTTGCCCCGGCGTCGGTTCCCCTGGAGCCAGCTCCGAAGAGCAATTCCGACTCTCAATAGTGATAATACAGGAACAAGTGTTATATCAATTGACGTGAAACTCACTCTTGCCGGTGCCGGCGGCGCTGACCATCCGGATGGGGGACGGGGGTCTCACCCAAACGCCTCACTTCAGAACGTGACGACCTACTGGCTGGCGCGGTACTCGCCGTGTTTCATCCCGAGCGCGAACGCGACGAGAGCGAAGACCAGCATCGAAGGGAGTACCATCATCAAGGTCGTCTGGAGGGCCATCATGCCGCTTCCGACCAGACCGGCAACGCCGACTGCGACGATAAGGAGCAACAGGCCGAGCGTTCTTGGGAGGTCGAAGTCCATGTCCGCAGGTCGGGGCGCGACCTGCAAAAGCGTTCGTACTGATACTGACGGCTACCGTCAGTATGACCAGGATTGACCTCCCCCTCCGCGTGAACGCGGCGGAATCCCACCACGGGATTTCAGGCCGAGTGTAGCGGCCTGGTGGTTTCAGGTGACCCGGCGCCGGACGGATTTAAATATCGGGGTGCCCTAAGAAGGGGTAAGTGACGGCTAACGACACCACCGGAGAACGCACTGTCATCGCAAAGCGCGTCGACGATGGCGGGGCCGATACGGCGGAGATTCGCGACCTCGCACGAGCCGCTGGATACGAGGTCGTCGACGAACTCACCCAGACCAGAACGGAGGATCCGGCCTACCACCTCGGCGAGGGCAAGGTCGAGGAGCTGTCCCGTCGGGTCCGGGCACACGACGCATCGGTCGTGATTCTCGACAACCAGCTCGGCCCCTACCAGACGTTCAACGTCGGGAACAAGCTCCCGGAGGGCGTGCGCATCATCGACCGGTTCCGGCTCATCCTCGAGATCTTCGGCCAGCGCGCACAGACGCGCAAGGCCCAGCTGCAGGTGGAACTCGCACAGTTGCGCTACGAGCTCCCGCGAGCCGAGGCCAAGGCCAGCCTCGCAAAGCGCGACGAGCGGCCGGGGTTCATGGGTCTGGGCGAGTACGACGAGAGCCGCGAGCAGGACATCAAGGCCCGGATCGCGCGCATCCGGGACGAACTCGAGCGGATCGAGCAGACCGACGAACAGCGCCGCGAGCAGCGCCGCGAGTCGGGGTTCGACCTCGTCGCCATGGCCGGCTACACGAACGCCGGCAAGTCGACGCTGCTCCGCCAGCTCGCGGCGGACCTGGCCGTGGACGAGAACGAGAACATCCACCCGGACCTCGACACGACCGCCGAGTCCGAGGACCGGCTGTTCACCACGCTCGGCACGACGACACGCCAGGCCGACATGGACCGCCGCGATGTCCTGCTGACCGACACGGTGGGCTTCATCTCGGATCTGCCACACTGGCTGGTCGAGTCGTTCAAGTCGACCCTCGACGCCGTCTACCGGGCTGACCTCGTGTTGCTGGTCGTCGACGTCACCGAGTCCGTCGCCGAAATCCGCGAGAAGCTCGTCACCTGTCACGACACCCTCTACGAGCGCAACGAGGCCCCCATCGTGACGGTCCTGAACAAGATCGACACGGTCGACGACGACGAGGTAGAACGCAAGCGAGAAGCGCTGTCGGCGCTCGCGCCGAACCCGGTTGCGGTCAGCGCGAAGACCGGGGAGAACGTCGACGCGCTCTGTGAGCGGATCCACGCCGACCTCCCCGAGTTCGAGCGCGAGCGACTCGTGTTGCCGATGACGGGGGAGACGATGAGCGTCGTCTCCTGGATTCACGACAACGCCCACGTCGAGGCCGTCGAGTACGGCGATCAGGTGACAATCGAGTTCGAGGGGCGGCCGGCCGTCGTCGAGCAGTCGCGTGCGAAGGCCGGCGAACTCGTCGAGACAGGCGCCTCGGTCTGACCCCCATCAGCGCAGCGTCGACAGCCCCTCCGCCGCCACGTCGGTCGTCTCGTAGCCCCGCTCGCCCGCAATCCGGGACTCGGTCACGAGCCCCGCGGCACGAAACTCGGCCAGCAGGCCGGCCAGGTCGCTCTCGCAGAGGTCGGACGCCTCGAGCAGCGTCCGGACGCTCACGGGGCCGCGGGCGTCGAGTTCCAGGAGGAGACCCAGCGCCCGCTCGTCGGGCACCCCAGTCAGCACGCGCCGGGCCGGGGCCGGAACGGCGCGTGCCGCCGTGGCGAGTGGCGATTCGCCCTCGACGCGTTCGAGCGTGGCGGTGGGGACGTGGCGCTTCTCTCCGGTTTCGGGGTCGCGGACCAGGCTCGACTCCCCCGACTCCTTGAGAAGCACGTAGCGGGTGCCGTCGGCGTCCTGAACCGTTCGCATCGCCCGGAGTTGGGTCTCTGGGCAGTTAGCCGTTCCGTTGGGACGAAACTCCGCCAGGGGTGTCGGCCGTCAGTATCAGCGCTCTTCGAGTTCCTCGATGACGGCACTCGCGTCACCACCGTCGCTGACGATGCTCTGGTACTGGTCGCGGCTCACCTCCACCGTCCGGGTGCCCTCGTTCCGGACGACCTCCAGTTCGACCGTCCCCTGGGGGTTGTTGCGGCGGCGGAACGTGGCCAGCGCGGTGAAGACGAACCACAGCGCGATCGCCCCGCCCAGCCCGTAGACCATGACCGTCTCGAATGCCATCGGATCGGACGTCAGGGTCCACTGCGAGGGGTAGGCCTCCCAGAACAGCCCCACGCCGGCGACAGTTATCGCCGACCCGAGGACGACGCCGGCGCGCTGGCGGGTACTCGCGGGGAGAACGAGGACGACGGCGAGCAACATCGCGGGCACACCCAGCCCTGCGAGGACGCCGGCGTGTGCCTTCGTCGGTGTCGTGTCCCCGACGACCGCGACCAGCCCGATGGCCGAACCGACCGCGAGCGCGCCGGCGAGACCCAGCAGGACGCCACCCCGGACGCGGTGTGGCTCCCTCTCTGCCAGGCGATTCCGGTCGTAGGCCTCGTCGAGACTCGGCATACCGGTGTATCCTCGCTCCGACTACAAAACGATACGTCAGACGGGCGCACGACGCAGGGGGTGGACGAGAATCCACCAGAATTTTCGGCCGTCAGTTGCTCTGGATGCGGGGAGCCAGCATGTAGGTGACTGTCCCCTCGCCCTCCGCGATGTCGAAGTGGAGCTTGACCGGGAACTCCTCGCCCAGTTCCATCGTCACCTCGGCGTCGGCGGGGATGGCCCTGTTCATGTCCTTGAGGTAATCGAGCGAGAAAAGCGAGGAAGCCGACCCGACGACGAGGTCGATGAGGTCCCCGGCCCCGAGTTCGAGGTGGACGTCGTCGGTGTCGCCCTCGGCTTTGACGTAGAAGGTCTCCTCGTCCTCGTCGACGCCGAGTTCGATGTGGTCCGAAACCATGTCGGCGGCGGTGACGGCGCGGTCGATGTCGCGGCCCTCGATGACGATCGTCGCCGGGAGGTCCAGGTCGGGGAGGTCGGGTTCCTCGCGGATGGACTCGGGATCGATGAGCGCGAGCGTGTACTCCAGGCCGTCGATGGAGATGTGGAGCTTGCGGGTCTCCTCGTCGAGTTCGAGGTGGACGAGCTGGTCGGAGTCGGCCATGCCCGCGATGTCCTGCAGGCGGACGAGGTTGACGCCGATCAGGCCGCCGTCGGCCTCGTAGGACTCGAAGGCACTGGAGTCGAGCGTGAGGTCGACCATCCCGACGTTGGCCGGGTCGACCGCACGGATCTCGAGGCCTCCCCCCTCGAGGTGGATCTTGCACTCGTCCACCAGCACGCCCACGGAGTCGAGCGTTGCCTGGAGCGTGTCCGCGCTCACGATGGCGTTGAACATTCTTGAGGCGAGCTACGGTGGCATCCCGTAAAAAGGCACGTCATTGTCTGCCGCTCCGACCAGTCGGCGGTCGGCTCCCGGTCGTCGGGATCAGGCGATTTTGTCGTACTGCTCGGAGAGCTTCTCGGCGGCGTCGGCCATCTGTTTCTGCTCGAAGCTGTCGAGGGCCCACTCGACGGTCTCCTCGACGCCGTCCGAGCCCAGTCTGACGGGGACGCCAAAGGCGACGTCGTCGTGTCCGAACTCCCCCTCCAGCTTGACTGACGCCGGGACGACCTCGCCGGTGTCCTCGAGGACGGCCTCGACCATGTGTGCGACGCCGCGGGCCGGGCCCCACTCGGTCGCGCCCTTGCGCTCGATGACGTCCATCGCGGACTCCTGGAGGTCCGCCAGGATTTCCTCCTTCTCGTCGTCGTCGAAGGTCGGGTCCGCCCCGTCGACGCGGACCTTCGAGAAGACGGGGACCTGCGCGTCGCCGTGTTCGCCGAGAATCGTCGCCTCGACGTTCTGGACGGGGGCGTCGAAGCGCTTCGCGAGGACGTGACGGAACCGGGCCGAGTCCAGCCGGCCGCCGAAGCCGATGACGTGCTCGCGCGGCCGCTCGCCCTGCTCGTAGAGGTGGCGGTTGAGCAGGTCGACGGGGTTCGAGGTCGTGATCGAGACGTAGTCGTCGTTGTGCTCGTCGAGCGAGGACTGGATGTCCTCCATGATGGGGGCGTTGTCGCCCGCGAGGTCGATCCGGGTCTGGCCCGGCTGGCGCGGGATGCCAGCGGTGATGACGACGACGTCCGATCCCGCGGTGGCCTCGTAGGACCCCTGACGGACGAGCGTGTTCGAGTCGTAGGCCGTCCCGTGGTTCGCGTCCTCGGCCTGCCCGACCGCCTCGTCCTTCTTGTCGGGGATGTCCACGAACACGAGCTCGTCGGCCAGCCCTTCGAGTGCGATGCTGTACCCTGCCGCTGCGCCGACGGTACCCGCCGCGCCGACAATGCTTACCTTTGCCATGTGTAGACTGCCTCCGTCACCGACGTTAAAAATGTCGAAACGGACCTGCCAACGGTCTGTCCCGCGATTTCCCGGCTGGCCGTCCCGCAACGCATATTCCCGTCCGTCGACTGCTATCGGATATGAGCGACTTCGACAAGGAAGCCGAACGCGAGAAGCTCCGGGAGAAGTACGAGCGCGACCAGGAGTCCCGCGAGACCGCAGAGAAGATGAGCGAACTCCTCTTGCAGGGGGCGACGATGACAAACGCCCACTGCTCGGCGTGTGGCGACCCCATCTTCCGGTACGACGGCCAGGAGTTCTGTGCGACCTGCGAGAAGCCCGTCGACCGCGAGGACGCCGACGAGGCGGGTGGTGACGCCGAGGGGACGGCCACCGACGAGAAGACGGAGCAAATCGAGGTCACCTCGCCCAGCGACGACGCGCGCGTGCAGTTCGGCTCCAGTGAGGCCAAAAGCGAGGCCCGGGATGACGACACCGCCGACAGGGGGGCGACGGCCGGCCGACAGGCCAGAAACCAGCAGCAGCCACAGCCCGAGACCGAACCGGCGGACCGGCCAGCCCGGCGGCCCGACCCCGACCAGGCCAGCGAGCCGCCCCGACCCTCGCAGGCCGGCGACGTCTCGGCTGCCCGCGAGTCCCTGACCCGGACACTCGCCCGCTTCAGCGAGCGCGCCGAGACGACAGAGGACCCCCAGCGCGCCCGCGAACACCTCGCCGCCGCCCGCGAGGCCGCGGAGACGCTGTCGGCGCTCCGGCGGTAGACCACGGGCAACCGCTTGCGGTCACCCGGCGTACTCGCTCCCTGTCACTTCCCGGATCCGCTCGGCGGTGACTTCGCCGACGCCCTCCGCCTCCTGTAGTTCCTCCTCGCTGGCGGTCATGACCGCCTCGACGCTGCCGAACTGCTCGAGGAGCGACCGCGCCGTCACGGGGCCAACCTCCGCGATCGAGGCGACGGCGTACTCCTGCTGTTCGGCGAGCGTCCGCGACTGCTTCTCGCCGTGGACGCTGACCTCCCTGTCGCCATCCGCCTGTTCGCGCTCGGCGATCACTTCGAGCAGGTCCGCGGTCGCCTCCTCGCCGTCCGTTCGCATCACGCTCGCCCCGAAATCTACCGCCAGCGACGCGAGCGCGCCGTGGATCGCCTTCGGATGGACGTTGCGCTGGCCGTACAGGTCCTCCCCCTCGATGATCACGACCGGGCGTGCGTAGTTGCGCGCGTCGTCGCCGACCTGCTCGAACATCGACCGGTCACCGCCGGTCAGTGTGTCCAGAAAGTCTCCGACCGTCTTGCGCTCGACGACGACGCGGTCCGAGAGCACGTAGTCCCCCACGGCCAGCGTCTCCAGGCGCGTCTCGATCCCCTCCCGCGTCGAGAGATCCCGCGCGATGGTCGAGTCGAGTTCCCGCTGGTCGATCACGACCTCCACCGTTTCGTCCTCTTCGTCCGTCCCGGCCTCGGCGACGACCACGTCGGAGCCATCGCCGTCCGTATCCGCCTCTGTGGCGGTCTCGTCTGCCTCTCCACCGGCGAACGCGTCCAGCCCCGCCTGGCCGTCGTCGGTGGCCTGTCCCTCGCCTGCGGCGTCACCCCTGCTCCCGTCTCCGTCGCTACGGTCATCCGCTGTGGAATTATCACCCTCGTAGGAATAATTTTCCTCAGAACTATTGCCTTCGAAGGATTCTATTTCGGGCTCCTCGTGGAGTTCGCTCTCGATCTCCCCGGCGACGTCCTTCAGGCCCCGCAGCTGCTGTTCCATGCGTTTTTCGTCCTGGCGGGCCTTCCAGAAGTAGGCCTCGTCGCGGGTGTCCTCCGCGATCAGGACCATCACCCGGCCCTCGGTCTGGCGGCCGGTCCGGCCCTTGCGCTGGATCGAGCGGATGGCCGTGGGAACCGGCTCGTAGAAGAGTACCAGGTCGACCTCGGGGACGTCCAGGCCCTCCTCGGCGACGGAGGTGGAGACGAGCACCTCGAAGGCCCCGGCCCGGAAGCGATCCAGCGTCTCCTGCTGTTCGGCCTGGGTCATCCCCTCGCTGCCGTCGGTGTCGGACTGGCCGACGAACTTCTCGGTCGTGAAGTGCTCGCCCAGAAAGTCGGTCAGCGTCTCCGCGGTGTCGCGGGACTCGGTGAAGACGATGACACGCTCGCCATCGCGGATGCCCAGCGTCTCCGCGATCAGCATCCGTGCCCGCCGGAACTTCGGGTGGAGGTCGTCGTACTCCTCCGCTTTCCGGACCGCCTGGCGGACGTTCGGGTCCGAGACCATCCGCTGGTCGGCCTTCGAGGCCCCCGAGGAGCGGGCCGCTTCCGTCTGGCGCTCCATGTACCGCCGGAACGACTCGACGGTCTGTGTCTCGACGTAGGTGACCGCAGTCCGGAGCTTTCGCACCTCGGCGAGGACACTCATCGCCTCGTAGCCCTCCGCCTGGTCGCTGTCCATCAGCTCCTGGACCCGGCCCTGGATCCGCTGGATCTCACGTTCCGCGACGTCGGGCTGGGTCTTGCCCGTCACGCCCAGTTTCTTCAGACGGGTCATGCGCTCGCGGATGACCTCGTTTATCGCGTCGCGGATCTCCTCGACCGCCTCCGGGAGTTCGACGTGCTCCCACTCGACGTCTGTCTCGTGGGTGTACTCCGCGACGTCGGCGTCGCGCTCGGTCATCACCTCGACGTTCCGAACCCCGAGGTTCTCACACACCCCCAGGATCGCCTCCTCGTCGTCGCCGGGGGAGGCACTCATGCCCGTCACCAGCGGCTCGGTGGCATCAGCGTGGTACCGCTTTGCGATGTAGTTGTAGGCGTACTCGCCCGTCGCGCGGTGACACTCGTCGAACGTGCAGTGGGTGACCGCGGAAAGCGAAACCCGGTTACCCACGAGGTCGTTCTCGACGACCTGTGGGGTGGCGACCACGACGCGTGCATCCTCCCAGAGGTCGGCCCGGTCGTCGGGTCGGACCTCGCCGGTGAAGACGACGATCTCCTCGGCGGGTATCGAGAGCGCCTCGCGGTAGAACGCGGCGTGCTGGGAGACCAGCGGCTTCGTCGGCGCGAGCAGGAGGCTCTTGCCCCCGGCCCCTGCCAGCCGCCGGGCGGTCACGAGCAGGCTCACCGCCGTCTTGCCCAGCCCCGTCGGGAGACAGACCAGCGTGTGGCGGTCGAGTGCGGTCTCGGCCAGTTCGAGCTGGTACTCGCGGCGCTCTAGCAGCCCCTGGGTCACCAGCGGCCAGTCCGCGATGGCGTCCCCTGTTGCCATTTGTCTCTTGTTGCCCCTGCCGGTGGTTAAGGGTTCGCGTGCCACGGTGAAAGTGGTCGTAGCCGCAGCGCAGCCGCGCGACCGCCGCTCGCGGCACCGGGCCCGCCCGGCGATCGGAAACGCCGGGCAGCTACCCGACTGCTCCCGCGAGTTCGATCCCGGCGACCATCGCCACCGCGGCAGCGGGCGGTATCGTGAGGTTGTCGTCGACGACGTAGCCCGCGACGACCGGCTTGACCCCGTCGGCGACGGCCGCGGCGACACCCCCGAGGATTGCGGCGACCGGCGGCACGAACGGCGCCGCGAACAGGGTACAGACGCCGAACATCGCGAGCAACACCCACGTCTGCTTGACCGACCGCAACTCCCCGGACCCCAGGAGGCCGCTGATGGGATCGCCGAGTGTCAGCATGAGGATTGCCGGAACAGCCACCCGCGGGTCGAAGACGATTGCGACGAGGGCGCTGGAGATGAAGTACAGCGCGTAACCCGCGAGGCTGTCCTGCTCGTATTCCCGCGTGAGCTGCTCGTAGATGGCCCACTCCAGACCCACGAACAGCCGGATCGCCTCGAGAGCGAGCGCGACGACGGCCCCGACGAGGAGGAGGACGGTCACCCCACGCCACGTCGCGATGTCGAGCACGTACAGCACGGGCAGGACGGTCCCGCTCGCGTGAACGAGCCGGCGGGCCACCTCGTCTTGCAACACGACCTCGCGGGCACGGTCGGCCGGGCCATCTCCCGGGGCCGGGTCCGCCATCAGAGACCGTCGAAGGAGCGGTCGCCGTCCCGGAGAGCTGTCAGCGTCTCCGCCAGGTCGTCGACAGAGACGCGGGTCTGTTCGGTCGTGTCGCGGTCGCGGACAGTCACTGTACCATCCTCTAAACTATCGTAGTCCACAGTCACACAGAAGGGGGTGCCGACCTCGTCCTGACGGCGGTACCGGCGGCCGATGGCGCCGGAGTCGTCGTAGGTCACCGACAGCCCTGCCTCCCGGAGGTCGCGTTCGATCTCCCGGGCCCGCTCGGCCAGCCCGTCCCTGTCCATCAGCGGGAAGACGCCGACCGTCGTCGGTGCGACCTCCGGCGGGAGCGCGAGGTAGGTCCGCTCCTCGCCGTCGACGACGTCCTCCTCGTAGGCGTGGGCCAGCACCGTATAGACCAGCCGCCCGACGCCGAAGGAGGGCTCGACGACGTGTGGCCGGACGTGTTCGCCCGACTCGGTGACCTCCTCGACGGCGAAGCCGGTCGCCTCGACCGGCACGGCGTAGCTCTCGTCATCGACCTCGACCGTGACGTCGTCACCGTCGAAGGCATCGGGGTTGCGCCCGGCCAGCCGTTCGAGTGCGTCGGCGACATCGGCGGCGACCCCACCGAACTCCGGCCCGAGGTAGCTCATGTCGGGATCGACGGTCGGGCGCTCGACGGTCACCGGCTCGTCGTACTGCTTGAACACGGAGTAGTCCTCGCCGGAGTGTTCGGCGTGCTTTTTCAGGTCGTAGTCGCCTCGGTAGGCGAAGCCGGTCGCCTCGATCCAGTCGCCGTCGACCTCGGTCTCGGCGTCCCAGCAGTCGGCGGCGTAGTGGGCGCGCTCGCCGGGCAGGTGCTGGCGGTAGCGAAACCGGCCCATGTCGACGCCGATACGCTCGAACCAGCCCTTCGAGACCCCGAGGTAGTAGGCGACCCACGGGTCCGAAATGACGCCCGCCTCGAGGGCCTCCCGGACGGTCATCTCCTGGATCCCGCCCGCGTCGGCCCGCTGTCGGTCGGCCGAGTAGAGCGGGAGGGGCACCCCGGCCACGCGGTCGAGTGGCGGCTCGTCGTCCTCCGGGTCGACGAAGTGTTCGAGTTCGGCCTGGGTGAACTCCCGGACGCGGACCAGCCCCTTCCGGGGGCTGATCTCGTTGCGGTAGGCCCGGCCGATCTGTGCGACGCCGAAGGGAAGCTGACCGCGGGCGTACTCCGCGAGCTGTGGGAACTCGACGAAGATGCCCTGGGCGGTCTCGGGGCGCAGGTAGCCCGGCGAGGCCGAGCCCGGGCCGATGTTCGTCTCGAACATGAGGTTGAAGTCTTCGACGGGCTCGCCGGCCAGCGCCGTCTGGCAATCCGGGCAGGCGATCTTGTGGTCGGCGATGAGTTCCGCGACGTCCTCGGCCGGCAGCGACTCGGCGTCCTCGACGTCGGTGGCGTCCTCGACGAGGTGGTCCGCACGGTGGCTCGCACCGCACTCGGGACAGGTCACGATCATGTCGTCGAAGCCGTCGAGGTGGCCGGAGGCCTCGAAGACAGCCTCGGGCATCACCGTCGGGGCGTCGATCTCCATGTGTCCCTCGCGGGTCACGTAGCGGTCCCGCCAGGCGTCTTCGATGTTGTCCTTGAGGGCGGCGCCCTGCGGGCCGTAGGTGTAGAAGCCGGCGACGCCGCCGTAGGAACCAGCCGTCCGAAGAAAGAAGCCGCGGCGCTTGCCCAGCTCTGTGAGGCGCTCGCCCTCGCCGGTCATGTAGCGGCCTCCAGTAGGTCCACGTCACGGACGACGCCCGAGAGTTCGTCGCCGCTGACCATCGGTATCTGCTCGATGTCGTGTTCGATCATCAGCTGGGCCGTCTCCCGTGCGGTCCGGCTCTTGCTGACTGTCACGACGTCGCCGGTCATAAAGTCCGAGACCGGATCGGTCGGAATCTCGACGTTCCGGGTGGGCATGTAGCTGTTGCCGACAGCCTTGACGCTCTCCCACTTCCAGTCGTCGTCGTCGCCGGCGATGGAGTCCCCGGTGCCTGTCTCGCCCTCGACGACGCGGGCCTCCTCGAGAATGTCCACTTCCGTGAGCATCCCGGTCATATCGCCTTCCTCACCGAGGACGACTGCGTATGGGGTCCCCGCGTAGGACAGCTCCTGCTCTGCGACCGGCAGCGGCGTCCCTTCGTAGACCGTGTTGATCTCCCGCTGGACCACATCGCCGACGGCCACCTCGCCGTCGAGGTCCCCGCCCGCGATAGCCCGGACGATGTCGGTTACCGTGACGATCCCCACGAGCTCGCCGTCGACGACCGGGACGCGACGCTCCCCCTCGCGTAACATCAGCTCCGCGGCGGCCGGGAGGCTCGTCTCGGCTGTTGTCGTCGCCACCTCCTCGGTGAGCAACGCGAGCTGATCCTCGTCGGGCCGTGCGATGAGTGCATCACGCGAAACTAGCCCCCGGTAGACCTCCCCCTCGTCGGTCTGCTTGACAACTGGAACCGAGGAGAACTGCCTGTCCTGCAGGTACTCGAGGACGTCGTCCCGGGTGCCCGGGATCTCGACCGTGACCACGTCCTCGCGGGCCGTCATGACATCTGCGACGTTCATATTGCCAGGTACTCTCTCCCCCATCTACTAAGTCCTTACACATTCGGCGGGCCGGCCACCCCTGTCTGTACGCACCGACAGTGCCATCTCCGCTCGATGGGGTGTGGCATTGGCGTGCTTTCCGGCGATTGCCCCCGTGGCTTTTCGGTGGGTTTATATGTGATTGACACATATTGTCACACATGGAGCCGGAAACGGTTGCCCAGGCGGAGGCGGAGGCGAGTGGAGAAGTCATGGCAGCAGTCGAGGATGGAACGGTACGGCAGTTCGTCCTCGCCGACATCAGCACAGACGATGCCTACATGACACTTCCACTCGAGGAGGCCGCCTCGCTCCCGGCCTGGCGGTAGCCGTCTCCGGCACCCGCAGTTCTCGGCGTTCTCGCGCCCCAGTACCGCGTGTCCCCAGGTGATCCTACGTGCCGAGGGCCACCGCGAACAGGCGGTACAGCCCGAAGCCGATGGCGGTGGACGACCCGAGGGTCAGACCCCAGAACAGGAGCGTCACGCCGATTTTCCGACGCGAGACGCCGGCCGATCCGGCAGCGAGGCCGCCGCCGATGACGCCCGAGAGGATGATGTTGTTGAACGAGATGGGGATGCCCAGGGTGATGGCTACCTGTGCGATGACGAAGCCGGGGACGAGCGCGGCGATGGAGCGCCGGACGCCGAGCTGTGCGTACTCCCGGGAGGTGGCCTGGAGGAGTCTGGGTGCACCCATCCAGGCCCCGCCGAGGATGCCGGCGGCGCCGATCGCGAGCAGGACCAGCCCGGGCAATCCGAGCTCCGCACGGTAGAGGTTCTCCAGGGGGCCGGTCGCGAGCCCGACCTGGCTGCCGCCGCTGGAGAAGGCGACGATGGCCCCAAGCAGGACAAGGAAGGTCTTGATGCCACGGTCGACCGACGCCTGCGTCCGCCGGCGAATGAACTGGAAGCTCGCGGCCGAAAGCAGGAGGGTGACAGCGACGGCCACGAGGTCGACGCCAGCGACGGCTGGCAGGCCGACAGCCCGACTCAGAAAGCCCGCGAGCGAGCCCTGTGACGCCCCGGGCGCCGACGGAACGATGCCCAGGCGGATGTTCGCGAGGATGCCGCCGACGATCGCCGCGAGGAGCGGTACCCCCAGCGTCTCGGGGATGTCGTCTCGCCGGAGGAGCGTGGCGGTGAGGTAGGCGAGCCCGCCCGAGACCGGGGGGACGAGTACCCAGAACGTTGCGATCCGGCGGTAGGTGTCGAACGCGGGGTCCCCGCCCAGCGAGAGCCCGACACCAATCATCGCACCCGTGGTCGCGAAGGCAGCCGGGACCGGATAGCCGCTGTAGACGCCGAAGATCATGAACGAGGTCGCGGTCAGCAGCCCAGCCGTGGCTGCGAGCGAGGAGATTGCGACGCCGTCGATCAGCCCCACACCCACGGTTTCGGAGATGCTCCCGCCCTGAGTGAGTGCGCCCAGCGCGGCGAGGATGCCGATCAGAAACGCCGCCTGCATCGTCGAGATGGCGTTGGCGCCGATAGCCGGCGCGAACGGCGGGGAGTTGCTGTTTGCCCCGAGCGCCCACGCGGTGGCAAGCCCCGTCGCTGTCGCGAGCCCGACCAGCACCCAGAATGCGACCCCCGTTGCCATCCGATTCACCCACTCTGTACGTCCGGTTCGGTCCCTGCCTACTTGTAGCCCCCCACCCGAGTGAGAGTATGGCGCCCTCTCAGGTACTGGTTCCGATTGACGGGTCGCCCCTGGCCGACGAGGCGCTCGTCCACGCGCTGGAGACCTTCGAGTGCCCGGTGACCGTCCTCAACGTGGTCACGCCGCTGGATGCGGGGATGAGCGAGGGCGACATCGTCGGGACAGACGAAGACCGCATGGCGAGCGCACGCGAACACGCGGAGACCGTGGTCGACAGTGCAGCCCGGCGCGCGGCGTCACTCGACCGCGATGTCGAGACCGCCGTCGAGACGGGCGATCCTGCCGACACCATTCTCGCGTACGTCGAGGACCACGCCGTCGACCATGTCGTGATGGGCGGCCACGGCGGGCCGGAGTCCGGGCTGGTGGATCGGCTGCTCGGGACGGTCGCGACGGCGGTGGTGGCCCGGGCCCCCGTCACTGTGACCGTCGTGAGGTAGCCGCACCGAGAAAACAAGGGTTATAGCCGACCCCTGGTTTCCCCCGTGCATGAAGGTACTCGTCACGGATCCCATCGCAGACGCGGGTATCGGGCGCCTGCGCCAGGCCGGCCACGAGATCGAGACGGCCTACGACGTCGAGGGCGAGGCGCTCCGGGGCGCCGTCGCCGACGCAAACGGACTCATCGTGCGGTCGGGCACGGAGGTCACGGAGGCGGTCTTCGAGGCCGCTCCCGACCTCGTCATCGTCGGGCGGGCAGGCATCGGCGTGGACAACATCGACGTCGACGCCGCCACGGAACACGGGGTCATCGTCGCAAACGCTCCGGAGGGCAACGTTCGGGCCGCCGCCGAGCACACGGTCGCGATGGCCTTCGCGACGGCGCGGTCGATCCCCCAGGCGCACATCCGCCTCACGGGCGGCGAGTGGGCCAAGGGTGACTTCCTGGGGACAGAGATCAACAGCAAGACCCTGGGCGTGGTCGGCTTTGGCCGGGTCGGCCAGGAGGTCGCAAAGCGGCTGGGCAATCTCGGGATGGATGTCGTCGCCTTCGACCCCTACATCAGCGAGAACCGCGCCGCTCAGCTCGGGGCGGAGCTGGTCGACGACCTCGACGCCTGCCTGGAGCGGGCCGACTTCCTCACCATCCACACCCCTCTCACCGACGAGACCGAGCACATGATCAGCGAGGCGGAACTCGCCCGGCTGGAGGGCGGGTACGTCGTCAACTGCGCCCGCGGGGGAATCGTCGACGAACCGGCGCTGGCCGAGGCTGTCGAGGACGGGACCCTCAACGGCGCGGCGGTCGATGTCTTCGGGACCGAACCGGTCTCGCCGGACAACCCGCTCCTCGACGTCGAGGACGTCATCGTCACGCCCCATCTCGGGGCCTCGACGGAGGCCGCCCAGGAGAGCGTCGCCACCTCCATCGCGGGGCAGATCCTCGCGGCTTTCAACGGGGAGCCGGTCGTCAACGCGCTGAACGCCCCATCCGTCGACGAGAGCGCGTTCCCGGTCATCGAGCCGTACATCGACCTCGCGGAGACCGCCGGGAAGATTGCCGTCCAGCTGTTCGATGGCCGCTTCGACCGCGTGGAAGTCGAGTACGCCGGTGATATCGCCGAGGAGGACGTCGACCTCGTCACCGCCTCGGCGCTGAAAGGTGTCTTCGAGCCCCTTGAGTGGCAGGTCAACGCCGTCAACGCACCGCGCATCGCCGACGAGCGCGGAATCGAGGTCTCGGAGACCAAGACCCGCTACTCCGAGGACTTCCAGTCGCTGGTGACCGTCCGGGTGACCAACGACGCCGAGAGCGTCAGCGTCTGTGGCACCCAGTTTGCCGGCGACGACCCGCGCATCGTCCGCATCGACGGCTACCGCGTCGACGCCGTGCCCCACGGCCACATGCTCGTCGCCCGCAACGAGGACGTCCCCGGTGTCATCGGCTTCATCGGCAGCGTCCTCGGCGAACACGACGTCAACATCGCGGGGATGTACAATGGCCGCGAGACCATCGGCGGCGAGGCCCTCTCGGTGTACACCCTCGACGACCCGCTTTCCGAGGCAGTCCGGAACCGACTCGACGAGGATCCGCGAATTATCCAGACGAAGTACATCGCACTCGACAACGGCGAGTGATACTGACGGCTATACCTTCGTGAGCATCGTCGACCCCGCGGGGGGGTCGACATCGCTCACGGGCGTATAGCCGTTAGCATCAGCTACCAACGGCTGAAGCCGCGGCTTATCAGTGGGTTGCTTCACGGAGCGTACGCGCTGTCCCGGTGTGAATTCACCGGTGGGATTTTGCCGGTCCGGCGCAGACTGTGGGTATGAGCGACAGCAACGCGAGGGGCCCGGAGACAGGAGAGGACGGCGGGGACCCGCTGGCGGAGGTCCCCGACTGGGACGACGAGTACGTCGACCGCGTCAGCGACCGACTCCTGCACAGCTACGACCTCGAACGGGACCGGTCAGTCGGCGGCCACCGCTTTACCCTCTATGGCCGCCTGGAGATCGAGCGGCGCAAGCACTTCCTGCACCCGTCGGTCAGGTACGGTGATCACCAGACGACCGAGCATCTGTTCGTCACGCGCATCGACAACGTTTCGGTTGCGGACATGGAGCAACTGTCGGAACTGGGCGAGCAGCTGGCAGAGGAGTGGATCGAGCCCGACGAGGAGCACTTCGGGACCGAGTTCGTCTTCGGCGTTGTCACCTCCGAAATTCCCGGGGCCGTCCGGGAGTACGTGTCGGAGTTCGAATCACGGACGCTGTTGAAATACGGCTACCACGGCCACTACACCGTCCGGCTGTTCGCCGTCGCGCCCGAACAGGGGGAGTCGGTCGCCAGCCCGGAGACGGACGTGGCCCAGGCGTTCAGGCTGTGGGACGACGGCGACGAAGAAAGTGAGCCGACGGGCGTGCTCGGACGACTTCGTGCGGCGTTCAGTCGTCGCTCGTGACGGCGCCGGTGTAGCTGTCGCGGGCGGATCTGATGTTCTTGTAGCCCATCCAGGCCAGCGACAGGGCCAGTCCAGACAGGATCAGTGCGATGACCGACTGGAGGCCGGCCGCGAGCATTCCGATCGGGTTCGTCGCGTTGAGGGCGTCCAGCGGAGCCGTATAGAGCCCGATCCACAGCAGCGCGATGACCGTGACCGCCAGCATGATGGCCATCGGCACGCCGGTGCTGATGAGCTGCTTGGACTCGTCCCAGTTGGCCAGCCACAGCGTCGCCGACAGCAGCGCGAGCGCGGCAAGCGTCTGGTTGGCGCCGCCAAACAGCGGCCACAGCGTCGACCACGAGCCACTCCCGACCAGCAGGTAGGCCGGCAGCGCCAGCAGCGCACCGGAGCTCACGTAGCGGTTCGTCGCGGTCTCCTGGATGCTCGACTCGGGTGTTCCGACCGCCTCCTCGAGCATGTACCGGCCCAGGCGGGTCGCGGTGTCAGTCGACGTCAACAGGAAGCTGACGAACACCAGCCCGATGAACGTCGTCCCAATCGCCGCCGGGAGGCCGAATCCGGCGCCGAGCATGATGGCGCCGCCGACGGGGAAGTTCGCCAGCGCGCCGGCCAGCCCGGAGCCGAAGTCGGTCACAGCGACGATCGCCAGCGCCGCGACCGCCGTCGTCGCGAGCAGCCCCTCACCGAGCATCGCGCCGTAGCCGATGAGGCGGGCGTCGGTCTCCTGGTCGAGTTGCTTTGCGGTCGTACCCGACGAGACCAGCGAGTGAAAGCCACTGATCGTCCCGCAGGCGATCGTGACGAACAGGAACGGGAAGATCGGGCCGAGCGCGCTGGTAAAGCCCTTGAACGCCGGGAGCGTCATCTGCAGGTCCGTGTAGGTGTTCCCGCCGACGGTAAAGGAGAAGCCGCTTCCGGCAAGCCCCATCACCGTCGCCACCAGCACGCCGAGCAGCATTCCGCCGACGCCGACGTACAGCAGGCTCGAGGTGAGGAAGTCACGCGGCTGGAGCAGGATCCAGACCGGGAGGACGCTGGCCGCGAACGCGTAGATGCAGACGACCGGCACCCACGCCGCGCGGTTGGCGTTCTGGGCGTCCGCGAGGGGCAGCCAGCTCCACGACGAGGCGTCACCGAGCAGGACGATCGTGTCGGCGGCAGTCGCCTCGGTCGAGACGAGCGCGATCGGGAACTCCAGTCCGACGAACACGCCGGCGAACACCAGCGCGATGAAAAGCACCGCTCCGGGCAGGAACGGGAGATTGAACTGGTAGAGGTACACCCCGAACACGATCGCCAGCGCGATGTAGATCATGCTGGCCGTCGCCGCCGCCGGGAACACGTCGAACACGACCGCGACCACCAGCGCGAACACGGCGATGACCAGGATGATCGTCAGGAACGCGAACCACAGGAGCATCTTCTTGCCGCGATCGCCGACGTACTCGCCGATGATGTATCCGATCGACTTCCCCTCGTGGCGGACGCTGGCCGACAGCGACATGAAGTCGTGGACCGCACCGAAGAGGGGATTGCCGATCGCGATCCACAGAATCGCGGGCAGCCAGCCAAACGCCGCCCCCGCCGTGATGGGGCCGACGATGGGGGCACCACCCGCGATGCTGGAGTAGTGGTGCCCGAGCAGTACCGACTTCTTCGACGGTACGTACTCCTGGCCGTCGTTGTACTTGTGTGCCGGTGTCTCGTTTTCGTCGTCGAGTTCGACGAACTGGGACAGATACCGCGAGTACGCGACGTACCCGACGGTGAACGTGACGAGTGACAGTATGACAACGGTGGCAACACTGACCATGGTGCAAAATAACAACTAGCCATGAGTAACTTATACCTTTCCAAATTTTGCACCGGGGGAAAAGTTAAAAACGGCTGTGCGGCACCCATACAAAGCCGAACTTCCAGCCCCGTCGAGAAGTGACGTTCAGATGTTACTTTACGTCGATCTCGATCTCCGCGGCGACTGATTCGAGGAGGTCACCCTTGACTTCCCGGACCCGGGACTCGATGGTCGCGATGACTGACGGGTCGATCGACTCGCGGGTCTCCCGGAGTCGCTCGCGTTCGGTCTCGATGCGGTCGCGCAGGTAGCGGGCGCCGCGGCCGTCCTCGTCGGGGTCGGGCTCGGGGGTGAGGCGGTTCATCACGAGGCCCGAAACCGAGAGGTCGTACTCGCGTAGCTGGTCGACGGCGCGGGCCGTCTCGCGCACGGAGAGCTGGTCGGGGTTCAACACGAGAAAGAAGGAAGCGTCGTTGCGGAGCGTCTCGCCGGCGAACTCGAAGTTCTCCTTGCGTGTCTGGAGGCGGGCGATGATGGGGTCACCGACCTTCGAGCGGCGGGGTTCGCGGTCGCCGATCGCGGCCTTTTCGTACAGCTCGACGCTCTCCTCGCGCTTGTCGAGCAGGCGGTCGATCCACCCGCCGAGATACTCCGGCAGGGAGAGTAGCCGGAGCGTCCCCCCGGTCGGCGAGGTGTCGAAAACCACGCGGTCGTAGCCGTCGGCCTCGCGCATCACGTCGATAAAGCGATCGAACAGCGCAGCTTCGTGGGCGCCGGGAGTCCGGTGGGCGAGTTCGATCTGCCGGTCGATCTCGTTGACGATGGCCGGGCTGACCTGGTCGCCCAGCGACCGCTTTATCCCCATCAGGTGTTCGTCCACGGCCTCCTCGGGGTCGATCTCCATCGCCGACAGGGAGTCGTAGCCCTCGACCGGCCGAGGGTCGTCGTCGAAGGGCTGGTCGAAGACATCGGCGGTGCTGTGGGCCGGGTCCGTCGAGACGAGCAGGACCTCCATGCCCGCGCGGGCACACTTGTGGGCGTACGCGCTGGAGACGGTGGTCTTGCCGACGCCGCCCTTCCCGCCGAAGAAGACGAATCGATCCATCAGAAGTGGTACTGGCTTCCCTTCCGTTCGAGTGCCGACTCGCGGCCCCACATCCGCCGTTCCCACTGCTCGAACTCCTCTGCGAGGTAGGGCAGGAGTTCGGCGGTGTAGTAGGAGACCGGGCTCGGAATCCCGAAGGCGTCGGGGAAACACGCCAGAAGGAAGGCGTCCTCGCTGTCCTCGGCCGCGTTCTCGATTTTCTCGTAGGCAGGGTGGGAGATCATCCCGTGATAGAGCCCCCGGAGCCACTCCTCGAGTACCTCCCGGTAGGCCCGGATGCGCGCGTCGAGTTGCATATCGGGCACCTCACGCTCCGCGAGGTAAAAGCGTACCGCCGCCGTGTGCGGGGGACTGGAACCGTCTCCCGGGGCGACTGGTGGCAGCCACGCGGGTGTGCGCCAGCCACACACACGGCGTGCCGTCTAAGTACGACAGCCCCGAACAGACGGTAGCTATGAGCGTACTGGGCGAGGATGGAACACCGGTGACAGTTCTTTCTGGCGCGCTGGGTGCGGGCAAGACGACGACGCTGAACCACCTGCTCTCGAACCCCGGCGACCGACGGATAGCGGTGCTGGTAAACGACATGGGCGCGCTCAACGTCGACGCCGAGCTGATCGAGGCACAGGGGGAGGGCATCACCGAGCTGTCGAATGGCTGTATCTGCTGTGACCTGCGGGACGACCTGGAGGTGGCGGTCAGCCGGCTCGCCCGCACCGGCGAGTTCGATCACCTCGTCGTCGAGTCCTCTGGCATCTCGGCGCCGACGCCGGTGGCGCGCCTGTTCACGACGGGGCCGGCGTCGGCACCCTACAGGCTGGACACGCTCGCGACAATCGTCGACGCCTCGGGCTTCCGGGAGACGCTCGCCGCCGACGACATCGTCACGACCGAGGACATCCGCCGGGAGCGACCGGGCCAGGCCGAAACCGAGGGGGACGTTCGTCCCCTCTCTGACCTGCTCGTCACACAGGCCGAATACGCCGACGTCCTCCTCGTCAACAAGTGCGACCTCGCAGCCGAGACGGCAATCGAGGAAACGGAGGCGCTGCTGTCGGCGCTGAACCCCGACGCCAGACAGCACCGGGCGACACACGGCGAGATAGCGCCGGATACCATCCTCGATACCGGGCTGTTCAGCCCCGAGACGCTGAGTGCGAGCGAGGGCCGCGAACGGGCTATCGATCACGCCGAAAGCGCCGATGGGGGCGCGGTGACCACGACAGCCGACGACCACGGACACGACGATCACGACCACGACGGCCACGTCCACGACCCGGCCTCGACCTACGGGGTGACCTCTTTCGCCTTCGAGTCCAGGCGGCCGCTCCACCCCGGGCGGTTCGCGGAGTTTCTCCGGACGCTCCCGGATTCGGTCATCCGGTCGAAGGGGCTGGTCTGGGTCGCAGGGCGTGATGAGCTCGCGTTGCGGTACAGCGGCACCGGTGCGGTCCGTCGGGTCATCGGGCGCGAGCCGTGGGTAGCTGCCATGTCCGAACAGCGCCAGGAGACCCAGCGGCGGATGCAACCGGACCTGCCCTGGGACGAAGAAGTCGGCGACCGCCGGACGGAACTGGTCTTCATCGGTCGGGACCTGGACGAGGAGGGGCTCAGAGCGGCGCTTTCGGCCTGTGAACTGAATGACGGGGAGCACAGCGGCTCGGAGGGCTTCCAGAACCCGTTCCCGA
Source organism: Haloarculaceae archaeon (assembly GCA_036626435.1). Classification (GTDB taxonomy): domain Archaea; phylum Halobacteriota; class Halobacteria; order Halobacteriales; family Haloarculaceae; genus SW-9-67-25. The sequence continues at coordinate 9,694 of JAZKRS010000023.1, read as the reverse complement.
GCGAGGAAGGCGAGGAGCTGACCGTCTAGCAGGCGCAGCTGGCGGTGCCCTTCGAGCGCTCGAAGTCCATCTCGTCGCCACAGGAGGGACAGTCCGGCGCCTCCTCGCCCTCGACGTCGACGTCGCGGATGCGCTCCTGGCAGTCGTGACACCAGTAGGCGCCTTCTGAGTCGTTCTGCGTGATGTCGCCGCGGTTCGTCGCTTGTGTCGATGCTTTGAATGTTTCGGCAATCGTGCCAAGCAGTCCCATATGCGCAGGTCGTCACGCCAGGTTGTAAAATCGGTGCGGTTGCGCGGCAGCAACACACGACCGGGCCCGGGGCGGCAGGCAGTAGCCGACCGCGGTCAGCACTCCTCGGCGATGCCGGCGAGGGCACGGCGGAGTTCCCCGCGGCGCTTCCAGGCGGCGACGCGATCGACGAACCCGGGGCCACCGACGGCGACCTCCGAGCGGGCGGTGAGCCGTGTTCCCTCGTTTTCGGGTTCGTAGGTCAGTGTGGTCCGGAGCGTCTCCAGTGGCCCCGCGGTCTGGTCGTACTCGATGCCGTCCTCGCGGTCGGTGAACTCGAAGACGAGTTCGAGGCCGTACCCGCCGACGGTGACCCGGTCGCCGCCGGCCCCGACGTCGCGGATGCTGAAACTCCCCTCGGCCTCGAGGACGGTGTCGGGCGATAGCGCGCCCTCGACGACGGCGGGGCTGGCCTGGACGAATCGCGAGACTTCCACCTCGCGCATACTCCCGGTAACACGCAGCGCGGCAAAAGGATGTAGGGTCGGCGGGCTACTGCGCGATCATGATCAGCGTCAGCAACAGGAACACGCCGGTCACGACGAGCGCGCCATAGAAGATGTATTCGAGGCGAAGCCCCGGCGAAACCTCCACCCGGATCTCGGGCTGGGCGTTCCAGACGAGTCGGTAGTACGCGCCCGCCGCGAGGGCGAGGAAGATGCCGGTCGTGACGCCGAGCGCGACTGGGATCTGGAACCCCAGCGAGAGCCAGTAGACCGGAAAGAAGGAGTAACACCCCAGGAAGGACATGCCGGTCACGACGATAAACGGGACCGGATCCACCGCCTGCCCCTCGCTGTTCCGGAGCATACGCCGTGCTATGAGTTGTGTTACCAAGAAATTGTGGTCGTGGGGTTTCAAGTTCCCCGGGGTTCCATGCGTGGCTGTGGCGTCAGACGGCGACATCCGCGTGTTGATTGTTCTCGACTTACTGCTGTCGCTGCTGTTCGCGAGCGTCGTCCTCTGGGGGCTCGATTTCATCGGCGAGGCGGAATTCACGCTTCAGAATCTCGCCATGGGAACGGTCGCGATAGCGGTTCTGACCTACGTCGTCGTGTTGCGGCAGTAAACTCACGCTTTCAGTCCGCTGCCCGTCAGCGCGACGACCACGTCTTCCTCGGGCCCGACGGCACCGGTGTCCCGTAGCGCGGCGAGCGCCGCTGGCGCGACGGCACAGGTCGGCTCGACGTAAAAGCCCGCCCGGTGGAGGCGATCCAGCGTCCGCTCCGTCGTCTCCCCGTCGACGGCGACTGCCTCGCCGTTCGTGTCCTCGATCGCCCGGAGAATCTCGTCCCTGCGGGCGGGTTCCTGGATCTGGATGCCGTCGGCCGCGTCGTTGTCGCCACTGGCGGCCGACTCCCCGTGTCGGGCGGCGACGATGGGGGCGACGCCGGCGGCCTGGGCGCCGACGAGTCGCGGCAGGTCGTCGATCCACCCCGCCTCGTGTAGGGCCTGGAACCCGCGGTACGCCCCGAGAAAGAGCGTCCCGTGTCCCAGCGGCGTCACGAAGACGTCCGGGGCGGCCCACCCGCGCTGGGCCGCGACCTCCATCGCGACGGTGGCAGTCCCCGCGAAGAACGCGGGCTGCCAGGCGTGGCTCGCGTACCAGCCCTCGCCAGCCTCGACCGCATTGATGCAGGCCTCGGTGACGTCCCCCCTATTGCCCTCGACGGCAACGACGTCCGCACCGGTTCCCTCGATCGCTCGCAGCTTCGACGGCTTGGCGTCGGCGGGGACGTAGATTTCGGCGTCGAGGCCGGCACGGGCCGCGTAGGTCGCGATGGCGTGGCCGGCGTTGCCCGAGGAGTCCTCGACGAGCCGGTCGGCGCCGAGTTCGACGGCGTGTGACACGGTCGTCGCTGCCCCGCGGTCCTTGAAACTCCCCGTCGGGAAGAGGTACTCGAGTTTGAACGCGGCGTCCCAGCCGGGGGCGCCGACCAGCGGCGTCCACCCCTCGCCGAGCGAGACGCGCCGGTCGACCGGCAGGAAGGCGTCGAACGACCAGAGGCCACGGTTGCGGTCGAGGGGCTGTGGCGGGTCAACAACCGGCTGTGGCGGGTCCGCGAAGTCGAGCGCCCGCCCGCAGTCACAGCGCCACGGGGCGCCGGCGGTTTCCTCGTACTCCCGTCCACACGACACACAGCGGTACATACCCGACGGTCGGGGCGGGGACCAATCAGTCCTGTGCTGGAACGCTGCCAGCGGGGGTTCCGGCCCTATACCGGTCGACGTAAGCCCTGATACTTTCAGCCGGGAACGTCCGGCTGAGACGTATCAAAAGTTACGTCGACCGGTATACAACGCCGGGTCCGAATTTATATCGGATGGCGACCGACCACCAGGTAGATGACAGAGATCACCATCACGACGACAGATAGCATCGATGGGCGGGAGATAGCGGAGTACGCGGGCGTCGTCTCCGGTGAGGCGGTCATCGGCGCGAACGTCGTCGGTGACATCGCGGCCGGCATTCGGGACGTCGTCGGCGGGCGGAGCGGCTCCTACGAGAAGAAAATCGAGACCGGCCGGGAGGAGGCGATCAGCGACATCCGGGCGGAGGCCCGGGAACTCGGCGCGGACGCCGTCGTCGGCGCCACCTTCGACTACGAGGAGACGGAGCCGAGCTGTCAGCCGTTTTCGCCCACGTTCACACGAACGAAGCGAGTGTGAGCCCGGCAGAAATCTCCGATTTCTGGAGATGTTTTTGCCGCGAGTGGTTCCCACAGCGCCGAAGGCGCGAGGACACCCGAGCGACAAAAAGGTGGAGCGCAAGCGTTTAATTTGCCCCCGGAGTATCTGGTGGCATGTCGGACTGTCCACTCGCGGACGAATGCCCCAGCTTTTCCGAACGAATCCAGGGGATGGGGTGTCAGCACTACGGGGACCGCGGGGGCAAGGAATGGTGTAACCACTACGGTCAGCCAATTGAGGACCTCAAGTCCCAGCCCGTAAAGCCCGGCGAGGAGATCGTCGTCGACGTCGAGGACATCCACGAGAGCGGCGCCGGAGTCGGGCGCACGGAGGACGGGTTCATCGTCATGGTCGACGGCGTCCTGCCGCCGACCCGCGCCCGGGTGGAGATAACGAAGGTCCGCTCGAACCACGCCCGCGCTGAGGAACTCGAACGGCTCCCCGACGAGGAGGGAGAGGAGGGCGACGCCGACGAAGCCGACGAGGTAGAAGCCGAGGCGGAGAAAGAAGACAGGACAGAGGACGACAGCCCGCGCCTGGGCAGCCGCGACAACTTCTGGGGCGGCTGATCCGGCCACAACAGTCCGCCAGCGACGGACTGAACGGCGGGTATCTTTACAGGTCTACAGCCGGCAGCATGGGGTATGGATCTCGGACTCGATGGCAACGCAGCGCTGTGTACCGCCGCCTCGAGCGGGCTCGGACTCGCGAGCGCGACAGCTCTGGCCCGGGAGGGCGCCGACGTGGCGGTCTGTGGCTCCACTGAGGCACACGTCGACGAGGCACGCGAACAGTTGCGAGCCGCGGGCGACGGCGACGTGCTGGCAGTGCAGGCGGACATCACGAATTCGAATCACGTGGCTGCCGTCGTCGAGGAAACCGTCGAAGAGTTCGGCGGACTCGATCGTGTGGTCACCAGCGCCGGCGGGCCGCCCAGCGGCCCCTTCACGGCACAGGCAGACAGCGACTGGTACGGCGCCTACGACATGCTCGTGATGAGCGTCGTCTGGACGCTCCGGGAAGCCCGCCCTCACCTCGTCGACTCCGAGGCCGGGAGCGTCGTGGCCATCACCTCCCGGTCGATCAGAGAAGTCATCGACGACCTGATTCTATCGAATGCCGTCCGCCGGGCAGTTATCGGGATCGTCAAGACCGTCTCGCGGGAGTTTGCCCCGGAGGTGCGGGCGAACGCGGTCCTGCCGGGGGCTCACGAGACCGGACGGATCGAGGAACTCATCGAGGACAGCGTCGACCGCGGCGAGTATCCGGACTACGAGGCGGGCTACGAGGACTGGGCGAGCGACGTGCCGCTTGACCGCATCGGCAATCCCGGTGAGCTGGGTGACGTCGTCGCCTTCCTCGCCAGCCCGCGTGCGAGCTACGTCAACGGCGCGGCGCTCGCCGTCGACGGCGGGTCGATGCGGAGCGTCTGAGGTGACCGTCAGCAGACCGGCTTGGGGTTGACGCCTATGTCCTCGAGCGTCTCGAAGTACTCGTCGTAGGCGGCGCCGACGGCGCCGGTCGCGGTCGCCTCGGCGCGGTCCCAGTCCTCGGGCTCACAGACCGCATCGAGCGCGTCCAGCGCGTCCGCCCGGCTCGTCTCGTAGTCGTCAGCGAACCCGCGAAACAGGCTCGCAGTCTGCGGGTCGGCCTGCCCGGTGAAGAACCCGGAGTACTGTCCGCTCTTCTCCTCGGCGACGAGCGTCCACCCGACCAGGGCGCCCAGCCGCTCGACCGCAGTTTCGTACCCGCGAAGGTACTCGACGACTGCGGGTCGATCGCCTGGCTCGTGGGCGTCGAGTTCGGCGGCAATCGCGTCGTAGTGTTCGCGTTCGCGGTCGGCGGCCGCCGCGAAGGCTCCGTCGACGTCCTCGTTTTCGGCCCAGCCCGCGAGCGTCTCCGCCGCGTAGTGGGCCGTGTCGGCCGCTGCGGTCAGCACTGTCTCCGGTTCCATCTCCCCCTCGGTGTCGGCGTACAGCGACTTCGAGGAGCCGAGGCGGGAGAGTTCCGTCTTGTTGTCCTCGCGTATCGCATCGAGGAGGTCTGTCGCACTCATGTCTGTTCACTCGGGCACTCGTGGCTTGTATGCGTTGTCATCGGGGCCCGGGGTCGTCTCGACGTCCCCCATTCCTTTATTCGCGCAGGCCGTCCCTCCAGATCCCATGTCAGCGGACGGGAGCGGTGCGGGAAGCAGACTGGCCGTTGAGCGTCATCTCTCCGAATCCCACGCCGTGCTGTGGTCCGTCGTCGTCGTCAGCACCGTCTTCGACGTCGTGACCACGATTGTCGGGATCGGCCGTGGGGCCACGGAGGGCAACGCGATCGCACGGGCGTTCATCGAAACGTACGGGACGCCCGGCATCGGGCTCCTGAAGTTCAGCGCGCTCGTCGTGGTCGTCCTGCTGTGGGCGACGCTTCCGGACCACCATGCGACTGCCGTCCTGACGGCCTTCGCGCTCGTCTCGCTCGTCGTCGTCGGTCTCAACGCGATGACGTTGCTGTCTCTGTGACGGCTCGCTTCGCTCGCCGTTCCGCTACGAGGCCGCGTTCCCTGCGGTCACCGCCTCCGTTCCGAAGCGGACTCCGTCACTTCGTTCAGTCGTCCGCTTCGCCTTTCTCTATGGGAGCGCCGACCAGGTTGCCCCACTCGGTCCAGGAGCCGTCGTAGTTGATGGCGTCGTCGTAGCCCAGCAGTTCGTGGAGGGCGAACCACGCGACCGAGGACCGCTCGCCGATGCGGCAGTAGGCGACGGTCGTCCCCTCGCCGTCGATGCCCCGTTCCTCGTAGAGTTCTGCGAGTTCGTCGGCGTGCTTGAACGTGCCGTCCTCGTCGGTGACGGCCGCCCAGGAGATGTTCTGGGCGCCGGGAATGTGACCGCCACGCTGGGCAGTCTCCTGCAGGCCCGGCGGAGCCAGAATCTCGCCCGAAAACTCCTCGGGCGAGCGAACGTCGACCAGCGGGAGGCCGCGCTCGATCGCGTTCTCGACGTCCTCGCGGTACGCGCGAATCGACTCGCGTGGGCCGGAGGCATCGTACTCGACCTCGGGGAACTCGGGAACCTCCTCGGTCAGCGGGTAGTCGTTTTCGATCCAGTAGTCGCGGCCGCCGTCGAGCAGCTTGACGTCGTCGTGGCCGTAGTACTTGAACTGCCAGTAGGTGTAGGCGGCAAACCAGTTCGAGTTGTCGCCGTACAGGACGACCGTCGAGTCGTCGCTGATGCCGTGCCCGCCCAGCAGATCCTCGAAGTTGTCCTTCGTGAGAATGTCCCGCCGGGTCTGATCCTGGAGCTGTGTCTCCCAGTTGAACCCGATGGCGCCGGGGGCGTGACTCTCCTCGTACAGCTCCGTGTCGACGTCGACCTCTACCAGCCGGTGGCCGGGGTCGTCGCTCTGAAACTCCTCGAGACGCTCCTCGACCCAGTCCGCGGAGACGAGAACGTCCTTTGCGTATCCGTTTTCGCTCATGTTGCGTTGAACTGTTGGTCAACCACACGTATAGCCGTCACCATCTCGGCATGTTACGCCACTCCTCCACTCTCTCGGCAAATACTGCTCCTATCTCCCCGTGGGGCGTGTCAAACGGGTCCGGGTGGTCGTTCTGGCAATGCCTCCTGCAGACGTCGGCACGCTGATCCGGCACATCTACCAGAGATTTTCTCCTGTATCTTCGACCGGTTCAAAACGGACATGTTCAAGCGGATCCAGACCGAAAGGCCGTCGATGACTGACATCGTCGTGTCGACGTCCTGGCTGGCGGACAATCTCGATGCAGTCCGGGTGGTGGACGTCCGCGACAGCTGGGAGTACGACGGCATCGGCCACGTTCCGGGAGCGGTCAACATCCCCTTCGATGCCTTCCGGGCCGACGAACACGCCACAGAGACTGGCGGCAACGGCGGGATGTTGCCCGGCGAGGAGGCGTTCGCGGAGCTGCTGAGCGAGGCCGGCATCACCCGTGAGGACCCCGTGGTCGCCTACGACGACCACCACGGCGTCTTCGCTGCCCGCCTTCTCGTGACTGCCGAGATGTACGGCCACCCGCCCGCCCTGCTCCACCTGGTCGACGGCGACTTCAGCGCCTGGCAGCGTGAGTACGAGACCTCCACCGAGATGCCATCGTCCGAGCCATCCGACTACGACGTTCGACCCCCGGAGGAGACGCCACTCGTCGGCGCGGAGACTGTCACCGCCGCAATCGACGACCCCGACACGGTGATCGTCGACACCCGCGAAGGCTGGGAGTTCGAGGAGGGGCACATCCCCGGCGCGGTGCGCCTCGACTGGCGCGAACTCGTCGACGACGAGACCCGCGGGCTCAAATCCCGAGAGGAGATGGAGTCGCTCCTCGACGCGCACGGCATCACCCGCGAGAAGCGAATCCTGCTGTACTGCAACACCGCCCGGCGGATCAGCCACACGTACGTCGCCCTCCGGCACCTCGGCTATCCCGCCCTCGCCTTCTACGAGGGGAGTCTCACCGAGTGGGAGGCAGCGGGACGGCCCGTCGAGACTACGTGAGCTTTTGCTGGCGGGTGTCGTCCTCCGCCGACAGCAGCGAGACGGCCTCGACGAGCAGGGCCACCACGACGGGCCCGGCGATGAGGCCGACCAGCCCGACGGAGAGGACGCCGCCGGTGAAGCCGACGAGGAACTGCCGGATCGGGTACAGGATGTACGCGACCGTGACGGCGAAAAAGAGCGTCGAGAGGACCTTCCAGAGGAGCGCAGCCGTCAGCAGAACGACCACTCCGAGCAGGCCTGCGAGGACGTACCGGCGGTCCCGGGCTGACATACCGGCCACTCACAGCCCACCGGCTAAAAGATTCCCCGCGAGGCAACGAAACGCTTTACTCTGTCTCGACAGGATAGGGAGATGCGGGACCGTGGGGTAGCTTGGTATCCTTCGGGCCTTGGGTGCCCGCCACCGCGGTTCAAATCCGCGCGGTCCCATGCACACTTAAAGGAAGCAGACATTATCACCGGTTCCTATACCGGAGGTGGGGGGCATGAGCCGCTCTACCTCGGGAATTTCGACGGAACAGCTTCCGACACCGATATGTGACGTGTGCGGGTGCGAGATTGAGGAGATGGACCAGGACTGCGTCGCGGTCGACGAGGGGGTCTGTGTGCCATGACCGATGGCAGTCGCTATACCGGTCGAAGTCGAGTGGGACTGCATCACCGAGCGCGCACGAGCGCGCTTTCTCGACCAGTTCGACAAGCGCGAGGACTGGAAACAGCATGAGGCTCGCTGGCACCTCTACAAGGCACACGATCAGTTGAGTGTCGCGTCCTATCACGCCCGCCAGGACGACGTCGAGGAACTGATGAAGACGAACATCGCCGACGCGGTCAATCATTATATACCGGTCGACGTAAGCCCTGATACTTTCATACTGACGGCTATAACTTCGTGAGCATATTCGACCCCCCGGGGGTCGAAATCGCTCACGGGCTTATATACCGGTCGACGTAACTTTTGATACGTCTCAGCCGGACGTTCCCGGCTGAAAGTATCAGGGCTTACGTCGGCCGGTATAGCCGTCAGTATCAGCCGGGAACGTCCGGCTAAGTCAGAGCGTGCTGTAGGCGGCGTCAACGGCTGATGCTGCCGATAACAGATTTGGGAGTTTATAAACGTGCAGAGCCAAGTCAACAATGCAATGTTTGAGAACGAAATCACGTCGGTGCACGGCCGTCATGCCCGTCGAGGTGAGAGGTAATGGGCCTGAAAAAAACGCTCTACGGCGCAGCGAGACTCATCTGGGTGGCACTTGTGGCCGGGGCGTGGGTGAGCCTCGACCAGGGCTACACCGAGCCGTGGCTGTCCTTCTCGGACATCCCTGGCGGGTCGACGGGAGCGGCGGCCATCGGTGTCGTAGCCGCCCTCGTCGGGTATCTCTTAATTAGCGCCCTTCACAGAGGAGCCGAGCAAGCGGAGTGGGAGGAGGCGGGCCGGCAGGCGGGGCTCCGCCCGAGCGAGGACGGCGGGAGCACGAGCGGACCGACACTGACCGGGACTGTCGACGGTCGGGCCGTCACTGCCAGCTACGATAAGCGCAAAATGTCGTCCGGGGACGAGGGATCGACGCGAGTCACGTTCACACTCTGTGGGGCGGAACTGGCTAGCCCCGCCGACGAGGGTGTAGTCGTCGGCAGGGCCGGGGAAACTGTCGACGCCGGGGTCGGAACCATCGACTTCGACGAGATCGCTGAGAGCGTCTCCACCACAGAGGGGCTCGTCGCCGTCGAGACGGGAGACCTCGTTTTCGTCGGGACATCGTCGCCGGCCGTGGAGGCCGTCGCCGACGGTCTCTCGGGAGACGCATTACGCGCGGTCAGGGGCCTGGAAATCGCGGCTATTGGCGACGCCTCCGGCGCGATTGCGGACTGGGCCGAGGCACGCAACGAGGAGTTCGAGGGTTCGATCTTCGGGTTTCCGGTGGAGAACTTCGTCGAGCGCATCCCGGGCGACGCCGCGACGGGTACCGTCGAGACCCAAGCAGCGATACGGGATGGCGACGAACTCGGTCGATTCGCCGAGGGAGTTGTCGCCATCACGGACGCCTTCGAGGAGGCGACCGAGCGGCCACCGGCTTCCGGATAGCGAACGGTTGTACCTCGATGAATGCTGGTGATACTGATGGCTATACCTTCGTGACGAGATGGTTGCTGGTGGCGAGTGAAACCCACGTCATATACCGGTCGACGTAA
>JAZKRS010000022.1:0-39039 GCA_036626435.1 Haloarculaceae archaeon | reverse complement strand
GGTCGGACTCGTCGAAGGTCTCGTAGGCCCAGGTGAAAACGGCCATCTGGCGGCCCGCGTCGTTGACGTAGTAGTGTCGTTCGACGTCGTAGCCGGCGTACTCCAGTACGCGGGCGACGGCGTCGCCGATGATGGGGTTGCGCGCACGCCCGACGTGAACGGGACCGGTCGGGTTCGCGCTCGTGTGCTCGACGACGACGCTCGTCTCCTTCGGTTCGAGCGTCCCGTAGTCGTCTGCCTGTCCGGCCCGCAGCGTCTCGTCGAGGTACTCCTCGCCCGCGAGGAAGTTCACGTACGGCCCCTGGGTCTGGACAGCGGCGACGAACTCGCAGGCCCCGGTGTCGAAGGCCTCTGTGACCTGCTCGGCGACGGCGGGGGGCGGTGCACCCGCGACGTCCGCAAGCCGGAAGGCGACACTCGAGGCGAGGACGGCCTCAACGTCCTCGGGCGGGTGCTCGATGCCGAGGTCGTCGGTGGGAAAGCCGAGGCCGGAAAGCGCCCGCGTCAGGGCGTCCTCGACCTCCGCGCGCAGTGTGAGGAACATACTCTCCGGTTTTCGAGGGGCGGGTTTAGGGGTATCGGGTTCGGGCCGTCTACCGTCCGAGTTCTTCGTGCGCGCTCGCGAGATGCCGCGAGGTAAAGGCCGCGACCAGCGAGAGTTCCCCCGCCAGCGCACCCACCGCGATGATCTCTGCGAGCGCATCGGCGTTCGAACCCGGCGGGTCGCCGCCGCCGGCCAGTCCGAGTACGTCGAGCGCCTCGCTCTGGGTCGGGAGCTTCGTCCCGCCGCCGACGGTGCCGACTTCCAGGGAGGCAAGCGAGACGCTGGCATAGAGGTCGCCACCCGCGTCGGCGCTCTTGCCCTCGCGACCCCCCGCGTTGCGGTCCCGAACCTCCATCGTCGTGATGGCATTCGCCCCCTCGACGACCTGCGCGGCGTCCTGCCCGGTGGCGAGAAAGACCGCTGCGACCGTGTTGGCGGCGTGGGCGTTGAAACCGAGCGAGGCGGCCTTGGCGCTGCCGACGAGATTCTTGCGAGTGTTGCCCTCGACCATCGCCTCGGGTGTGGTGTTCAGCGTCTCCTCGACGTACTCCCGCGGGAGGACGACGTCGGCGCTGACCGTCCGGCCACGGCCCTCGACGGCGTTGATAGCGGCGGGTTTCTTGTCCGAACAGAGGTTGCCCGACAGTGCGACCAGTTCGGCCGGCGTCTCCGATTCGACGACTTCGGCGGCCTCGCGGGTGGCGATAGTGGCCATGTTCATCCCCATCGCGTCCTTGGTGTCGTAGACGAACCGCAAAAAGACGGAGTCGCCGACGACGTAGGGGTCGACCGTCAGGAGGTCGCCGTGGCTGGTCGTCGACTCGGCTGCTTCGCGGAGGCGCTCGGCGTGGTCCGTGACCCACTCGACGGTCTCCTGGGCCTGTGCGACACCGCGGACGCGGAAGACGGGCGCGCGGGTCATCCCCGAGTCCGTGACGCGAGCCGTCGCCCCGCCAGCGGCACGGATCGCCGACAGCCCGCGGTTGACGCTCGCGACGAGTGCGCCCTCCGTGGTCGCCATCGGGAGGTAGTACTCGCCGTCAGCAGCCCCACCGTCGACCGAGACTGGGCCGGCAACGCCCATTGGAATCTGCGCGGCGCCGAGCATGTTCTCGACGTTCGCCTCCGCCTCGGCGGCATCGAAGGCGTACGCGCCGACCGCGTCGAGATTGGCGTCGGTTTCACTCTCTACGAGGTGACGGCGCGCTGTGGCGGCGGTCCCGGCGTCGGCGTACTCTTCGAGTTCGTAGAGGCGCAACTCGCCCGCCTGCACCTTCGCTGCGAGATCCGAAGGGTCGGTCATGGGTGTCTCGTCGTCGCCGGCCCCCCTAAGCCCTCCGGACCGTACCGGGGTCGCGATCACGCGACAGCTCCGGCCGCGACCCAAACCGTTAACGCAGTCGCCGTCCCGGATGGAGGTATGACAGAGGCCGCGGACCGGGTGTTCACGAACGCCGTCGTCCACTCCCTCGACGGGACCGAGGAGACTGCGGAGGCAGTCGCCGTCCGTAACGGGCGAGTCGTCCGCGTCGACTCTGCCTACGAGGTCGACTTTCTCGCGGGCGTCGAGACAGACATCGTCGACCTCGGGGAGCGACACCTCCTGCCGGGATTTGTCGACGCCCATACGCATATGGACCTTCTCGGGCGCCGTCTGCTTGAAGCCGACCTCACGGGGGCCGACTCCCCGAGAGAGTGTCGCGAGCGCCTCCGAAACGTCGAGGTCGATCACCGCGATGTCGACTGGATTCTGGGCTTTGGCTACGACGAGAGCCGGTGGGGTGGCGACTACCTCGACCGTGCCGACCTCGATTCCGTCAGCGAGGACCGCCCCGTCGCAGCCTTCCGCGAGGATCTGCACCTCGCCTCGGTCAACAGCGTCGCCCTGGAGCGCCACCACGAGGAGATGCCGGAAGGGGATGTCCGGACCGCCGGCGGCGAACCGACAGGCGTCCTCGTCGAGGGCGCCGTCGCTGCCATCTTCGAGGCCACGAGGCCCGGGCCTGGCCCCATGCGCGCGTACCTGCTGGCCGCACAGGATCACGCGCACGGACGCGGAGTCACGGCGGTTCACGACATGGTCCGGCGGTCGGCCGCACCCCGAGTCTACCGCGATCTGGAGGCTGCTGGCGAGCTGTCATTGCGGGTTCGCATCAACTACTGGGCGGATCACCTCGAGGCCGTCCGCGAAGTCGGGCTGGCGTCGAACCACGGGGGCGACCGTGTCCGGGTCGGGGCCATCAAGACCTACATCGACGGGAGCATCGGCGGCCGCACCGCCCGGCTCTCGGAGCCGTACGCCGACGCCGACAGCGGACGTGGCGACCTGCTGGAGAGCCGCGAAGCCCTCGCCGAACTGGTCGAAGGGGCCGACGCGACGGGGTTGCAACTCGCTTTGCACGCCATCGGTGACGAGGCAATCGGGGTCGCACTCGACGCCTTGGAGGGGACGGATGGCGAGCGCCACCGGATCGAACACGCGGAGGTGCTGACCGACGACCTGATCGAGCGTCTCGGCGACTCGACCGTGGTGGTCTCGGCCCAGCCGAACTTCCTGAAGTGGGCGCGCGAGGACGGGCTGTACGACGACCGGCTCGGACGCGAGCGCCGGCGCGACTCGAACCGGCTTGGCGCACTCCAGGCCGCTGGCGCAGACCTCGCCTTTGGCAGCGACTGCATGCCGATGGACCCACTCTTTGGCATCCAGAAGGTCGTCACAGCCCCTCAGCCGGCACAGCGACTCCCGGTCACCGACGCAATCCGCGCCTACACGCTGGGGGCCGCCCGCGCAGGCTTCGACGAGAGTCGGATGGGAACCGTCGAACCCGGCAAGTACGCCGACTTCGTCGTCCTCGAGGACTCCCCCTGGGAGGTGCCCGACGACGAGATCGCCGATGTCGACGTGACGGCGACCGTCGTCGGCGGCGAGGTCGTCCACGACGTGCGCGGGGAGTGATCGGACGCGCCGACTTTATCAGACTTGCGCCCCTCTCGTGTACGTATGAACATGCTCGTCGACGGCGAGTGGCGAACAGACATTTCAGAACACGTGAACGAGGACGGCGAGTTCGTGCGCCAGGAGACGATGTTCCGGGACTCGATCCGGGACGAGGCCGGCGCGCGCTTCCAGCCCGAGGCCGGCCGGTATCACCTCTATGTCTCGTATGCCTGCCCGTGGGCCCACCGGACGCTCCTGGTCCGATCGCTGAAGGGTCTGGAGGACGCCATCTCTGTCGACGTCGTCGACCCCTTCCGGGCCGAGGACGGCTGGCAGTTCACCCCCGAGAAGGCCGGCTGTACGCCAGACACCGTAAACGGGAGCGACTACCTCCGCGAGGTCTACCAGGCGGCCGACGACGGCGTGACCGGCCGCGTTACGGTCCCCGTGCTGTGGGACAGGGAGGAGGGGACCATCGTCAACAACGAATCGGAGGAGATACTGCGGATGCTCGACACCGAGATGGACGGCGTCGCGGACCGCGACGTGGACCTCTACCCCGAGGGCTACCACGAGGAGATAGACCGCGTCATCGACGAGATATACGAGCCAATCAACAACGGCGTCTACCGCGCCGGCTTCGCGAAGAGCCAGTCCGCCTACGACCGTGCAGTCGAGGACCTGTTCGCGGCCCTGGACCGGTGGAATTCGGTCCTCGCGGACCAGCGCTACCTCGCGGGCGACCGGCTGACCGAGGCGGACATCTGCATGTTCACGACGCTTGTCCGGTTCGACCCGGTCTATCACACCCACTTCATGTGCAACAGGAAGTTCATCCACCAGTACGACAACCTCTGGCCCTACCTGCGGGACCTCTACCAGACGCCGGGTGTAGCCGGGACTGTCGAGATGGACCACATCAAGGAACACTACTACACGACCCACCCCGACGTCACGCCGACCCGGATCGTCGCCGCCGGGCCGGACCTGGACTTCGAAGCCGACCACGACCGGGACGAGCTGCCCGGCGGTCCGCCCGAAGCGCTGCTCGCGGCGGTCTGACGCTCCGGCGCCGTCTGACGTCCCGAGAGCGCAACCTCACGTATCGAGCCGGTCCGCGACGGCCTCGCAGTCGTCCGGCGTGTTGACGTTCAGACACCATCCCTCCAGGGGGACCGTCTCGACACGCCGGCCGGCGTAGACGAGCAGATCCACTGCGTTGCTGAGTTCGTACTCGCCCGTGTCCGCGGGCGTTACCAGCCGGCAGGCGTCGAATATCCGTTCGGAGAACGCGTAGAATCCCCGGGGGATGAGAGTCGAGGGCGGGGTGTCGGGTTTCTCTGTGAGGCCGACAACCTCGCCGTCGTCGAGTTCAAAGACGCCGCCCTGCGTGGCACGCTCGCGGGAGACGTCATCGACGAGCGTCGTCGCGTCCGCCTCTGTCCGGCGGTGGCGCTGGAGGACGGCGTCGAGGTTCGCCCGGCAGACGTTGTCACCGTTCATACAGACGAAATCCCTCTCGACGTGAGGCGCCGCCTGCAGGAGAGCGTGGGCCAGTCCGCGGCGCTCTTCCTGGCACACGTACACGAGATCAGCCCCCTCGAAGGAACTTCCGTAGTAGGAACGAATCTCCTCGCCGCGGTAGCCGGTGACGACGACAATCTCGGAGATTCCGAGGTCGGTGAGCGTTCCCAGGACGTGCGAGAGGAGTGGCTTCCCGGCGACGTCGACGAGCCCCTTGGGCCGGTCGGCCGTGCGCGGGCGCAAACGGGTTCCCTCGCCGGCGGCCGGTACGACAGCCTGCATGACCGTTTCGTTCGACATGGGTGCCACGACACTTTTGCCCTTGGACGTCCCAGGATAGAACGGTGGCGATGATGAGACGTTACCCCCGCTCAGCCCCTTGTGATGACAGCTTCTAACCTGAGCCACCCTCGCCGGAAGGCGGGCGTCGGCGTTACTCGACGAGGCGCTCGATCTCGGTCACGAGGATGTCGCTCGCTCCGACACCCTTGAGGTCGGAAATCGTCTCGAAGACCTCCTCTTCCCTGACCACGGCGTGAACCGCGACCATGTCGGTGCCCGCGATGTCCATTATCGTCGGGCCGCCCATACCTGGGATGACGTCTTTGACATCCTCTAGACGAGCCTCGGGGGCGTTCATCATCACGTACCGGCGATCTTCGGCGGCGATGACTGAGGCGAGCGCAGTCCTGACCTGCTCGACTTTCGGACCGTCAGTGGCATCGGGCCGGGCGAAGAGGCGGACCGACGACTGGAGGACCTCGTCGACCACTTCGAGGCGATTCATCCGCAGCGTCGTCCCGGTCGAGGTGATGTCGACGATGGCGTCGGCGATGTCGACGTGGGGCGTGAGTTCAGTCGCGCCCGAGACTTCGGCGATGTCGACGTCCACGTTGCGGTCGGCGAAGTAATCCCGCGTGATTGACGGGAATTCAGTTGCGACGGTCCCGCCGTCGAGGTCTTCGACCGAGCCGATGTCGCCGTCCTCGGGCGCCGCGAGGACGAGTCGACACCGCCCGTAGTCGAGGTCGAGCAGGTCGACGAGGTCAATCTCGGACTCGCGGATCTGGTCGAGGCCCGTGATACCGACGTCCGCGGCGCCGTCCGCGACGTACTCGGGGATGTCGGCCGTCCGCACGAAGAGGACGGTTACCTCCGGGTCCACGGTGTCGGCGTAGAGTTTGCGGTCGGCCCCGTCGACGAGGTGCAGGCCCGCCCGTTCGAGCAGGTCGAGCGTCGGATCGTGCAGGCGCCCCTTGTTGGGCACGGCAATGCGCATATCCGGACGGTCAGTCTCCGGGGAGAACTGTCTTTCCCATCGCGGTCGCCACGCCACACTCTCACGCGGTGATACTGACGGCTATAACTTCGTGAGTGTCGTCGACCCCACGGGGGGTCGAAATCACTCACGGGCTTATAGCCGTTAGTATGAGCGACGACAGCCCCGACCCCGGGATTGACACTCCCCGGGTGCAAACGCCGGGACATGAGTCACCTCCTCGTCACCGGCGGGCGGGTTCTCCGTCCCGACATGACAGTCGAGCAGGCGGACGTCCTCGTCGATCAGGATGCGGGCACTATCGAGGCGGTCACGCCACGCGACTGCGGACCGACACACGCGGCCGACGACGAACTCGACGCGGACGGCGGCCTCGTGATTCCGGGCCTCGTCAACGCCCACACGCACGTCGCGATGACGCTGTTCCGGGGGGCGGCCGACGACAAGCCGCTGGACGTCTGGCTCCAGGAGGACATCTGGCCCGTCGAGGCCGAACTCCGGGCCGAGGACGTCGCCGCGGGGACCCGCCTCGGAGTCGCCGAGATGATTCGCTCGGGAACGACCGCATTCGGGGACATGTACTTCTTCATGGACGAGGTGGCCGACGTCGTCGCCGAAACCGGCGTCCGGGCCCGGCTGGGACATGGCTGTATCTCCGTGGGCAAATCCGACGACGAGGCCCGGAAGGACTTCCGGACCGGGCTCGACTTCGCCCGCGAACACGACGGCCGCGGGGAGGGACGCGTCCGGACGATGTTCACCCCGCACAGCCTGACGACAGTCGACGAGGCCCACTTCCGGGAGTTCGTGCCCAAAGCCCGCGAGGAGGGGATCCCGATCCACATCCACGCCAACGAGACGGTCGACGAAGTCGAGCCAATCGTCGAGGACCGAGGGGAGCGCCCCCTGGAGTGGGCCGACGACCTCGGTCTGCTCTCGGAGGACAGCTACGTCGCCCACGGCGTCCACGTCGACAGGGCCGAGATCGACCTCCTCGCGAAGCGGGGAACGACTGTGGCACACTGCCCGGCCGCGAACATGAAGCTGGCGAGCGGGATGGCGCCGGTCCAGGAGATGCTCGACGCCGGCGTGGCGGTCGGGCTGGGGACCGACGGCCCCGCCTCGAACAACGACCTCGACATGTTCGACGACATCCGGGATGCGGCGATGGTCGGCAAGCTCGCCGCGGACGACGCCAGCGCAGTCGACGCCCCGACGGCCGTCGAACTGGCGACGAAGGGAAGCGCCGCGGCGCTGGGCTTCGACAGCGGCCGCATCGAGGCGGGCGCAAATGCCGACCTCGCGGTCCTCGACCTCGACTCCCCCCACCTGACGCCGCCCCACGACCTCGTGAGCCACCTCGCCTACGCGGCACGGGGCAGCGACGTGTGCCACACGGTCTGTGATGGGCGAGTCCTGATGCGGGACCGCGAACTGCTGACCATCGACGAGACGGCCGCCCGCGAGAGGGCAATCGAGCAGGCCGAAGCCCTGTTTGCTCGTGCCGGTTGAGTGGGGAATTAAACGCCGAAAACCACCTATAAACTGTATACCCTGTTTTGAACTAGTCTTGCAATTCTTGAAAGCGAATGAACAAACTGAACGAGAAATGGGGTTTATGCGGGTCTCAGAACAGCTGTTGGACAGAATGCGCACGAAACTGTTCGCGCTGTACGCGGTTGTCGCCCTGGTGGTCGCCGCTGTCGGGCCGGGAATCGCTGCAGTCGGCGCGGAGGAGGTCGGCAACGCCCCGCTCAATGTCGCGGTCAACCAGGCCGACGACGGGAGCGTCACAGTCGAGGTGACACAGAACGACAGTGGCGTCGAGAACGCGAGCGTCGGAGTAGAGGCCAACAAGAGCTACGCTGGTGAAGGCAGCTATACGACCGATATCGACGGGACTGTCGACCTGCCAGCCCCCGAGGAGAACGTCACGGTCAACGTAACCGCCAAGGCCCACAACCAGACTGCCAACGCGACGGCCGAGCTGCTGGCGGTCGGGGAGTTCGTCGAGGAAGATCCGTTCGGTCAGCTGGTTTCCTCGTTCGTCCACACGCTGATCGACTCGGACATCGACATGATCGGCCCCTACGTCGCGTCATTCGCGGTGGAGAACAACCCCGGTAACGCCCCGGATCACGCCGGCCCGCCGGGCTTCCTGACCGACGAGGACGATGAAGACGACGAGCGCGGTCCGCCCGGGGACGCCGGGCCGCCCGAAGACAGCGATGATACAGATGCGGAAAGTGATGACGACGGGGACGACGACCGCGGTCCGCCCGGGGACGGTGACGATGACGATGACGACGAGCGCGGTCCGCCGGATCACGCTGGACCCCCAGAAGATGACGATACAGATAAAGAGAGCGATGACGACGACGAGGACGACCGTGGCCCGCCCGAGGACACTGGGCCGTCAGATGAGGACGAGGACAGCGACGATGAGAACGAGGCGGAGAGTGACAAAGAGAAAGACGACGAGAAGGAAGAGGACGATGAGGATGGCGGAGCGAGCGGGAACAACGGTAACGGCAACGGGCCGCCCGACGACCGCGGCCCACCGAGCTAGCTGACCCGCTTCGGTAGCGTTTTCCCCTCCGTTCCCCTCCAGTCGTCCATGACTGCGCCTATCAGTGAGCAACTCGACGACCCCGTGACAGCACACGAGGACGGCCGTCGCAAGATGGAGTGGGCACGCCAGCACATGCCTATCATGGCGGAACTGCGCGAGCACTTCGAGGCCGACCAGCCCTTCGCCGGCGAGCGGATCGGCATGGCGATGCACGTCGAGGCGAAGACCGCCATTCTCGCCGAGACACTCGCGGTCGGCGGCGCCGACGTGGCGATCACTGGCTGTAACCCACTCTCGACACACGACGACGTCAGCGCTGCGCTGGATGCCGTCGACGGCGTCACCTCCTACGCCCGCCGCGGCGTCGACGACGAGGAGTACTACGAGGCAATCGAGGCCGTCATCGACCACGAGCCGACCGTGACGGTCGACGACGGCGGCGACCTCGTCTTCGCTATCCACGAGGACTACCCCGGCCTGATCGAGGGGATCGTCGGCGGCTGCGAGGAGACGACCACCGGCGTCCACCGCCTGCGCGCGATGGCCGAGGACGGTGCCCTGGAGTACCCGATGTTCGCGGTCAACGACACACCGATGAAGCGGCTGTTCGACAACGTCCACGGTACCGGCGAGTCCTCGCTTTCCTCCATCGCGATGACGACGAACCTCTCGTGGGCCGGCAAGACCGTCGTCGTCGCTGGCTTCGGCTACTGCGGGAAGGGCGTCGCCCGGAAGGCTTCGGGGCAGAACGCCGACGTCGTTGTCACGGAGGTCGATCCCCGCCGTGCGCTGGAGGCCCACATGGAAGGCTACGACGTCATGCCGATGGCCAAAGCGGCCACGGAGGGCGACGTGTTCATAACGACCACCGGCAACCGTGACGTCATCGTGGGCGAGCACTTCGAGGCGATGGGCGACGGGGCCGTCCTCGCGAATGCGGGCCACTTTGACATCGAGATCGACCTCGACGCACTCTCCGAGATGGCGGTCGAGGCCTACGAAGCCCGCGAGGGCGTACAGGCCTACGAGATGCCGGACGGCCGGCGGCTGAACGTTCTCGCAGAGGGGCGACTCGTCAACCTCGCCTCGCCGGTCTCGCTTGGCCATCCCGTCGAGGTGATGGACCAGAGCTTCGGCGTCCAGGCGGTCTCTGTCCGGGAAATAGTCACGAACGGCGACGCATACGAGGCGGGCGTCCACGACGTGCCCGACGACCTCGACCGCGAGGTCGCCGAAATAAAGCTCGACGCGGAGGGGATCGCAACTGACGACCTGACCGCCAAACAGCGCGAGTACCTGGGCTCCTGGCAGCACGGCACGTGAGAGGATGTGTCGGCGCGCAGTCTAGATATTCCGCGTATCGTCGATCCGGACAGCCCGATCGAGCGTCAGTTCGATCGGCTCCTGAACGATGTTTCCACCGCGATTTTTCGACACTTCGAGGTGGTACTTCTGCTCTTTCGACTTCACCAGAGGCTCTACCGTCCAGATGATATCGGCGATTGCGAGCGTTCGTTCCCGGAGAGTCGGCCTGTCGTCGGTGTCGATGCAGTGGAGGATCCCCAACCCGCTGGCCTCGATGACCGTGTCCTTGAGTTCGTTCAGCACCGTCTGGTACTTCATCTCCTCACCGGATCGTTCCAGCGGGGTCACCGAGTCCAGAACGACGTTCGTCTGCGAGTCGACGGACTGGATCAACTCGTAGGTCTCTTCGAGAGTCGTGTTCTTGCTGGTCAGCCCCGGGGTTAGCGACTCACCCCCCGTGATCTCCTTGACTAACTCGCTGTCCATGTTCGCCTCGGAGACGATCGACGCAACTTCGACGTCCGCTTCCGGTCTCGTTATCCGCTCGAGGTCGTGCTGGACAGCAGATTCCCGGCGTATCGCCGAAATAAACAGCGTCGAATACGGCTCCATCAGCGTATAGAGGAGTGCCTCGCTCTGACTCGCCGGTGGCGCCCGTATGGCGAGCAGGCTGCCCGGCCGTAGCCCCCCACCCAGTTTCCGGTCGAGTATCTCGTTTCCCGAACTGATTCGATCCGAGGCGGCTGGGGACTTGTTCGTTGACATGCTTACTGTGCTCTTTTCCGGTGACCGGGCACCATCATCCAGATTCATTTCAAAAGGCATCACTGTAGCATAATAACTTCTCTGGCTGTTTGTCCCGTCCAGCCGGCTTTTTCGTGAGGATGACAGCTAGAGCTCCCGTCAGTTTGGTGTGAGATCCCGGACAGCAGGTGGGCAGAACCGAAAGCATAGGATGGGAGGCCCCGTAGTGCCGTAGTAGTTACACATGAGTGGACACGACACTGGCAGCCCGTATGCGCCACACGGGGCCGAGGAGACGGCTGCGATGCTCAACGAGATCGGTGTCGACAGCGAGTCTCAGCTGTTCGATATCCCCGATGGTGTCGGGTTCGACGGCGAGTTCGATATCGAGGAGCGGAGCGAGCGCGCCGTCCGACGGGAGTTCGAGCGGATACTCTCGCAGTCGGACGACATCGTGGAGTTTCTCGGCCGGGGCCACTACGACCACTACGTCCCGTCGCTGGTCGACCACGTCGCCGACCGCCAGGAGTTTCTCACCTCCTACACGCAGTACCAGCCAGAGATCGCCCAGGGCTTTCTCCAGGCACTCTTCGAGTACCAGTCGATGCTCGTCGAGCTCACGGGGCTGGAGGTTGCGAACTGCTCTATGTACGACGCTGCGACGGCGCTGGGCGAGGCCGCGACGCTCGCTGCCCGCGTTCGCGACGTCGATGGCTCGCGCGTACTCGTCCCGGACCTCCTCCGCGAGGAGAAACGGTCGACGCTGGCGAACTACGCGAGCGGTTCGGATCTGACCGTCGAGACGTACCCGACCGAGGACGCGAACGTCGACGTCGACACTCTCGCTGACACGATCGACGCCGAGACAGTGATGGTCTACGCCGAGTCGCCGACTGTCCGCGGGACAATCGAGGAACGACTCGACGCAGTCGGCGACCTCGCCGACGATCACGACGCGCTGTTCTGTCTCGGGTCCGACCCGGTCGCGCTCGCGCTGCTCGAACGGCCTGCGGACGTCGGTGCGGACGTCGTTGTCGGCGACGCTGCATCGCTCGGCCTGGGGACCGCATTCGGGATGGGGATCGGGCTTTTCGTCACGCGGGAGAACTTTCTCCGGCAGGTGCCGGGTCGGCTGGTCGGCGCGGGCGAGGACGCCACCGGCCGCCGCGCGTTCACACTCACCCTCCAGACCCGCGAACAGCACATCCGCCGCGAGCGGGCCACGAGCAATATCTGTACCAACCAGGCGTGGGTTGCGCTACGGACGGCGATCCACACCGCCACTCTGGGGCCGGATGGCCTCGTCGACCTCGCCGAGGAGTGTGTGAGGCGACCCCGGGAACTCGCAGAGCGACTCGACGGGCTCTCCGGCGTGTCCGCGCCGGTCCACGACCGCCACCACTTCCGGGAGTTCGTCGCCAGCGTCGACCAGCCCGCACCGGCCGCCGCAGAAGACCTGGCCGATGAGGGCTACGCTGTCCACGCCATCGACGACAACCTGGTGCAGATCTGTGTCACAGAGACGAACGCCAGCGCCGCAGACGGCCTCGTGGCCGCCTTCGAGGAGGTGGTTAGATGACCTACGACCAGGCCCGCTGGTCCGAGGAGGACTGCTACGAGCCCCTGCTCTCGGAGAAGGACACCACGGAGGTCACGGTCGGCGACGACGCCCCGCTCCCCGAGGATCTGACGCGGGACTCGCTGGACCTTCCATCCCTGGAGGAGCCCGAACTGGCCCGCCACTACACGCGGCTCTCGCAGATGAACTACGGCGTCGAGAGCGGCCCCTTCCCGCTTGGCTCGTGTACGATGAAGTACAACCCCAAGTTCACGGAGGACCTGGCGGCCCGCCCCGAAGCCGCGGTCCACCCCGATCGCGAGGACGAGAGCGTTCAGGGCGTCCTCGCGGTGCTGGCACAGCTCCAGGATTACCTCGGCCGAATCGGTGGGATGGACGCAGTCTCGCTCCAGCCGCCGGCGGGCGCCGCTGGCGAGTTTACGGGCGTGCTCGTCGCGCGGGCCTACCACGAGCACAACGGAGAGACCCGCAACGAGGTTGTCATCCCGGACAGCGCCCACGGAACGAACTTCGCAAGCGCGGCCCTGGCCGGGTTCGACGTGGTCGAACTGCCCAGCGGCGAGGACGGCCGCGTCGACCCCGACGCGCTCTCCGCGGCCGTCGGCCCCGACACCGCGGCCCTGATGCTGACGAACCCCAACACACTCGGCCTGTTCGAGCGCGACATCGAGAATATCGCCGACATCGTCCACGGCGCCGGGGGTCTGCTCTACTACGACGGCGCGAACCTCAACGCTCTTTTGGGTCGTGCCCGGCCCGGCGATATGGGCTTTGACATCATGCACTACAACGTCCACAAGACCTTCGCGACGCCCCACGGCGGCGGCGGCCCCGGCGCCGGGCCCATCGGCGTCGTCGAGGACCTCGCGCCGTTCCTGCCCGCACCCTGTGTCCGCGAGCGCGACGGCAGCTACGAGCGGTTCGCTCCCGATCATTCCATTGGCAAGGTCCACGGCTTCGAGGGCAACTGGCTGGTTCTGGTCAAGGCGTGTGCCTACATCGCCCGTCTCGGCGACTCGGGCCTCGCAGACGCCAGCGCGAAGGCTGTTCTCAACGCCAACTATCTCGCCGAGCAACTCGAGTACGAGGTACCCTTCGGCCCCTTCCACCACGAGTTCGTCGCGAGCGCGGGCGACCAGGACGCCGCCGACGTGGCAAAGCGGATGCTCGACTACGGCGTCCACCCGCCGACGACGAAGTGGCCTGAGATCGTCGACGAGGCGCTGATGACCGAACCGACGGAAGTCGAGACGAAGCGATCGCTCGATCAGCTTGCCACGGCGTTCAACGCCGTCGTCGACGAGGCCGACGAGACACTCGAGAGTGCGCCCAGCCGGACGACTGCGCGACGCATCGATCAGGTCGGGGCCGCTCGGGATCCCAAGCTTTCCTGGCAGAATCTAGACTATACCGGTCGACGTAAGCCCTGATACTTTCAGCCGGGAACGTCCGGCTGAGACGTATCAAAAGTTACGTCGACCGGTATAACCGCCCGGCTTTATCTGCAGACCTGGTTCTCGATGGTGGCCGCGATCTCGCTGTAGTGATCGGTGCCGATGCCCTTCTCGACGAACGCGGTCACGCCAGCATCCTCTGCTTCGGTGGCCGTGCTCTCGTCGACGGCGGCGCTGAAAAGCACAAACGGGAGCGACGGGTCCTGGTCGCGGACAGCCTCGAACAGGTCCATCCCGTCCATCCCCGGCATCCGGTAATCGCTGACCACACAGTCGATGTCATCGTTCTCGACGCGGACGGCCGCCTCCTCCGGGTCCGACTCTGTCTCGACGACGAGGGCGTCGTGCTCGCGTTCGAGGAAGGTTTCGGTCAGGTCAAGGACGTCCTCGTCCTCGTCGACGACCAGCACCCTGATGATGTCCCCCATGGCCGATCAGGCTGTGGCCGTATCGACCGTCCCGTCGATGCGGACGAACCCGTACCCGCACTCGCCGCACTGCCACTTGCGCTTCGTTCCGAGGTGTAACTTCGTGGCCCCCGTCTTCCAGAAGGTCCGCGTCTGAACGCATTCGGGACATTCGTGTTCCATTTCCAGGGTCATGTGTACTTGTTCAATCTTTATTGCATTTAAATCACTGGTTCACAGTTCGCGACAACACACCTATGTCACGCCGGTACAGATGTGGCGGTATGGCACGGAAGTCGACGCGGTGTGAATCCTGTGGCTACCGGGTCCAGTGGGACCCCGAGACCCGCGAAGGGCCGACCGTCTTCTTCGAAGAGGGTCTCTGTCCCAGCTGTGGCCGTTCGTTCGAGGACCGCGCACCAGTCTCCGCCCGCCGCGGACGGAAGCGACGCTGAGGGACGACAGTCGATATATGGCGTTAATACTGACGGCTATAACTTCGTGAGCATATACCGGTCGACGTAACTTTTGATACGTCTCAGCCGGATGTTCCAGGCTGAAAGTATCAGGGCTTCCGTCGACCGGTATAGTCGCCCCCCGGGGGTCGATATTGCTCATGGGCTTATAGCCGTTAGTATAAGTAGGGCCGTCACGAGAGTCAACCAACGATGGTCGATCCGACTTCAGACCTGGAGGAGGATGTCTCCGAGGAGGACGCACCCACGTGTGCGGCCTGTGGCGCGGCGATCGTCGACAGCCCGCGACACCGCGTCCTCACGTGGGTCGAAGACGGCCAGGTGCAGAGCAGACACTTCTGTGACGACGGCTGTCGGATGGACTGGGACGGCGAAACAGCTCGGTGACCCCGGTGGCCGTTTTATTATCTCATACAAGATTTTTTATTAAAAACCTCAACTAACACCCCATTTCTAACAGTTTGATTAATAAGCCGTCGTTTCATAGAGTCACTCATGACCGGCAGTTCGTCGGAGTCGAGCGAGGGGAAAGCGGAGCAGCCCGCGATCGCGCGCCTCGACGTCCCCGGGATGGACTGCCCCTCCTGTGCCGGGAAAGTCGAGGGCGCACTCGACGGGGTCGGCGGCGTGCGGTCGGTCGAGACGCGCCCCGCCGCCGGCCAGGTGACGGTGGAGTACGTCCATGGAAAGGCCGACGAAGGGGGGATCGTCGCGGCCATCGAGGGGGCGGGCTACGAGATTGTCGATAGTGATGGGACACCTACCGACGACCAGGGAAGCGTCTGGCTGAGTTCGCGGGGGCTGAAGACACTCGCGAGCGGGCTCTTCCTGGCTGTGGGGCTTGTCGTCGCTTTCCTCGTCCCGACGGTCGACGTCGGAGCCGGAACCGTACTCGGGACGCCCCACACTCTCGCCGATGTCCTCTTTGTGCTCGGCATCGTCGCGGGCGGGGAGGTCATCCTCCGTGGCGGGTACCACTCGGCGCGCAACCGTTCGCTCGACATGGACTTTCTGATGAGCGCGGCCATCCTCGGGGCCGTCACAGCCAGCCTCGTCTTCGCGGAGCCCCTCTATCTGGAGGGCGCGACGCTCGCCTTCCTCGTCAACGTCGCAGAACTGCTGGAACGGTACTCGATGGACAGGGCGCGGACATCCCTTCGGGAACTCATGGATCTCTCCCCCGACGAAGCGACCGTCCGTCGCGACGGCGAGGCCGTCACGGTCCCCGTCGAGGACGTCGAGGTTGGAGACGTGGTACTCGTCCGCCCGGGCGAGAAGATACCGGTCGACGGGACCGTCGTCGAGGGGGAAAGCGCCGTCAACCAGGCGCCGGTGACAGGCGAGAGCGTCCCGGTCGACAAGAGGGCAGGCGACGACGTCTACGCCGGGACGATAAACGAGACCGGATACGTGGAGGTCGCGGCGACCGCCGCTGCCGGAGACGACACCCTCTCCCGGATCATCGAACTGGTCGAAGACGCAGAGAGTGAACAGACAGACCGAGAGCAGTTCGTCGAGCGCTTTGCGAGCTACTACACCCCGGCCGTCGTCGGGGCGGCGGTACTGGCCGCGGTCGCCCCGCCGCTTCTGCTTGGGGGCGCCTGGCACGTCTGGTTCGTCCGCGGGCTGACTCTGCTCGTGCTCGCCTGCCCGTGTGCATTCGTCATCAGCACGCCCGTCTCCGTTGTCTCCGGGATCACGAGCGCGGCCAAAAACGGCGTCCTCGTGAAAGGGGGCAGCCACCTTGAGGCGACGGGTGAGGTCGACGCCGTCGCAGTCGACAAGACCGGAACGCTCACGACGGGCGAGCTGACCGTGACCGACGTCGTTCCGCTGAACGACAACACCGAAGCGGACGTCCTCCGGTGTGCCAGGGGCCTCGAGTCACGGAGCGAACACCCGATCGGCGAGGCCATCGTCGACCGCGCGGCCGCGGAGCCAGTCGAGGGCACGGACGTCGACGAGTTCGAGAGCCTCACCGGCAAGGGCGTCCGGGCCAGCCTCGGGGGCACGCCGCACTACGCAGGCAAGCCAGCCCTGTTCGAACAGCTCGGATTCGACCTCACACACGTCCACGCGGCGACCGACGGCGGGGTCGTCACGGCCCGTTCGCGAACGCTCTGTGAACGTAACGACTGTCTCGATCTGCTCGAAGGCGTCGTCCCGGAACTCCAGGCCGAGGGCAAGACGGTCGTCATCGTCGGCACCGAGGACGAGCTGGAGGGGGTCATCGCGGTCGCGGACTCGGTGCGCCCGCAAGCTCCCTTCGCCGTCGAGCGGCTCCACGATCTCGGCGTCGAGGCGGTCGTCATGCTGACCGGCGACAACGAGCGAACCGCCCGGGCCATCGCAGAGGAGGTCGGCGTCGACGACTTCCGCGCCGAGTTGCTCCCCGAGGAGAAAGTCGAGGCCGTGCGCGAACTCGACGAGGAGTACGACGGCGTCGCGATGGTCGGTGACGGTATCAACGACGCACCGGCGCTCGCGAGTGCGACCGTCGGGGTCGCCATGGGCGCCGCTGGGACCGACACCGCACTCGAGACCGCAGACGTCGCGCTGCTGGGCGACGACCTCTCGAAGCTCCCCTACCTCCGTGCGCTCTCGATGCGGGCGACCGGGGTCATCCGGCAGAATGTCTGGTCGAGTCTGGGCGCGAAGGCGCTACTCGCCGCGCTCGTCCCGTTCGGGTACGTCCCCATCTGGCTGGCCGTCCTCGTGGGCGACGCCGGGATGACCGTCGCGGTCACCGGAAACGCGATGCGGCTCTCCCGGATCGTCCCCGAGGACTGGCAATCCGGAGGTTGACGGCGATCACCCGAGCGGCGTCGCCCGGAGCCGCTCTCCGAGGTACAGGACCGACGAGAGGACGTTCACGCCGGGGATGGCGGCGAGGGATGCCCAGAACAGCGGGCCGCCGTCCCAGTCCGTCCGTGTGCGGCGATCCCAGGCGTCGAGGTAGGTCGCGGCCGGGAGGGCGAGGACGTTCACGAGCAGCCAGAGGACGACGAAAGGGACGGAACTGAGAGGGCCGCCGAGCCCGATGGCTGCGAGAGCGGCGGTCAGGAGATTCAACGCCAGGGCCGCGCCGATCCCGTAGACGCCGCGGGCCGATCCGCGGGGCTGTTCGTCGGGGACAATGGGAACGTAGTGGCCGTCCTCGACGTCGAGGAGGAGCCGCTGGCCGTATAGCTCGGCGAACCGATCCGGCGAGATGCTCTTGAGTGCGAGCAGGCGGCCCAGACGGTCGTCGCGCTCGCCTTCGGCCCACTCGAAGTAGACGGCACCCCGGCGCCCGTCCACGTCCAGATACAGCGCGAGCGCCTCGTCTGTGGTCACCTCGACTGGGTACGCCTCGGGCACGTCGGTCGCGGGGATCCGCTCGGCGTCGACTGCCTGTCCCCAGACCGGAGCGGAGAGGTCGCCCCCGGCCAGCTCCGATTCGAGGTCGAGGAAAGACTCTGCCACCCGGTCGACGCCCTCGCGTGGGTGCTCCGGGGCTGTCGGAGATGCGGTGTCCGTCTCCTGGATGGCCGGAGAGTCGACCTCCTCGCTGTCGCTGTCCTCGGTCACGGTGGCCGTTCGCTGTGGCGACAACTAACACTGTCGGCTCACAGGCCGCCAGTGAACCAGAGAAGCAGGACACCCAGACAGATGGCGCTGAGAGCGAGCCCGCCCACGACTTCGAGGGGGCCGCGCTTGCTGTAGTAGCTCTCGAGTTCATCCTCGCTGCGGTCCGAGACGAGAAGCTTGTCGAGGCTCTCCGTGCGGGTAATCTCGAGTAGACTCTCGTCCTGTCCCCCCTCGGCGGAGTCGCGGGGGATGGCGCTCCCGAGAAGGTAGACGGAACTCCCGTCGGGGAGGATTGTCTGTGAGTAGCGCCGCTTCCTGTTCGCGGAGCCGATCTCTTCGCTTTGGACGAGGTCCGTCAGCGCGTCTACCGGCTCTTCGAAGAAGCTCGTGTCGTCGTACCTGCTGTCGTGGCGCTGGATGAACTCCCGCACCTCTGTGGGTGGGGACCGTCCCCGCCCGACCGTGGTCCGCCACCTGTTCGCGTCCGATATCTCGTAGGTCGGGTCGCCCTCCGTCGCCCGGACGGGAACCTTCCCGGTCCCGTCATCGAGATAGAACGGGACCGACCGGACCCCACGCGCAATCGTCTCCCAGTGGTAATCGTCGTCGTTGGTGTCCTTGCGCCACTCCTCTATCTCCCAGTCGATGTGGAGACACTCCTCGTCGGTAAAGGGCGCCTCGACGGTGTCATCGACGCTTTTTGCGACACCGTCGAGTTCTGTCCGGCCGACAGCCATCGAGCGAATCGTCTCGGTCGGCGTGTCCTGGATGAGTCGCTTCGTTTGCCACTTGTTGAACCCGTCGTAGACCAGATAGAGCCCGAAAAAGAAGCCACCAACGAGCGCGATCAGCAGTTCGCCCTCGTTTCCAGAATCGGTCGCCAGTGGGACGAGGTGACCGGTTACCTCCGTGACCACGACCCACAGTGTCGTCTCACCCCCGCCGATCATGCTGAGGTCCGATCGAACGCCTCACCGACGTCGACGTCCTGCGTTTCCTCCTCGGTGGCCCGGAAGAGTTCGCGCTCGTCGAACCCGAACTGGCGGGCGAAGATGACGTACGGGAACTGGGCGATGCGCGTGTTGTGCTGGGTGACCGCCTCGTTGTAGAACTCGCGGCGGTCGGCGATCTGTGACTCGATATCGGAGATGCGCTTTTGAAACTGCATCATGTTCTCCTGTGAGCGCAGTTCGGGGTACGCCTCCGCCCGGGCCTCGAAGTCCATCAGGGCCTCCCGGATCTGCTGGTCGGCGTTTGCCTGCTGCTGTGGAGTGTCTGCCCGCTCTGCTGCCTCCCGTGCCTCGGTCAGTTTCGTCAGCACCTGTTCTTCCTGTTCCATGAACTCGCTCGCCGCGTCGATGAGCTTCGTCAGCTCGTCCTGTCGCTGTTTCAACAGCACGTCGATGTTCTGTTTCGCCTGGTCGACGCGCTCGCGCAGGCTCACGAGCTGATTGTAGATGCTGATGGTGTACGCGACCAGAAGCACGAGGGCCACCAGGACGACGAACCCGGCCACGATGAGCACTACCATGGTACTCCTGGCAGTGTGTCACAATTGCATAAATTAATTTCGGTAGCGGAGCTACCGCGAACGACACGATTCGAGCGGCGAGTCCGGGTAGTTCACTCGTTTGATTAGAACGACTCCCGGCATGAATACTGAAGAGTTCAATCTTCCGGACATCGAAGGGCCCGTATGGTACTCGCACGAGGCCCTGCGACCGGTGTCGTGATAGCACAGCCACTCCCACTCCAGATTGGCGGCAACCTGATCGAACTCGCCGTCCTGTTTCTGTTACTCGCAGTCGTCTCGGCTATCCTCGGGGCACGCGGGATCGCCGGCGTCAGTATGAAGGTCGCAAAGTGGCTCGTGATCATCTTCATCGTTCTCGCCATCGTCTCGGTGGTGCTGTAGAGTTCCTCCACCGGGTCTCGCCCGCCCGGAACGCGACTCCTCATACTGACGGTTATAACTCAGTTTATGAAAAAATCCCCCCGTGTGAAAATCAGGTGGATTGATACGAACGTGACGGTGTTACTAGGACATGAGAAGCAACGAACTCGACGCCTGTCTCAGGGTCATAGCCGATGGGTGTCGGCGACGGATGATACAGCAGTTGCGCCGCGAGGCCGACGGAACGATGTCGTTCGAAGACCTCGTCGGCGGGCTGCAGTCCGCGAGCGATGACGACCGGCGCCGGAACCCGGAACAGATCGCCATCGATCTGGAACACACACATCTACCGAAGTTAGCCAACCACGGCGTCGTGGAGTACGACCGCAGGAGCGGGGCCGTCCGGTACCGTCCCGACGAGCACATCGAAGCGATCCTCGATGCGCTTCCGGAAGAAGTACTGCAGACGTCACTCTGACTGCGGGGAGGAAGTCAAGCGTCCGGGTCAGCCGTCTCGAGTCGCCAGGTGAAGATTGCTTTCAGAACCACGACCAGGCTGTTCGTCTCACCCTCGCCCCAGATGGCTGTCTCCGACCACGGATCCGACGGATCAGTGTCCTCGCCGTTGACGAGTGCGCTCACGAGCGTCTTGCGGCCGTCGACCATCATGAGACGCCCTGCTGGCGTGTCCGACCAGAGCCACAGCGACTCGAACATCGTCGCGTCGGGAATTTCGTCCTGAATGTGCTCTTGGACGTCCGGGGAGATTCCCGCGAGCTTGATGGTGACACCGCGATCCGCGGCCTCGCTCAGCCCCCCGATTAGTTCCTCCGCGAGGAGGTCTTCGACAGTCATGTAGACGATTTCTTCCTCCGCGCCCGCAAAGAACTCCAGCACTCGCCCTGTGACCGCCGACTGGCCGTCGACCGTCCAGACGCCCCGCTGCTCGGAGCGTGACTCTGTTGCTTCCATGTCGGCCAGTGCTGTCCTGAGAATATCCGTGCGTCGCTCCAGTTCGTGTTCGAAGCTCCGACTCGCGGTTTCGGCGGATATCGCCCAGAACCGCTTGGGCGAGGACTGCTGGACGTCGACGAGCCCCCGGTCCTGTAACTCCTCGACGGCATCGTACACCCGGGTGCGTGGCACCTCAGAGACTCGGCTCACGTTCCTGGCCGTGCCGGACCCGAGACGCGCCAGCGCGACGAACGTCCGGGCGGCGTAGGTACTCAACCCGAAGCGTTCGAGTTGCTCGATCGCTGCGGACTCCGGATCCGCTGTCGGATCATCACTCATAGGTATGGAAACTCAGCCACCAGGTGGCCGGAGGCACGCAGCGGTAATGTGGTTGGGACACAGAACGCGCCTGCGTGCCACTAGCCTGGTTAGCCCGTTCCCATATATTTCTTTTGTGATTAATTGAGTTACTTTTTTGCCTACAGTTGTACGCCCGAACGGTCTACTTATCGACTATGTGTACTGTAGTTACTGGGATAGTTACAACAGGATTCGCACGACGCCGTTGGACGATACGGTTAGCTTCTGAGAATTCCATTTTATATACTGTTGACCTGGTCGTCGCGCAGGGAGTGACAATACATATCCCTTTGGATACTCAACTGTTAGAAGATCCCGGAATTACTACCGGAGGTTGGGACACATGGATACGACCGAAAATCTTGAGGAGGCAATCGAAGTTCTCCAACAGCTCGGACTCAAGGAGTACGAGGCACGGTGTTTTGTCGGTCTGACACGTCTCGAGACGGGGACAGCGAAGAAGCTCAGCGAACTGACAGAGGTTCCCCGGACGCGGGTGTACGACGCGATCAGGGTGCTGGAGGCCCAGGGTCTGGTCGAGATCCAGCATTCGAGCCCGCAGCGATTCCGCGCGGTTTCGATCGACGAGGCGACCGAGACACTCCGCGACCAGTACGAGGCGCGCGTCGAACGGCTCCACGACGCTCTCCAGTCGGTCGAGATAGTCGACGATGAGACGGAAGAGCCCGTTCAACAGGTGTGGGCGATGGCCGGCCGGGACGGGATCGAGAACCGGACGAACGACCTCATTGCAGGTGCGGAAAGCGAGGTCGTGCTGGTCATCGGCGAGAAGTCACTGCTGACAGAGGACCTCGTCGAGACGCTCAACCAGCTCCGGGGGGACGTGGAACTCATCATCGGTGCGCTGACCGAGCCGCTGCAGGAGCATATCCAGACAGCCGTACCGCATGCCACGACGTTCGTCTCTGGGCTCGAGTGGTTACACAGCCAGCACATCGCAAACGGGGGACCGGAGATTGGACGGCTCCTGATGGTCGACCGATCAACCATTCTGATGAGTTCCTACATGTCTGATACGGGGGAAGAAAAGGCCATCTTCGGGGAGGGGTTCGGGAACGGCCTCGTGGTGGTCGCCCGCCGGATCATGGCCCAGGGGCTTATCCCTGCACGCGACCCCAAGCAGTGACTGTCGGTCTATCATGAAAATAGATCGACGAACGCGGTCGTTCCTGTCTCGGTCCCGGCGACGACGAGTTCGTCCCCCGCTTCGATGTGAAAGTCCGGCCCGAGGTCGGTGAAGACCCCGCCGTCCCGGTCGACGGCGACGACCGTACAGCCGGTTCGCTCGCGGATCTGTGCGTCTGCGAGCGTTTGCCCCGCGACAGCCGGGGCCGTCGTCTTGAGAATCTCGATCTGTCCGTCCATCGCGACGATCGTCTCGTCGTCGAGAACGGCCGAGGCGGCCATGCGCCCCGTGACCTGCGCGAGCGAGAGGACGTAGTTCGCGCCGGCCCGGTACATCTTCTGGACGGTTTCGGCGCTCTCGGTGCGGGCGGCGATGTCCAGCGTCGGGCTCGCGTCTCTAATCACGAGCGTGGCGAACTCCGCCTCGGTGTCGTCGGGGATGGCGAGGATGACAGACCGGGCGTCGTCGATTCCGGCCGCGTGGAGCGCGTCGACATCGTCTGCATTCCCGACGACATCGACGCCTGGCCCGTCATCCTGGTCGAGGACAGTGTACGCTTGCCCCGCGGCATCGAGCGTGCGGGTCACCGCCTGGCCGACCTTCCCGTGGCCCACCACCAGCGTCCCCCCGGACTCGAACTCCCTGACCGTCGACTGGGGCAGCGACTCCAGCCGTTCGATCTGTTCGCTCTTGCCCGTCAGGAGCAACACCGTCCCGGCTTCGAGAACCCGGTCCGGAGCGACCGGGCTGACGAACCCGCCGCGAAACCAGGCGCCGATGACGTTTACGCCCGCCTGCTCGCGCAGGTTGCTCTCCGCGAGGGACGTACTGGCCAGCGGGCTGGCGTTGTGGATGAGCAACTCGGCGATCTCGAAGTCCCGACCGATCTCGATGTCCTCACCGAGTTCAGTCGTGAGGCCGGTCGAGGCAACTTCTGCCAGCTGGTTGCCCAAAAGCGGGCGCGGTGAGAGCACCTCGTCGGCGCCGGCCAGTTCGTGATAGCCGGTCTTGTCGGGATCCTCGACGACGCTCACGATGCGAATCTCGTCAGAGATTTCCCGGGCGGTGAGGACGATGCTCGTGTCCACCCGGTCGGAGACGTCGGCAACGAGCGCGCGAGCGCGGTCGAGATTGGCGCGCTCGAGCCCCTCGATCGTCTCAGGGTCGGCCCTGACGATGTCGTAGCCGTCCTCGTAGAGCTTGGTCGCGCGTTCGCTGTCGGGTTCGACGAGAACGTAGCCGACGTCACGGGCCTGGAGTTCTTCGATCAGCGTCTCCGCGCGCGGCGAGTAGGTTGCGACGACGACGTGGCCCTCGCGTCCCTCCTCGACTGCGCTGGGAACCGACGTCGAGAGGACGTTCTCGAGGACCGGAAAGAGCAAGACCGGCAACGCGAGGAAGATCATCAACGTCCCCGTCGTGTCCATCAGGATGACGAGGCCGTTCATCAGCGGCGTCTCCCAGGGGGCATCGGAGCCAAAGCCTGTCGTGGTGAACGTCTCGACGACGACCTGGAGAGCGTGCAGGAACGTCGTCCGTACGCCTTCGGCCCCCTCCAGGGTGATCATCCCCCACTGGTAGGCGAGCGCGTAGCCGAACATCAGGCCCGTCAGCCCGATGACGTAGTAGATGGTCCGGCGCTGCCACTTGTTCATAGGAAAGCCAGCTTGTCCCGCCGGTAGAGATCGAGTTCGGTCACCGACGAGTGCCGGGTCGCCGCGAACGCGATCGCCTCTGCGACCTCCTCCGGTTCGAGGACCTCGCCCTCCTCGAAGCGCTCCTCGAAGGGCTCGCCGATCTCCCCGCCGAACTCGGTGCGGACCTCGGAGGGGTTGACGACGGTCACAGCGACGCCGTCGGCGCCAGCGCTCGCCTGGACGCTGAGTGCGAAGCCACGCAGCCACCACTTCGAGGCCGCGTAGACCGGGTTGAACGGGCGCGGATACTGCCCCGCGAAGCTCCCGACGAAGAGGAGGTGCCCCTCGGTCTCGCGCAGGTGCGGGAGGGCCTCCCGCGTCGTGAAGAAGACGCCGTCGACATTCGTACCCATCATCGTCCGGTACTCCTCTGTCGTCATCTCCTCGACGTCGCTCCCGCGAGCGAGGCCGGCGTTGTTCACGAGGACGTCCAGGCCGCCGAACTTCTCGACTGTGGTCTCGATCAGCCCCGAGACGTCCGACTCGTCACGAACGTCGGTCCCCACGCCCTTCGCGTCGACGCCGTACTCCGCCTCGAGTTCCGCTGCGATCCCGTCGAGTCGTTCCTGGCGTCGCGCAGCGAGTACGACAGCGGCCCCCTCTCTTGCCAGGGCATGTGCAGTTGCTTCGCCGATTCCAGAACTCGCGCCAGTGACGACGGCTGTCCTGCCGTCCAGGTTTCGGGCCATACCGATCCCGTCGTTCGCCAGCTACCTGCGTTTTTTGGATGGCGGCAGCTCCAAGTATTATACCAAAATGGTATATCCGAGAATTAATTTGAATGATTATATATACACGGTCGGTGAAAATCCGTCGGATTTTCGTCCGTCAGTATCACCGGACCATGTAGGGGCTGTCGTCCGGAAAGAACCGTCCGAGGTCGGAGACGCGCCGGTAGTCAGTCCGCTGTAGGTCCTCGAGCGCGTCGACGAGGCCATCGGCGTCCTCGCTCGACCACTCTGCGGGATCTTTCATCGGCACCACGAGCCAGCCCGATCCGCGTATCTCCGTCGCGTGTACCGCGTCCATGTCCGGGTCTGCGGCGTCCCTGGCCGTGTACGACTCGAGGACATGAGCGGTCGCCCGCGATCCGACGGGTAACAGCACGTGTGCCGTTATCGCCCGGAGCTCGGCGTCGAAAAGGGGTTCCATGGCCGCGTAGTCGACGGTCGTGGGATCCCCCTCCGGGACGCACATGTGGAGATAGGAGAGAAAGGTGTCGCTCACGTCGAATTCGCCCGGCTCGGGGCGTTCCTGCACCAGGCCTGCCCGGTCCAGTGCGCCGAAAAACTGACCGGACCAGGGCCGATCGGTGAAGGGGGTACCCGACTCGACTCCGCCGTGAACGCCCGGGTGGTCGCCCACGACGTGGAAGTCGCCGGTTGAATCGCCGTACCCCGGGACGTAACGCTCACACGACGGGACGATTCCGAACGGATTCCGGCGGTCGGCTGCGACGAACTCCACACTCGAGGCAGGGTTCCGGGGGTAAAAACCCGCACGGTATCGGCTGTCACGGCAGGACGTCTCCCGGAGGGTTCAAGTGTGAAAGCGCGATCACGCGACCACATGACGGTGGTTCTCGGACGAGTGGACGAAAAACGGGAAGGGCCAGCTGCGAATCTCGGGACGTATCGGGCACTCGACGGGAGCCAGGGGACAGACCTCGCGCTCGACGTCGACTCGCCCCACGCCGTACTGGTCGTTGGAAAGCGCGGGTACGGCAAGTCGTACACGCTCGGGGTCCTGTGTGAGGAACTCGCCCGCTCGCGGGGGCTGGCGCCGGTTGTCCTCGATCCAATGGGGGCGTTCTCGACACTCGGCGAGTCGAACCGCAGAGACGGGACAGAGCCCGTGCCTGCGACAGTATTTGCCGACCCGCAGGTGCAGCCGTCGGCGCTCGACCCGCGGTCATGGTGTTCGCTGCTCGGGCTTTCCCCCGAGAGCGGGGCCGGGGCACTCGTCTGGGGGGCTGCAGCTGCCACAGAGACTCTCCAGGGAATGGGCGAGCACATCGTGGCGTCGGACGCGCTCGCGAGTGACCGCCGGGCGGCGCGAAATCACGTCGAACTCGCCCGGTCCTGGGGGGTCTTCGACCCGGACGGGATCGCCAGATCTGCGCTGATGGGTGGTGGCATCACTGTTCTCGACGTCTCCGGGCTCGACACCGCGCCGATGAACGCCGTCGCCCGTGCTGTCGCCGAGCGTCTCTACCGGATCCGAGTATCCGAGAGGGGCGACAGGCTACCCTGGTTGCTCGTCGACGAGGCTCACGCCTTTTTCGACGACGTTGCCGGGCCAGCGTTGCGAACGATCCTGACGCGGGGGCGGGCACCCGGTGTCAGTCTCGCGGTGAGCACACAGCGACCGAGCAGTCTGCCGGCGGTCGCGATATCGCAGGCCGACGTGCTGGTCGCACACCGGCTGACCGCCCAGGCTGATCTCGATGCACTCGAGCGGGCCCGTCCCACGTACATGACGGACACACTCGAGGAACGCCTTCCTGGCGCGCCCGGCGAGGTTCTCGTCGTCGACGACAGGGCGGAAAGCGTCCACGCTGCACGGATTCGCCGTCGGGATACCCCACACGGCGGCGACACACCGAGCGCGAGTGCCTGCCCGTCCGGACGAAGATAATTATTGGAAATAAATTATATATTTATATATTATATTTTCCTCTTTCGATCACAGGACATCGCGACAGATCTCCGGGCAGGTTCTCAGCACACCCCTGCATGGACTTTCCCTTACAAGTATAGACGTGTAATGGAATGATGGTGATCCCCCGTGGCGACAGGGACACGTATAGCGTTCCCGTATTAGCGATAGGAGAATCACAATATTTGCCGCGAAGTTATGCATTCGTGTATAGTGAATATATGACTCTCAGATTTGCAATCAGGTGGCGGATGTGTGTTTGAATCGGGAATCTGAGTCACCGTCTCTGCTGCGCAGCCCGAGTGTCGGTTTGCGAGAACCGGATGCGGGGCGGGAAGCCGGCACGATCTGGCGCGTCAGAATGAGATCTGTGCCGTCTGCCCGGTGTCTTTCACGTTATGTGAACAGTGTGGTGATGGTTCGGGCCCGCTGTGTTCTCGAGTTTCACCATTGACGATAGATATAAGCCAGTTCTCGGTAAAGAGCCCCTATGATTTCGGAGACGCCGTCCCGGGAGGTCCAGTCGGTCCGGACCGCCTTCCAGATTGTAGCCGCGATACAGGAACGTGACGGCGCGACGCTGAACGGTCTGGCCGAAGGCCTGGATCTCGCAAAGAGCACCGTCCACAACTACCTGCGGACGCTGCAGTCGATGGGGTACATCGTCGAGCGGGACGGAACCTACCACCTCGGCCTGCGCTTTCTGACAAACGGGATGGCGGCGCGAAACAGTATCGACGGCAGGGACACGGTCACACACACCCTCTCGACGGTCGCGGCTGAACTCTCACAGCCGGCGTGGTGGATCGTCGAGGAGTTCGGGCGCGGCATCTTCGTCGCGAAGGCCGTTCCGGACGGGGCCGAGGAGATCTACGGCCGGATCGGGAAGCGGTCGTACCTGCATACACACGCCCCGGGAAAGGCGATGCTCGCCCGGATGAGAGCGGAGTACCGCGACGAGGTCATCGAGTACCACGACCTCCCCGTCCACACGACGAAGACGACGACCGACCGCGCTGCTCTCGCGGACGACCTTGATCGGATACGCGAACAGGGGTACGCGGTTAGCGACGGCGAGGCCGCACTCGGCGTCCAGTCGGTCGGCGTCGGGTTCGACGGGCCATTCGGCGAATCACAGGCCGTCGGCGTGTTCGGATACTCCCACGACTTCAGCCGGAACAAACTCGAGCGTGACATCCCGTCGCTGCTCCAGGACGCCGTCGACGACATCGAAGCCTCGCTCGGGGGGGAGACCTGATGGGATCCCGGCCGCCGGAGGAAATCCGGACACCCGGGGACGTCGTCGAACGACAGGCTGATCGTCGGGGGGACGAGACGTTCCTCCGTCACAAGGGGCAGACAGTCACCTACGACGAACTCCACCGGCACTCGAACGCCGTCGCGAACTCGATGCTGTCGGCGGGGGTCGAACCGGGCGACCACGTCTGTCTGTACCTCTACAACTCCCCGGCGTACCTCTATGCGCTCTTCGCGCTCGCGAAAATCGGTGCCGTCGCCGCCCCCATCGACACCCGGTTCACCGGCGACACGCTCACATACGTGCTCTCGGAGTCGGATGCCAGCGTCCTCCTCCTTGATGCGAAGACCCGGGCCGACTACGAGGCCGTCCGCAGTCAGGTCTCGAACATAACGACCGAGTACTTCGTCGGGGAAGCCGGAGGAAGCCACCAGTACCAGGCGTTCGACGACCTCCGGGCGAGCAGTTCCGACGAGACGCCGGACGTGGCCGTCTCGGAGACCGACACCGCGTCGGTGACGTACGTCCAGCGCCACGCCGCGGAACGCCCGAAGGGGGTGATGTTGCCACAGTACTCGTACGTGAACACCGGATGGGAGGCGGGGCAGAACATCTTCGGGTTCTCCGAGGACGACCGGGTCTTCACGACGCTGCCGCTGTACAGCATCTTCACGCTCCAACTGGGCATCATGGGCACCCTCCTCTCGGATGCCGAGTTCGTCCTCGCGGAGAAGTTCGACCCCGACAGCTTCTGGGAGGAGATCGAGGCCTGCCACGCGACCGTCTTTCTGTATCTCAGCCGGATGCTGTCGGTCCTGTACAACCAGGACCGCGAACCCGACGGGGACACAGTCGAGTGGGCAATCGGCCACGGCTTCGGGTTCGACACAGACGAGGATCTCATCAACAACTTCGAGGATCGGTTCGGCATCACCGTCCTGGAGGGATACGGGGTCACAGAGGTTGCGACCATCGCGACTTACAACTACCCCGGCGACCGCCGCCCGGGCAGTGTCGGCAAGCCCGTGTCGTACGTCGACGTCAGGGTTGTCGACGACGAGGACCGGGCGGTCCAGACCGGCGAAACCGGCGAGATTGTCGTCCGGCCGACACGGCCCAATACCATGATGCAGGGGTACTACGACGACCCGAAACAGACGGTCGATGTCTGGCGAAACCAGTGGATCCACACCGGCGACATCGGGTACGTCGACGAGGACGGGTTCGTCTACTTCGTCGCCAAGCGGGACAACTCCATCTATCGGGGACGGATCGCGGGTCGCATCTCGTCGCTCGAAATCGAGAGCGTCATCGACGCACACTCCGCAGTCGAGCGATCCGCCGTCGTCGGCGTCACGAACCGGAGCGGGCGCGAGGAGATCAAGGCGGTCGTGGTTCCGGACGACGGCGCCGACCTCAATCCAGTCGACGTCTGTCGACACTGCGAGCAACAACTCCCCTACCTCAAGGTCCCGCGGTACATCGAGATCCGCGACGAGTTGCCGCGCAACCCCTCGGGGAAGATCCGGAAGACGGATCTCAGCCGGACCGGCGGCCGGACGGCCTGGGACCGCGAGAGCGGCTACGAGCTGAGCCGGTAGCTGCCCGTTTCGATACACTTAGGACGAACCTGGGAGGACACCTAGCTGATGACACACGGAATCGAGGACATCGACACTGTGGGGGTGGTCGGCGCGGGGACGATGGGCAGTGGCATCGCGCAGGTGGCCGCGACGTCGGGCTACGGCGTCGTGATGCGGGACATCGAAGAAGAGTTCGTCGACAGCGGCTTCGAGACGATCGACGGCAACCTCGACCGGTCAGTCGAGAAAGGCGACCTCTCCGAGTCCGAGGCGGACGCGGTTCGCGGGCGCATCACAGGAACGACCGACCTCTCGGATCTCGATGGCTGTGACCTCGTCGTCGAGGCGGCCGTGGAGGACATGGGAATCAAGCAGGACGTCTTCGCCGACCTGGACGAGATCACCGGCGACGACGCGGTGCTGGCGACGAACACGAGCACGCTCTCGATCACGACCATCGCCAGCGCGACCGACCGGCCCGAACAGGTCGTCGGGATCCACTTCATGAACCCCGTTCCCGTCATGAAGGGCGTCGAAATCGTCGTCGGTGAGAAGACCGCCAAGAGCGTCGTCGAAGTTGCCCACGCGTTCTCGGAGGACCTCGGCAAGGAGACCTGGGAGTCCGACGACAAGCCCGGCTTCGTCACCAACCGGATCCTGATGCCCTGGATCAACGAGGGGGTCCGCGCCTACGACGAGGGCGTCGCCACGAAGACGGACATCGACAAGGGGATGAAACTCGGCACGAACGTCCCGATGGGACCGCTCGAACTGGCCGATCACATCGGGCTCGATGTCTGCCTGCACGCGAGCGAGACCCTCCACGAGGAACTGGGCGACCGCTACAAGCCGGCCTACCTCCTCAAGCGGAAAGTCGAGGCGGGCGACCTGGGCAAGAAGACCGGCGAGGGCTTCTACGAGTACGAGTAGGCCGGATCTGCGTGGGCGAGCCTGCGCTGACGATACGGCCGGGCTACTCCTTCAGGTGACGCGCGATGACCTTCTTCTGGATCTCGGAGGTTCCCTCGTAGATGGTGGTTATCTTCGCGTCGCGGTAGTAGCGCTCGACGTCGAAGTCCTTCGTGAATCCGTAGCCACCGTGGACCTGGACGGCGTCGCTCGCGACGTCGACGGCGGTCTCGCCCGCGAAGTACTTCGCCATACTCGCCGCTGTCGGGTCGACGTCGCCGTCGTTCTTCCGGGCGGCGTCGCGAGCCAGCAGGCGCGCAGCCTGCACCCGCGTCTGCATGTCCGCGAGCGTCTGGGCGATGGCCTGGTGTTCGATGATCGGCTCGCCGAACTGCTCGCGCTCGTTCGCGTACTCGACTGCGTCGTCGAGCGCGGCCTGTGCCACGCCGACGGCCTGGCTCGCGATGGCGATTCGCCCCTCGGTCAGCACCGAAAAGGCCGCCTTGAGACCCCTCCCGACCTCCGTCAGCCTGTTCTCGGCCGGAATCCGGACGTCATCGAGGATCAGCGTCGTCGTGTCGCTCGCCCGCAGCCCGAGCTTGTCCTCCTTCTTGCCGACCGCCAGGCCCTCCGTGTCCTTCGGGACGAGGAACTGGGTCACCGTATTCGGGTCGTCACGGTCGGTCTTCGCGAAGAGGACAACCACGCCGGCGCGCTGCCCGTTGGTGACCCACTGCTTCGTGCCGTTTATTACGTACTCGTCGCCCTCCCTGTGTGCCTCGGTCGACAGCTCCGCCGGGTTCGAGCCGGCGTGTGGCTCAGAGAGCGCGAAGGCGCCGACGGGCCGCCCCTCGGCCATGCCGGGGAGCCACTCCGCTTTCTGTTCCTCGGAGGCGAACTCCCTAATACAGGAGATTGCGAGGTGCTGGACCGACAGCGCGGTCGCGACCGAGAGGTGGCCGTAGGCCAGTTCCTCGTTGACGATACTGTGTGTCACCCTGTCGGCCTCGAACCCGCCGTACTCCTCGGGAACTGCGAGCCCGGTCAGGTCCAGCTCCGCGAGGCCGTCCCAGACGTCCTCGGGGAACTCCTGGTTCTCGTCACTCTCGTCGACGCGGGGCTCGACCTCCCGCTCGACGAACTCCCGGACTGTATCGCGTATCAGCTCTTGTTCGGTCGTCAGTTCCATTGCCACCACGTTGTGACGGGAGGCTACTAAAAAGTCCGATCAGCACGAAGCCCCCACCGGTGGCGCCGACGCTACTGTCCCGTGAACTCGGGCTCGCCCTCGCCGAAAAAGGCGTCGAGCCCCCGGCCGAAATCGTCCGTCCGCGTCGCCTTCGCGATGGCGTCGGTCTCCTCGGCGAGCTGGGATTCGAGGCTCCGGTCGAAGCTCTCGGTCAGCAGCCGCGTGATGTTTCCGAGCGCGTAGGTCGGGCCGGCGGCGAGATCCGCGGCCAGGTCCGACAGCCGGTCCTCGAACTCCTCGGCCGGGGCGACCTCGGTCGCCAGCCCCATCTCGACTGCGTCCGCGGGCGATATCGGCTCGTCGAGCAGCGCGATCTCCTTGGCGGTCCGGAGGCCGACCAGCCGCGGCAGGAAGAACGTCGACCCGCCGTCGCCCGTCAGGCCGATCCGCGGATAGGCGTACTCCAGACGGGCATCCTCGCTCAACACGAGCAGGTCCGGCGCGAGCGCCATGCTGAACCCGGCCCCGGCCGCGACGCCGGAGACGCCGCCGACGACCGGCGTCTCGGTCTGGTGCAACTGGATGACCGCCTCGTGGATCCGCCCGGCGAGTTGCCGGATGTACGAGGCGTCGCCCGTCGTGTCATGGCCGTCGAACTCTGTCAGATCGGCGCCCGTTCCGAAGAACTGCCCGGCGTGCGTGAGGACGATACACCGGGCGTCGGGGTCCTCGCCCAGCGAGGCCGCGGCGTCTATGAGTTCGCCCGCCGATTCGAGGGTGACCGCGTTTCGTTGGGCCGCGTTGTCCAGCACTATCCGCGCCACGCCGCCGTCGCGTTCGACCGTGAGAGTTTCGTACTCCGTCATGCCAGGTCGCCTGTCGCCCCGTCGGCTATTAAAACAGCGGGAAATGTGGAAATCAGCCGTCGACTTCGGCGCGCTTCAGAGAGAGGGCCGTCCGGTCGAACTCACAGACCAGCGGTTCGTCATCGCGGTTGACCGCGAAGACTTCGACGTGCATCGTCACGACGCCGCGCTCGCCGTCGCTCGTCTCGCGCTTGTCGGTCACTGTCGACTGGACGCGGATGGTGTCGCCGTGGAAGACGGGGTTGGGGTGTTCGACGTTGTCGTAGGAGAGGTTGGCGACGATTGTCCCGTCAGTGGTGTCGGGGATCGTCAGCCCGACGGCGAGGCTCATCGTGTACAGCCCGTTGACGATCCGCTCGCCGAACCCCGTGTCCGCGGCGAAGTCGGCGTCCAGGTGGAGTGGCTGCTGGTTCATCGTCATGTCAC
Source organism: Haloarculaceae archaeon (assembly GCA_036626435.1). GTDB lineage: Archaea > Halobacteriota > Halobacteria > Halobacteriales > Haloarculaceae > SW-9-67-25. The sequence continues at coordinate 5,706 of JAZKRS010000022.1, read as the reverse complement.
AGAACGTCTGGTTGTCCGCCTCGCTTATCGTCCGGCGCTTGTCGTGTTCGATCGTCTGTCCGACCTCGAAGTCCTCGTAGTAGAGTCCGGTCATGGTTGTCGTTGCGTGGGGTTCTCAGATGATCGTGCCGTGTTTCTTGTCGGGCAGGTCCTTCTCGACGGTCTCGTAGAACGCGAACCTGTTTTCGAGTTCCTCCCGGAGCATGCTCGGCGGGACGATCTCGTCTATGACCACCTCGCTCGCCATCCGGTGGACGTCGATGTCCTCGCGGTACTCCTCGCGGAGTTCCTGTTCTACCTGTTTGCGCTCCTCCTCGTCGTCGATCTCCGCGAGCTTGCGCGCGTAGACGGCGTTGATCGCCGCCTCGGGACCCATGATTGCGATCTCGCCGGATGGCAGCGCGATGGTCGACTCTGGGTCGTAGGCGGGGCCGGACATCGCGTAGATGCCCGCGCCGTAGGCCTTCCGGACGACGACACACTGCTTTGGCACCGTTGCCGAGGAAGTGGCGTAGATCATCTTCTTGCCCTTCTCCAGGATCGAGTCCTTCTCGACCTGCGAGCCCGCCATGAAGCCCGGCGTGTCACACAGGTACAGGAGCGGGACGTTGTAGGCGTCGCACTTCCAGATGAACTCGGCGGCCTTCTGTGCGGCGTCGGGGAAGATCGCACCGGCCCGCTGGGCGGGCTGGTTCGCGACGATCCCCACGGGCCGGCCGTCGATGCGCCCGAAGCCGGTCAGCATCTCCTTCCCGAACTCCGGCTGGAGTTCGAACCACGATCCGGCATCGACCACGCTGTCGATGATGTCGGTCATATCGTAGCCGCGGTTCGGTTCCTGTGGAATGATGCTGTCGATGTCCTTGGGAGAGGTAGCCGGATGGCGGCCCTCCGTCTGTGGCGGCTTCTCGTCGCTGTTGTCCGGCAGGTAGCCGATGAGCTGTGCGACGAGGTCGCGGGCGTGGCTCTCGTCGCTCGCCACGAGGTCGGCACTCCCGGAGTACTGGGAGTGGACGTCGGGCCCGCCCAACTCCTCCATCGAGATGTCCTCGCCGGTGACCATCTGGACCATCCGCGGGCTGGCGATGGCCATCGCCGACATGTCCCTGACCATGATGGTGAAGTCAGCGAAGACGGGCGTGTAGGCCGCGCCGGCGATGCAGGGGCCATAGAGGACACAGATCTGCGGGACCCGGCCCGAGAGCATCGAGTGGTTGTAGTAGTACTTCCCGATCCCTTCGCGGTTCGCGAAGAAGCCGGTCTGCTGGTCGATGCGCCCGCCCGAGGAGTCCATCAGGTAGAGCACCGGCCGCCCGGTCTTCAGGGCGCGCTGTTGCATCCGGAGGAACTTCTCGACGCCCTTCGCGGCCATGCTGCCCCGCTTTACCGTGTAGTCGTTGGCCATGAAGTGGACGTTCCGACCCTCGAAGGTCGCGCCACCCGTGATGAGGCCGTCCGCGGGGAGCTTGTCCTCTGCGTCGAACGCGGCGAATTTCCCGTCCTCGAAGAGGAAACCCTCCCCGTCGCCAGACGCCGTCTGGCTGCCTGCCGAGCTCCGCTCGGGATTGAACCAGTGGTCGATTCGGTCCCGGACGAACTGCTTGCCCTGTTCTGGCAGTTGCTCCTTGTACTTCTCCGGGCCGCCCTGCTCGATCTCCGCGATCTCCTCCCACAGTTCCTGTTCGCGCTCGGTCGGCCCCATCTCCGGTTCGGGGCCGGGCACGTGCCCGGGGCCGTTGTACGCCGCACTCGTGAGTTCCTCGCCGCCCTCGGTCGCCACCGTCACGTCGTCGTGGTACTGCGAGGCGAGCGCGTTCGCGATGATCTGTGCCTCCTCCTCGGTCGTGTCCCCGGAGACGCGTACCTTCATCGAATCACTCCAGGACCACCAGCGTATCGCCCATGTCGACGGCGTCGCCCTCGACGGCGTGGACGCTCGCGACCGTCCCGCCCCGTGGTGCGACGACGTCGTTTTCCATCTTCATCGCCTCCAGCACACAGAGGACGTCGCCCTCCGCGATTTCCTCGCCCTCCGCGACCTCGACGGAGAGGACCGTCCCCTGCATCTCGGCGGTGATGGCGCCGTCGGCCGCGACGACCTGTTCGCCCTCTGGGGCGCCCGAGGTGCTCGAACTGCCGCCGGCACTCGCGGTGGTATCCGAACCTGTTCCGGCCCCGCCGGCGGGGGCAGATCCCCCTCCAGCCGGCGCGCCCGCCCGTGGCAGGTCCTCGACGACCACGTCGAAGCGCTTGCCGTCGATCTCGACGGCCACCTCGTGAGTCTCGGATTCCTCGCCGCCTGTGGCGGCCGGCTCGCTCCCCCAGCGGTCGACGGCGTCGGTGATCGTCTCTGCGTCCAGTTCCTCGTCGAGGTACTTCGTCGTGTGATCGCCGGAAACGAAGGTCTCGTCGATCAGCATCAGGCGGTGGAACGGGATCGTCGTGTGGACGCCCTCGACGTCGAAGTGTTCGAGGGCCCGCTTCGAGCGCTCGAGACAGCGCTTGCGGTCCTCGGCCCGGACGATCAGCTTCGCGATCATCGAGTCGTAGTCGCCGCCGATCTCGTCGCCCTGGTTGACGGCGTGGTCGAGGCGAACACCGATGGAACTCGGCGGGTCGTACGTCTCCAGCGGGCCGGGTGTGGGTGCGAACTCGTTGGCCGGGTTCTCGGCGTTGATCCGGTACTCGGCGGCGTGGCCTTCGATCTCGACCTCGTCCTGTCCGAAGTCGAGTTCCTCGCCGGCGGCGACGCGGATCTGCCAGCGAACGATGTCGATGCCCGTCACCTCCTCGGAGACAGTGTGTTCGACCTGGATTCGGGTGTTGACCTCCATGAAGTAGAAGCTGTCATTTTCGACGAGGAACTCCACAGTCCCGGCGTTGGTGTAGCCCGCCTCCCGAACCCCGCGGCGGGCGGCGTCGCCGATCTGCTCGCGGAGCTCCGCCGAGAGCGCGGGGCTGGGGGCTTCCTCGATGACCTTCTGGTGACGACGCTGGAGCGAGCAGTCGCGCTCGCCGAGGTGGCGGACGTTGCCGTGGTCGTCCGCGATCACCTGCACCTCGATGTGTTTGGGCGCTTCAAGGTACTTCTCGACGTACACCGAGTCGTTGTCGAAGTAGGCCTGACCTTCCCGGCGTGCGCTCTCGAGTGCGTCCTCGACCTCCTCGGCGCTTCGGACGATCTTCATGCCGCGGCCGCCGCCCCCGCCTTCGGCCTTGATCGCGATGGGGTAGCCGAACTCGGCGCCGATCTCGCGCACTTCCTCGGCGTCGGTGACGGGCTCTGTCGTCCCCGGGACGATGGGGACGCCGGCTTCCTCCATGACGCTTCGAGCCCTCGTCTTCTCGCCGAGTTCCCCCATCGCGTCGCTGGGCGGGCCGACCCAGGTCAGCTCCTCCGTCTCCTCGACCCGGCGGGCGAAGTCGGCGTTCTCGGCGAGGAAGCCGTAACCGGGGTGGATCGCGTCGGCATCCGCCTTCTTCGCAGTCTCGACGATTGTCTCCCCGTCGAGGTACGACTCGCTTGCCGGCGCGGGGCCGACGTTGTACGCCTCGTCTGCGTACGCGACGTGACCGGCCGACCTGTCGGCGTCGCTGTAGACGGCAACAGTGTCGACGCCCAGTTCTTCGCAGGCGGCCATGACGCGGACCGCGATTTCGCCGCGGTTCGCGACGAGCAGTTTGTCGAACATCAGTAGGACTTGGGGAATCCGAGCTGCTGGCTGATGTGGTTGTACGCCATCTGCTGTGTGACGGGGGCCAGCCGCGTCAGGTTGATCTCGCGCCACCACCGCTCGACGTCGTACTCCGTCGCGTAGCCCCACCCGCCGAAGGCCTGCATCGACTGCTTTACCGCCTCGATGCCGGCCTCGACGGCGGTCGCCTTCGCGACGTTCGTCTCGTAGCCGCAGTCCTCGCCCTGGTCGTAGAGCCACTCGGCCTTCTGTCGCATGAGTGCGGCCGATTCCATTCGCGCGTACGCCTTCGTTATCGGGAAGGAAACAGCCTGGTGGGTTCCGATGGGCTGGTCGAACACCTCCCGCTCGCTGGCGTAATCGATGGCGGTTTCGGCGGCCAGCTTTCCGATGCCGGTCCCCGCGGCTGCGAAGCCGATACGCTCGGGGTTGAGCATGTCCACGAGCGGCCACCAGCCGCCGCCTTCCTCGCCCAGCAGATCCTCCTCGGGGACGCGCACGTCTTCGAGGAACACCTCACAGGAGTTCGAGTAGTTGATAGCGTGTTTCTCGATTGGCGAGACGTCGATCCCGGGCGAGTCCATGTCGACGACGAACAGGCTGATTCCGTCGGTCTTGCGCTCGACCTCGTCGACGGGTGTCGTCCGCGTCACGATGATCATGTTGTCGGCGATGTCGGAGTAGGTGATCCACGCCTTCTGCCCGTTGAGGACGTACTCGTCGCCCTCTCTTTCGGCTCGGGTCACGACGTTGAGCGTGTTCGTCCCCGCCTCGGGTTCGGTGATACCGATCGAGAAGTTCCGATCGCCCGTGGCGATGTCCGTGAGATACGTCTCCTTCTGTCGGTCCGTCCCGTATTCGCGCAGGCCGACCGCGGCCATCCCGGCCGTCAGGACGAGATACCAGGTGCCGGCCATGCCACACCCCTCCGAACAGAGAGTCTCCATGACCAGCCCCATCTCCTGGAGCCCCATGTCGGCCCCACCGTACTCCTCGGGGACCAGCAGGCCGTGAAAGCCCGCCTCGGCCAGTTCGTCCCAGAACTCCTGGGAGAACTCGCCACTCTCCTCCATCTCGCGCCAGTATTCGGGCCCGAACTGCTCGGCAATCTCGGTCGCGGTCGACCGGATCATCGAGTGTTCGGGACTCGGCTCGAAGTTCATACTATTGGTCCTCGTTATGTTACCTGCAGCGCGGTCATTTGTAGTTTTTGCTACCCGGAGACGGGCGTAGCGGCCAGAAGCCGGTCGGCGCTACTCGGACGGCGAGACCAGCACAGGGCGGTCCGAGTCGAGGATGACGCTCTGGGTCACGCTCCCGAACAGAACCTTCCCGGTCGGCGTCCGCTTTCGCCCGGCGAGGATTATCTGGTCGGCGCCCTCCCGCTTTGCGACCCGGAGTATCGTCTCCGCGGGGTTGCCGGACGAGCCCTCGAGTTCGACGGTGACGTCCGCCTCTTCGAGGTGGTCCCGCGCGCGCCGGACCGACTTCACCTGCTCTACGGTTCCGCCCTCGGGATTCTCGCCGAACACGTGGAGGAGGATTGCCCTGACCTCCTCGTCGGCGCTCGGGAGCGCGGAGATTGCTTTTGCCTGTGCGAGTGCGCGCGATTCGTCCGTATCGATTCCGGCTACCACCGTGTACATGGTCATCTCGAAGGTGTGGGCCCACCCTCATAGTTTCTGTCCTGGGCTGGCGCCTCGAACAGTATCCCCAATGATTATGTAGTATGTCTACATCGGATTGAGATGAGTCACTATGTCAGAGCGCAATAGGTCGTCGTTGACCGACTCGTATCGGCGTCGAACACTCCTGAAGCAGGTTGGCGGCGTGGCAGCAGGCGGGGCAGCTGTCTCGCTGGCTGGCTGTCTCGGCGACGGCGGTGACGGCGGCGACGGCGGCGACGGCGGCGACGGCGGCGACGGCGGCGACGGCGGCGACGGCGGTGACGGCGGTGACGGCGGTGACGGTGGCGACGGCGGCGACGGCGGCGACGGCGGCGACATGCCGA
>JAZKRS010000021.1:0-41208 GCA_036626435.1 Haloarculaceae archaeon | reverse complement strand
GGCGGGGCTCACCCGGTTACGCTGGCGTGAGATGCGTATTTAATTCGCCTCCGCTCACTCCCGGCTGTGACCCGACTCGACTTGCTCGGTATCGAGGACATCCCCGAGGAGTACCACTACCTGTTCACCGACGACTACCTGGGGGACCGCCACATCTTCCGGGTGTGGGCGCACAACCCGGAGCTGCTGGAGGCCACCCTGGAGTACCTGAACACCCTCTATGATCAGCTCACGCCCCGGACCAAGGAGCTTGTCATCCTCACCGTCGCCCGGGCGCGGGGCGCTCGCTACGAGTGGCACCAGCACATCGACATCGCACGCGGAAAGGGCGTGAGGACCGACGAGATGCGCGCTATCGGCGGGGACGACCTCTCGCCGTTCCCCGACGAGGAGTACGTCCTCCTGCAGTACGCCCGGGCGGTCGCCACCGGCGACGTGACGGACCAGGTCCACCGGGCGCTGTGTTCGGCCTACGACCCCGGCGAGGTGGTCGCGGTCGGCCTCATCTGTGATTTCTACGTCGGCCTGTGCAACTACGTCGCCTCGGTGGAATTGCCCTTCGAGGGCGGGGAGTTCTGTGGCTGGACGCCCGACGACGAAACTATCGACGCGCTCTTTGGATGAGACGCGGGACGACGCTTGTCGCCGCCGCCGTCGGGTTCGTCGCCGTCGTCGGGACGGCCGCGGCCGCCGAGGGCGGTGCCGGCGCGCCGACGGCGTTCACGGTGGATCGATTCATCGCCCATTGGTGGGTCTTCCCCGCCTCCGTGGTCTTCTCGACGATCGCGCTCGCCGCCGGGGTCTCCGGGGCACTGTTTTTCAGCCCCTTCTTCATGCTCGGCGTGGGCCTGGCTCCCGCACAGGCCATCGGTGCCGGCCTCCTGACGGAGGTCTTCGGGATGGGCAACGGCCTCCGGTCGTACGTCCAGCAGGGCGTCGTGGACTATCGGACTGCGAAGTGGCTGCTCGCGGGCGCGGTCCCGGCGGTCGTCGCTGGCGCAGTCGGCGCTCACTACGTCGACCCGACCCTCCTCAAGCTGCTCTTCGGGGCCGGGTTGATCGTACTCGGCTCCTTCCTGGTCTACTACGACCCGGCCGACGACTACGAACCGGGGGCCCACGAGGGGCCGTACCTGGAAGAAAAAAACACCGGCCGCGGGACGACGACGATCGAGGCCGCGGACGGGGAAACCTACACCTACGACACCTGCTGGCGGCCGCCGGGCGTGGGGCTGTCGACCGTGGGCGGGTTCATCACCGGCCTGATCAGCGCCGGACTGCCCGAGGTCGTCACCACCCAGCTCATCGTCCGGTGTCGGCTCCCGCCCCGCGTGGCCGTCGCCACCAGCGTCTTCACGCTCGGCATCGCTGCCGGGGCGGGGGCGCTCGTCCACGCACTCTCTGCGACGCCGGTCTGGTACGTCGTCGCCTGGTCGGTGCCCGGCGTCCTCGTCGGTGGCACCATCGGCACACGCGTCGGCAAGTACGTCCCCAGCGACCTCATGGAACTGGGGCTTGGCGTCGTCTTCGCGCTCGTCGGCGCGCTCGTGCTCGGGGTTGAACTGCTGGCCTAGCCGCGTCGACGCCACCACAGGCCGCCCGCGAGCACGACGGCGATCAGGGCCACGTTACCCTGACGTGAGATGTAGTTATCTGTCGCCGGGGAGAAGCGCAAGCGTATGACCGACAGTGACTTCGAACTGAGCGCGCCGGAACTGACCCGCGGGGACCTGCTCGTCATGGAGGACCCCCGCTTTACCGCGGACAACGTGGCGCTCGTGACGGGTGCTGCGTCGGGCATCGGACAGGCGACTGCCGTCGCACTCGCCGCCAACGGCCTCACGGTCGTCGGGGCGGACATCGACGAGGACGGCCTCGCGGAGACGGCGGATCTCGTAGGGGAAGTCGACGCCTCCGGCTCCTTCCACCCGATCGCGACGGATCTGACCGACGACGACGACGTCGATGCGGTCGTCGCCGCCGCCGCGAGCGAGGGGGACCTGCGCTACGTCGCCAACATCGCGGGGATGCAACACATCGACACCATCGCGGAGTTCCCGATGGGGAAATACGACCTCCTGACCGACGTCATGCTCCGCTCGCCCTTCTATACCGCGAAGCGTGCCATCCCCCACATCCAGTCGACCGACGACGGCGTGGGCGCCATCGCCAACATGTCCTCCGTGCACGGGCACTATGCGACCCAGGCCAAGGCAGCCTACATCACCGCCAAACACGGCATGACCGGCCTGACGCGGGCGATCGCCGCCGAGGGGGAGGGGAGCTTGCGGGGCTTTTCGGTCTCGGTCGGCTACGTCATGACGCCGCTGATGGTCAACCAGATACGGGACACCGCCGAGGAGCGTGGCATCTCCGAACAGGCGGTCGTCGAGGACGTGATGTTGGGCCAGGCCCGCACCAAGGAGATGATGACGCCGGCGGAGGTTGCGAACCTCTTCGTCTTCGGCTTCTCCAGCCACGCCAGCCACCTCAACGGCGGGGACCTGCTGTTCGACGGCGGCTACACGCACACCTACGAGTGATGAGTGAATCAACGAACGTCGCCATCGCCTGCCAGGGCGGGGGCAGCCACACTGCCTTCACAGCCGGCGTCCTGGAGACGCTGCTCGTAGAGTGTGACTGGAACGACGAGTACGAACTGGTCGGCATCAGCGGCGCCTCGGGCGGGGCGTTCAACGCGCTTGCGGCCTGGTACGGCCTGGTGACGGGCACGTCCGAGGAGGCCGCGAGCATCCTCGATTCGGTCTGGGACGACCTCTCGGCGGACGGCTACAGCGACCGGATGCTCAACTCCTGGGTGATGACACTCAACAAGATGGAGTCGAGCGGGGTTCCGCTGCCCCAGGTCAGCCCCTACCAGATGCCCGGCGAGGAGATCGGGAAAGACCGCATCCGCGAGGTGCTGGAGGCCCACATCGACTTCGAGGTGATCCCTGACCACTGCCAAGCGAACGCCCCCGACCTGGTCGTCGGCACGGTCAACATCAACGCCGGCGTCTTCGAGACGTTCGCCAACGAGGACGTGACCGTCGAGGCGGTGCTGGCCTCGGCTGCCGTCCCCAACATCTTCGAGGCGGTCGAGATCAACGGCCACCTCCACTGGGACGGCCTCTTCTCGCAGAACCCGCCGGTCAGGGATCTGATGCACCAGCCTCCGGGGCGAAAGCCCGACGAACTCTGGATCATCCAGATCAACCCGCAGGAACTCGAGGGCGAACCGACCAGCCTCGACGAGATTGCCGACCGGCGCAACGAACTCTCGGGCAACATCTCGCTCAACCAGGAACTGGGGTTCATCCGGCGCATCAACGAGTGGGTTGCCGACGGCAAACTCCCGGACGACGAGTTCACGCAGACCGAGATTCACCGCATCGAGATGGACCAGCGCCTCCACTGCTCGACGAAACTCGACCGCGACCCCACGTTCATCGCCGAACTGGTGGACATGGGCCGCGAGCGGGCCGCGGCGTTTCTCGACGACCGGTGACCGCAAGCTGCGGGGTGGTCCGTGGCCGTCGAACGACCACTCCCGGGCGCCGCTAGATGAACTCCGCGTTCTGCGGGCCGTTCGTGATGTGCACCTCGAAGGGCATCGTGTCGGGGCTGTCCTGTTCGACGAGGTGCCAGTAGGTCTCGGCCATGCTGTCGGGATCGAGAAACGTGTCGCCGTCGCGGTCGGGCGACACCTCGCGGGCCCGCTCACTGTCGATCTGGCCGTCGATGACGACGTGTGCGACGTGGACACCCTCGGGGCCAAAGTCCTGGGCGATGTCCATCGCCATGCCACGGGCGGCGAACTTCGCGGCCGTGAAGCCGATCGCGCCCCCGCGGCTCCGGACCGCGGAGGTTGCGCCCGTGAAGATGACAGTCCCCCCGCCCGTCTCGCGCATGTCGGCGACGGCCTCCTGGGAGCAGACGAACGCGCCGCGGCCGTTGACCGCCCAGGCCGATTCGAAGTCGCCGACGCTGCTGTCGAGCAGCCCCTTCCACTCGGCGGCGCTGGCGTGGTTGACGAGGACGTCGACGGGGCCAAACGCCTCGCGGACCGCCGCGAAGCCCTCCCGGATCTGGTCGACCTCGGCGAGGTCGGTCGGCACGGCGAGACCCTCGCCTTGCTCGGGGAGGTCGGTCGCGAGGCTCTCGATGTACTCCGCCGAGCGGGCGAACAGGGCGACCTGACACCCCTCGGCCGCGAACTTTCGTGCGAGCGATTCGCCCAGCCCCGGGCCGACCCCGGCGATGACGGCAGTGCGCGTCATACGGCCAGATGGGCGGCGGGACCGAAAACTGTGGTGCCGGGCGGGCGCTATTCCGGAAACGCGACTCTAGACATCGTCAGGGGGGGACGTTCTCGTATTTGACCATCTTCTCGGGCTTGTCGGAGATCGTTCCGTAGACCTGCTGGAGCGTCTCTTCACCCCTCGGTTTCGATACCAGTAATCGCAAATCGTGCGCCACCATCGGTTCCATCAGTTGCGCAGACATCCCACCCGTGTGCCTCGATGATTTCCTTGACGATGTTAAGACCGAGACCCGTCCCATCATCATTTGTTGAGTACCCGGCTTCGAACACGTGTTCGCGTTTTTGTGCGGGGATTCCAGGACCGTCGTCTTCAACGTAGAAGCCGTTCGCTTCCGGTAGCTCGCCGACAGTGATCGTCACGTCCTCACCACCGTGTTCGATTGCATTCCGGAAGAGGTTTTCGAGCAGTTGTTGGAGTCGACTCTGATCCGCTCGGATTGTAAGCTCCGTTTCGGCAACCAGCGTTGCGTCGGTGGCTTCGACTCTCCGCCAGCAGTTCTGAACCACTCCGCGAAGCGGTACTGACTCAACCTCCGTCACCTTCTCCCCTTGGCGGGCGAGTGTCAACAGATCCTCAATCAACGCCTGCATACGGTCGTGAGCATCATCAACAACAGCGAGGTGCTCGGAATCACACTCTTCTCTGGCTAGTTCAATGCTACCTGCTGCCACCTGGAGTGGATTGCGGAGATCGTGACTCACGACACTTGCGAACTGATCGAGTTGTTCGTTCCGCTGTTCGAGTTGTTGTTCACGCTTGCGAAGCGTGGTGATATCGTGGAGAATAAGAACGGTTCCGATCGTGGTTCGATTCTGTATAATATCGGAAATTTGAATCGAGAAATGCTTTGGCTCATTCGAAATTACTAGGGTAATTTCCTTCTGTTCCCCTTGCGATTTCATAACCAGATCTGCCAGTTCTGAATGCAGTTTTGCTAACGATGTTCCGACGGTATTTGTCGTCACTTCGGGAACCACTGTCGTAGCAGCAGCGTTGTAATCAACAAGACGTAACTCAGTATCAAGAACGAACATCGCATCTGCCATATCGTCAATAACGATCCTACGGGCAATTGGAGAGAGTTCATAGAAATCGTGCTGGGTCACAATATAGCCAACACCGAGTACGAAAATCAGGATTCCCAACGGTGTGTGGTCGTACGTTGGAATCGGCATGAGTCCAAGTATAGACCCGATGAACGGAGTCACCCCCAGGAGGACTGAACCAGCGAGAATTGCTGTTGGAGTGCTTACTCGGGAGCGCCCTCGCTCGAAGAGACTTGCCAAATAGTAGGTTCCAAGAGCCATTCCCACGAGTACGTACGTTATTCCCGCTATCCTAGCCGGGCCCGATATGAGTTCGATGTGAGAAAACGGTGTTTGATGGACTGTAAACGATGCATAGTACCCGTGAAGTGGGGTTGTGAGTACTGTCACCAGTAGCAAGACGTATGCTGCGACGAAGACACGGGTGACAGAATTCGTACGTATCGACCGATACGTATAATCAGCAGTAAAAAGTACCCACAAAAGCGACATACTCAGTCCAACAGCAATAGCTACGACTTGTATCACCGTGAGAGCCGGTCCATTGGGGAGTACCACTTCAACAGCTGCGAGAAGTGCCCACAGAGCCCCTCCCAGCATCAGTGTTCCGAACCACAGTTTCGATCGCATTTCAGTGCGGAGCGCCCGGTATCCGAAGGTACCAGCCAGAAGTACCGAACACAGGTAAACACCCACGTATACTATCGAGAGCGTGTTGCTCACAACTTCTGTATGATGCTGAAGAAATACAAAAGCGTTCTGCAGTGAAGTACCTCGGGGACAAGCTCCGGGGCTTCGCCGTTTAGGGCTGCACGGCACCAGCAGGCGGATTTAACACCCGAACACACCGCAGCGTCCGTGAGGATCGGTCGCTCCACCACAACCCGTTGAAACTCCCGTCGCACCGCCGATGGCGGTTGTTGAGAGGAGCCACATTTCCAAACTGTCAAACGACCAGCAAAGGAATTGAGGTCTTCAATTCCATGCTTTGAGGGGTTGTTTCTGGTCGTTATCAGAACGTGTCTGGCTAGAAATATAAATGTACCAAAATTGTTTGACGGGCTTCACTCTCGGGGTCAAGCCCCGAGACACTCGCCCTGCTCAGCCTGTATACATGGACTGATACTATACCGGCCGACGTAACTTTTGATCCGTGTCAGGTGAGTTCGCGCAGGATGTACAGCGCCAGGGCGCGTATCGGCCGTCGGATTCGGTGTAACCCAGTAATTTTTCATGGTTGTAAATTACACACACACACACACACTATGGAGTACTTCGTCACAGGAGCGACTGGCTTCATTGGACGGAACGTAGTCAAACAGTTACTACTGGACGGTCACGAGGTTATCGCACTGACCCGATCCCGGTCGAACGCGACTCATCTCCCCGACGAGGTGACCGTCGTTGAGGGGGATATCACGGACAAAGAGACCATGCGCGAGCCGATGGCCGGCGTGGATAGGGTATTCCACATGGCCGCGTGGTGGTTTATCGGCCCGGGGCCGAGAAACCGTGAAACGGCCGAGCGCATCAACGTTGATGGCACGCGTAATGTCCTCGAGCTGATAGACGAACTGGACATTCCCAAGGGGGTCTACACCAGCACTGTCGGCGTCTATGGGGACACGGGCGGCGAGACAGTCGACGAAACCCACCGGCCCGACGACCCGGGGTTGTGTGTCTACTTCCGGACCAAGTGGCGTGCTCACTACGAGGTCGCCAAGCCGATGATGGAGGACGGGCTGCCGCTGGTCATCGTCCAGCCAGGCGGCGTCTACGGGCCGGAAGACAAGGAGTACGGATCGCTTCGCGAGCCGTTCCTGAACTGGTTACAGGACGACCTCCCGATGCTCCCCCGAGAGGTTGCCCTCCCGTACGATCACGTTGAGGATACGGCTCGTGGACATCTCCTCGCGATGGAGCACGGGGACCCTGGAGAGGAGTACATCATATCGAGCGAACCGCGAGAGGTAGTCGAAGTGTTCGACCTCGCCGCGGAGATTACGGGTGTCCCGGCACCGCGGAAGGTCTCGCCGTTGTGGTTCAAACTCCTCGCGAAGGCGACCACGCCGCTGGAGTGGGTCACGACGCCGCCAGAGGGAATGGAACCAGAGATGTTCCGTACATACGGCGGAACGAAGATTCTCGTTGACAACTCGAAGGCGGAACAAGAGCTCGGGATCGAGCATCGACCCTTGGAAGAAGGCCTCCGTGAGTATCTTGCGTGGGAACTGGATCAACTCGACAGGGAGGCGGAACTGACGGAGCGAACGACAGGGAGTGTGATTGCTGACGCGGGTTCGTGAAAGTACGAGACGTATCGGTATTCCGTTCTAGTCTCTGCAGCGGTCGGTGAATCGCTAGATATGATTGTTGTCAGAATCGCACGTGTTGCCACCGAAATCGTGACTGAGGCCATCGAACACGACTGTTCGCACATCGTGTTCGAGGACCTGACTGATATTCGTGAGAACGTGCCAGCAGCGTCGTGGCACCATCTGTGGGCGTTCCGTCGGCTCTACGAGTCCGTACGAAGGCGAACTCTGCAGCGACAGAAAAGCCGTTGAGTACCACGAGAGCCAGCGCAACGACGACCTGCGCCAGCGAGAGCGCGACGTTCACCATTCGGTGTTGGCCCTTGCGCGCTCGGCGAGACGGATTCCGGTCTTTTTCAGAATTCGGGTCGAATCGACCCTGTCGCCGTCGACGGGGCCACACCGCTCGAAGATGGCATCGCGGACCCGTTCGACCCGCTCCGACGCCTCCTCGGACGAGCGGCCGTGGACCATCGCGAAGAGGTTGTACGGCCAGACCCCCTCGTGGCGGGGCCGCTCGTAGCAGTGGGTCACGAAGGGCAACGACGCGACCGCCCCCCCGACCGTCTCGACGTCGCCGTCGGGAACGTCCCAGACCGTCATGGGGTTCTCGGTGTAACCCAGCGCGTAGTGGTTGGGGACGACGCCGACGCGGCGGAACCGCCCCTCTGCGAGGAACCGCCGGACCGTCCGGAGGACCCAGTTGGTCGGGGCGCCGACGGCGGCCGACACGTCGGCGTACGGCGTCGGGGTGAGCGGGAACCCGTCCTGGAGTTCGACCACGAGGTCGCGCTCGCGGGGGCGAAGCGCGTCGCGGCCCTCCGGCGTCACGTCCGGACCGAGATCCGAGAGGTCTACCCCCCCATCCGAGAGCGGCCCCGCGACCGGGAACAGCGCCTCCAGTTCGAACTCCCGCAACTTGGGGAGGTTGTAGGTGTCGAGCCCGGTCTCCCGTTCGATCGAGGCGAGGACGCCCTGGATCCGGTCGGAGTCGGCGACAGAGAGGACGAACCACATGTTCAGGTGGTGGTCGCGCTCGTAGTTGTGCGCCACCTCGCGGTAGCTGTTGACGGCCTCTGCGACCGCCTCGAAGCGCTCCTCGGGAACGGCCATCGCCACAAGCGTCGCTTCGCCCCCGATGGCGCTGGCGTCGACGAGCGCCCCGAACCGGGAGAGGACGTCGCCCTCGACGAGCGCCCGGACTCGCTCGCACACCTCCCCGGCCGTGACGTCCACGCCGCGCTCGCAAAGCGCCACAGCGGCGGGTTCGAAGGGCTCCTCGACGACCGGGAACCCGCCCTGGAACGCGTTCACGATAGCCCGGTCCGTCCGGTCGAGGTCGGCGTCGGTCATGGATCGGGCGTCGCCGTCGCGTCGGACGCGAGCAGGTCGGAGTACCGCACGCCGGTCTGCTTGAGCACTTCGGTGGTGTGCAGCCGGGCGTGGTCACACCGGAGGTGCTCGGCCGCGAGTTCGTCGATCGTCGCCTCGACGGCCTCGCGGCTGCGTCCGTGGATCATGGTAAAGAGGTTGTACGGCCACCCGGCCGTCTCGCGGCGGGGGCGGTGACAGCAGTACGTGACCGAGGGCTGTCGGCCTGCGGCGACGGCCCGCTCGTCGAGTTCCGCCTCGGGGACGTCCCAGACCACCATGCAGTTCTGGTCGAACCCGACCGCGTGGTGGTTGACGACACAGCCGATCCGCTTGATGCAGTTCCAGTCGCTGAGGCGCTCGATTGCCGCCAGCACGTCACCGACCGACGCGTCGACTCGCTCGGCGACGTCGCGGTACGGCGTCGGTGAGAGCGACAGCCCGTCCTGGAGTGCGGGAATCAGCCGCCGGTCCAGCGCCGTGAGATCAGAACACGCCCCGTCCCGGATGGGCGTCGGTTCGACGGGTGTCTCCGACGACCACCCCTCGCGGGCCAGGCGGTCGTCGTTGACCACCGGGAACTCAAGATCGATGTAGTACTCGGTCCGCATCGGGAGCCGGAGGAGCTGACAGCCGGTCCGGGACTCGATCTCGTCGAGGACCGCCTCGCGCCGGTCGCGGGTCTCCGCTGTCACCACGAACCACATGTCGAAGCGGTGCTCGCGGCCGTAGTTGTGGTTGACGCTCTCGTAGGCGTTCACGACCTCTGTGACCGCCTCGAAGCGCGCCTCGGGGACCGACAGCGCCGCGAGCGCGGAGCTCCCGATCACCGGCGGGTTCAGGACTGGCCCCACGCGCCGGAACACGCTGTCCTCGCTGAGCCGGCGCACCCGCGAGAGAGCGCGTTCCTCCGGCTCGTCGAGAGCTTCGCCGACGGCACGGAACGGCCGCTCGGTCACGGGAAAGCCGCTCTGGAAGCCGTCGACGAGGCGAGCGTCCGCCCGCGAGAGGTCGTGGCCCCAGCTCATGGCTCGGGGGGTTCGACTGTCTCCACGGTGGTCTCGCCGTCCTCCCACTCGACGAGCATGGGTGTCTCGGTTGGGGTGCCGGTCATCGCCGGTTCGGGGAGCCTGACCGACGACAGGAGCAGGTCCTCGACCTCCTCCCGGACGCCGACCACGTCGCCGACGACGACGACCGCCGGCGGCTCGACGCCGGCCTCGTCCCGGACATCGACGGCGGTATCGAGCGTCGCGAGCGTCACGTCGCCGTCGGGCCAGGTCGCCCGCTCGACGAAGGCGACCGGCGTGTCGCCGGGGACGCCGCTAGCACGGAGCGCCGCCACGTTGTCCGGTAGCCGTCCGACGCCCATCAGGATAATCAGTGTGCCGCCAGCGGTGACGGTGGCAGCGAGCGCCTCCCAGTCCAGCGCGCTCTCGTCTTTGGTCGGGTCCTCGTGGCCCGTGATGATCGTCAGGCTCGACGCGTGGTCGCGGTGGGTCGCGGGGATCCCCGCCAGGGCTGGCCCCGCGATGGCGCTCGTCACGCCGGGGACGAATTCGACGGGGATCCCCTCCCCGGCGAGGTACTCCGCCTCCTCGCCGCCGCGGCCGAAGACGGTGGCGTCGCCGCCCTTCAGCCGGACGATCACGTTGCCGGCGCGTGCCTCCTGCGCCATGCGACGGTTGATCTCCGCCTGCTTCCACCGTCGCCCGCCGTCGTCGGGGCGCTTGCCGACGTCGATTCTCTCGGCGGAGGCGGGCAGCGTTTCGACGATCCCGTCGCCAACCAGCGAATCGTGCATGACGACGTCCGCGCTGTCGAGGAGCCGTCGCGCCTTGACTGTGAGCAGTTCGGGGTCGCCCGGCCCCGCGCCGATCAGGTAGACCGGTTCCGGATCGCGCTCGGTCATGGCGTGTTCCTCCGTATCTGTTTTGCCGGTTTTGCGGCGCTGTCGAGCTCTCGCTCCCACCCCGCGGTGCGGAGAGCACCCATCGCACGCCCGAAGGCAATCCCCGCTACCATCGGATCGGTTCCGACCGGGTCGGTACACGTTACGTGCGTCCCCTCGACCGTGCCGTCCCTGCCTTCGATTCCGAGCTGTTCGGGGATGTCCTCTCTGACGTGGCCGCCCTCGGCCACGAACACCGGGACTGCGACGGTCTCTTCGGCCTCGGCCTCGGTCGGCAGCAACTCGACGCCCGGCTCCTCCTCGATGAAGTACGACCGCACCGCAGCGAAGGTGTCCCGCTCTGCGGTCCGGCGGGCGTGGCTCCCGACTGCCTCCCGGTTCGCCGACCCGTGTTCGGAGCCGTGCCCGAGCAACGCCAGTTCGACGCCCTCGGGGGGGCCGTCGATGGCCGACAGCGCGAGCCCTGTGATCACGTCCGTCACCTCCTCGTGGGTCCCGATCGGCTGTGCGTACTCGACGGTCAGGCCCTCGGGCCGGTTGTCCTCGACCCGCTCTGGCAGCGCCTCGCCGACGAAGTATCCGTCGCTGACAAACAGCGGGACGACGACGGCACGACCCCCCGGAATCGATCGGAGCGCCGTCTCCAGGCTCGGCTCGCCCTTCATCAGCGCCGGGGTCACCTCGTCGAGGGGTTCGGCCTCCTGGAGGCGCTCGGCGTGGTCGTGAGCCGGGTGGCGCGCGTGCGGTCTGCGTGGGAAGCCGTGTCCGACCAGCACGAGCGACGTCGGGGTCACGACTCCTCACCCCCGTCGAGGTCGAACAGCCGGCGGGCCGCCCGGAGCGCGGTCTCGTCGCGCTCGCGGGCTGCGGTCCGTAACTCGTCGGTGGCCGGCCCCAGCAACTGTCCGGTCAGGGCGCTCGCGAAGTCCGCGAGGACCTCCTCCGGGTCGGCCTCGCCGTCGGCCAGACGGTCCTTCGCGCGCTCGAGTTCCGCCGCGCGGAGGTCGGCGGCCTCCTGGTGGAGTTGCCGGATGACGTCCTCGGCCTGGCTCTCGCGCTCGCACTCGACTAGCCGGTCGACCGCGTTCTCGATGACCGACTCCGCTTCGCTGACAGCCCCACGCCGCCTGTCGGTCGCCGCGCGCACCGCCGCCGCGAGATCCGAGAGGTTGGTGACCGCGATTGTGGGGTGGTCCCGAACGCCGGCCGCGACGTCGGGCGGCGTCGCCAGGTCCACGACCGGGACGGTCCCCTCACACTGGCTGGCGTGTGACCGCTCGAACACACGGCGGTCGGCGCCGGTCGCAGTCACGACCGCGTCGGCCCCGTCGACTGCCGTCTCCAGTTCGTCCAGCGTCCACCACGTCCCGTCGGGCGTCGTCAGGTCGCGGGCCGGACTCCTGTTTGCCACGTCGACGCGGGCGTCCCACCGGCACCGGACCGACCGCGAGACAGCACTCGCCATCTCGCCCGCGCCGACGATCAGGACCCGCGCAGGCGGGCCGTCGAGTTCGTCGGCGATGACACGACAGACTGCGCTCCCGTAGCCGGCCGGCCCCTCGTCGATGGCCGTCTCGGCGCGGCACTTCCGGCCGGCCCGCAGCGCCGCGTTCCCGACCCGGCCCAGCACGCCGGCGGCCAGCCCCGCCTCCTTTGCGGCCGCCAGGGCGTCGCTCACCTGGCCGGCTATCTCGTCCTCGCCGAGGACGGCGCTCTCGATGCCCGCCGTCACCCGGGCCAGGTGTGTCGCGACGTCGCGCCCGGCGCAGACCCGCGCGTCCGGCGGGAGCGCGAGCGCGTCCGTTATTGCCTCGATGGCAGCCTCACGGTCCTCCGGGTCCGGCGTCCGGGTGCTGACGTACACCTCGAGGCGGTTGCACGTCGAGAGGACCATCGACTCGGTCACCCGATCGTTGTCGTGGATCTCGCGGGCTGCGTCGAGAGCGTCGTCGGGTGCGAGTTCGCCAACGAGACCCATCGAGTGGGTGTCGTGGGTGACGCGCAGGCAGGTCAGCCGCCGGAGGCTCCGTGGAACTGCCCGCTCGCTTCCCTCCCCGGTGGCTGCCTGCGGTTCCCGTGCCAGTGACTCCTCTGCCGTCGGCGCCAGGCCGTCGCGGCCTCGATTTGTGTCGGTCCGGGTGATCGGTTCTCTGGTCATGGGTTTACGGATACGGGATCGATTCGTCGAGGGGCGGAATCGGCGTGTTGCCGGTGGCCAGCCCGAGTTCCTCGTCGCTCATGTAACACCGCGGATCCGAGGCCCAGAGGTCGTCCTCGACAGCCGCAGCGCGGGCGCGGGAGTTGCCGCCACAGACCTCCTTCCAGGGACACTCACCACACCTGCCCTTCAGGTGCTCCGAGGGCTCGGCCAGCTTCTTCCAGAGGTCACTCTCCTCGAGGATGGTGTCCAGACGCTGTTCCCGGACGTTCCCCATCGTGTACTGTGAGAGGAACATGCTCGGGTGGACGTCGCCGCGGTGGTCGACGTTGACGACCTTCGGGCCGGCGTCGCCGTTCTTGACGACCCGCCCCGGGCCATCCGCGAACAGCAACTCCCGCGCGCGCTCCTCGTGTTCGGGCATGTCCTCGCGGATCTTGTGGTAGAGATACACCGCGTCGGTGTAGTTGCCCGCCGTCAGCAGCTGCTTGTCCGGGTGGTCGTCGGCAATCTCCTTCGTGCGCTCGTAGAGATAGTCGATCATCTCCCGGATCTTCTCGAAGGGCAGGTCGACGTCGGTGATGTCGCCGCCCCGCCCGGAGTAGATGAGGTGGAAGATGTTCACCCGATCGATGTCCTCCTCGATCAGGAGGTCGACAACCTCTGGCACGTCGTCGACGGTCCCCTCGGTCATCGTACACCGGATACCCGTGCCCATGCCGGCGTCGCGGGCGTTTCGCAGCCCTTCCAGGGCCTTCTCGAAGGCCCCGTCGACGCCGCGGAACTCGTCGTTCGTCGCGCCGATGCCATCAAGCGAGACGCCGACGTACTGCATGCCGGCGTCGGCCACGTTCCGGGCCCGTTCCTCGGTGAGGAAGGTGCCGTTACTGGAGGCAATGGGGCGAAGCCCCTGTTCTGTCGCGTAGCGGGTCAGCTCCGCGATGTCCTCACGGAAGAAGGGTTCGCCGCCGCTGAACACCAGCACCGGGACGTCCATCTCGGCAAGCGAGTCGATGAACCCCTTCGCCTCCTCCGTCGAGAACTCCTCGCTGTCGCGCTCGTCGCAGGCGCCGAAGTAGCAGTGCTTGCACTTGAGGTTGCACGCCGGCGTCGTGTTCCAGACGACCAGCGGAACCAGGGCGTCTCTGGTGTGGCGCTTCTCGTAGCGGATCTGTTCGGGCCGGTTGTCCAGGCCTCTGATGAGACGCGTGAGGTCGATCATGCGTTCACCTCCGGTTGGAAGATGCCACTCGGCTTCTCACCCAGACCCGTGATCCGCCCCGTGACGGCCACGTCCCCGGGCCGACCCTCGGCGAGTGGCGACGTGTCGAGGACAGCGAGGTCGTTTCGCTCCATGTTCCCGACGTAACACTCCGCGCCGTCATCGGCGAAGACGACGTGCAACGGCTCGCCGCCGACATCGACGCGGCCCGCAACCGAGAGGTCGGTCAGGTCCAGGATGGTCACGAACATATCGTCGTAGGAGTCGACGATCGCGTAGCGGCCGTCCGGCGTCGTCCCGGCGAAGCCGGTTGACGTCCCGACGTCGATCAGCGCCTCGGTCGGCTCCGCCTCGCCGGCCGCCGCGGCGTCCAGGTCCGCGACTGCGAAGTGGTCGTCGTCCCGGGCCGGGAAGAGCCCGTAGCGGTACCCGGGGCCGTCGGCGACCGCGAATCCGTGGGGGTTCTGCCCGGTCTCGATTTCGGTGCGGACGGTCATCGTCTCGAGGTCGACGACCGTCGCGGCGGATTCGAGGCTGTTGTTCACGACCAGCAGCCCGTCCTCGGCCAGCACGTACATGTCGTGGGGCTCCTGACCGGTCGGAACGCTGTCACGGACCTCGAGGTCCGCGTCCGCGCTCAGTTCGAGGACCTCCCACTCGCGTTTCTGTGCGACGTACAGGCTCCCTTCGGGGCCGATCCGCATCCCGGAACAGCGCGACAGCGCTCGCGTCCCGGCGTGTTCGACCAACCCGTCGTCGGCGATCGACAGCGCGATCACACCCGGCTCGTCGGTCCCGGGCATGTCGACTGCCGTGCCGGCGAAGAAATACTCCGCGTCAGGCCCGAGTGCGCTCCCGACGGGCGCGGTGCCCATGTTCTCGATTCGCTGCACCGTCTTTAGGGTTTCCAGGTCGAGCACCTCGAGGTGTGCACTGGAGATGTAGAGCAGGTAGGCAAGCGGGAGGTCGGGGTGGAAGACGGCGGTGTGGGGATACCGGCCGGTCCCCACCTGCCCGAGTACCTCTCTGCCCTCCAGATCGACGGCGCTGAAGTAACTGCTCGCGGCGTTCTTGACGATCGTCGGCCGCGTTACTGTCTGCTCTCTGCCTGTGGAAATGGTGTTCGTAGTCATAGGGACTCTCTCCTGTCGGTACGGAAACAGCCCGACGGGGCCGACCCGTCGGGGAAGTCGATGGTGGTGACGATCGGGGCCGTCGGGTCGTCACCCCGGAGTTGCGTCGTGTCGAGGACGGTCACGGTGTCCTCGTCGGTGTTCGGGACATAACAGACTCCGCCGTCCGGGCTGAACCGCGGGTGGTGTGGTGTCTCGCCGGTCCGGATCCTCGCGACCACGTCGAGGGTGGTCGGGTCGAGAAAGGTGACCCGGTCGTCCTCGTACGCGTCTATCGCGAGAACGGCCCCGTCCGGCGTCGCGTCGGTGAAGGCGGTCGGCGTCCCCAGCGCCACGCGGTCGGCTGCGCCGTCGAGTCGGCCGCCAGCCCCCGCGCGGACCGCGGTCACGTCGATCGCTGTCACGCCGTCGTCCTCGGTGTCGCCGACGAACCAGCGGCCGGCAGCCGGCACGGCAGTTCCGCCGCGGGGGTTCGGTGCCGGAACCGTCCCGCGGAGTTCGCCCGCCAGCGTGTCGAGGAAGGTCACGCTCCCGTCGTCGACGTTGTTCACACCCAGCAACCCGTAGGCGGCCGCGTAGGCCACGTCCTGCGGGTCGCCGGGAACGGAAAAGCGGTCACGGTCGTCGAAGGGTGGCTGCCCTGCCAGCCGGACGACGGCGTTTTGATCTTTCAGCGCGACCCAGACGTCGTTGCGGACGTCGACCGCGACGCCGCCGGCCGTTCCGACGGGCAACTGCGCTGCCAGCGCGAGGTCGCCACCGCCCGTCGCGAAGACCGAAAGCCCCGGCGAGTCGTGGTCGGGCAGCCCGCCGTAGCAGCTGACGAACAGGTACTCGCCCGTGCGGGTCAGCGCCGCGCCCACGGGAGCTGTGCCGATCTGGTCCTGTGCGAGGCGTGCCGTCACGTCGAGGCTCCCGAGGTCGATGACCTCCAGGGTGTTCGACCCCATGTAGGGGACGTACCCCCATCGCCCGCCGGGATGAACCGCGAGCGTGTGGGGCTGGCGACCGGTCCCGACCTGTGCCAGGGCCTCGTGGCTGCTGGCGTCGATGACGGTAAAGCCCTCACCGCGCAGGTGCTTGACGAGTGCGAGTGGGCCGGCTACCCGCGCGGGTCGATCGTCGGGATCTGTCGGCGTGTGGGTCATCTGTGGAGCCTCGAATTGGGGGTCGGCTGGGAGTCGATTCGTCTGTCGTCAGTGGCCCTCGGCGCGGAGGCCGAGGAACTTGCCGGTCGGACGCATCAGCTCGTCCGTTCCGATCTCGTCTATCTTCTCGCCCGTGTTCGGGTCGAAGACGAAGATGCCCTGCGTGTCGCCCTGCCAGGCGCTGATGTAGACCTTCGAGCCGTCGCGGCTGAACTCCGGATGGATGGTCGCGGCTGCGCCCCACTGGCTGCAGTCGATCTCCTGGACGACCTCCAGGCTCTCGGGGTCAACCAGGTAGACGTAGGCGTCGTCCGCGGAGTTGGTGAGGATGACGTCCACCCACACGTAGTCGCTCTCCTCGTGTTTCTGGATGAACAGCCCGGGGCCGCGGGTGTCGATCAGCTCCTCCCGTTCGAACGTCTCGGTGTTCCAGACGCCGACGCTGCCCGCACCCGCGTGGGTCGTAAACGCGCGGTCCTCCTCGGGGTACAGCGCGCCCGGCCCGGGGTGGGGCACGTTGTCCATCGGGATGGCGGCGACGTGTTCCTGCTCCTGGCAGTCGATGACGTCGATCTGGTCGTCCTCCTGGGAGGCGATCATGAAGTACCGGCCGTCCTCGGTGAAGAAGCCGTCGTGGAGGATACGGCCACAGTCGAGGGTCGCGACGACCGGGAAGCTGTCCTCGCCCGTGTCGCCCTCGCTGTAGTCGATGAGCCAGACCTCGCCGCCCTCCTTGAGGCCCGCGAGGAACAGCTCCTGCCCGGGCACGTCGTACAGCGAGCAGACGCGGCTGCCGACGTTCTGGCCGTCGGGGTTGACCGTCCGGGTCGGGATGCGCTTTATCGGCTCCATCGTCTCCGCGTCGCAGATGACGAGGTGGTTGGGGTTGTAGAATCCGCCGATGACCCACTCGCCATCCTGCGAAACTGCGATGTCACGGGCGTCCGTGCCGGCGTCGGCGACGGCGACCCGATTGAACCCGAACAGGTCGATCTTGAACATCTCGCCCTGGCGGGACTGGGTGTAGACGTACGCGCCCTCCCGGCCCTGCTCGGGCAGGTCCGGGTGGAAGTCGTGGACGTGGATCGCCTTCCCGACGTCCGGGACGCGCCCCATGAAATCGTCGTTGATCGTGTCGATCATCGAGACCGAGGCGTTCTCGCGCTCGGTCACGACCATGATATCCCGCAGGTCCAGGTCGTGTTCGGCCGACTGGGGGAGCTCACTGTCCGGCGTGATGACCTCGTGGCGCTCCTTCAGCGTCTCCATGTTGGTGTAGTCGAGCTCCTGAACCTCCTCGCCCTGCTCGATAACGTGCAGCCGGCCGTTCATCTGCGCGTGGCCGTCGCCACAGTAGATCGCACACTCGAAGTCGAACGACCCCTTCTCATCAGCGACGAAGGTGACCGACTCGATCACGTCGTCGGTGGTACTCTCCGGCAGTTCGATCGGTCCGATGTCGTAGGGGGCCTCGAGGTAAAAGGAGTGGAGCGTGAAGTCTTGCTGCTTCTCGAAGGTCGACTTCGTGAACTCGATGGTCAGCTCCGTGTTGGGCTGGACCTCGAACTCCTGGGGGCGGAACTCGAACTGGTGGGCCTCGATCTGGACCGTCTCGCTGCGCTCTGCCTCGCCATCGCCGGCGCTGTCTTCGCTGGGCTCCGCGGTCGGTGTCGCCGTCCCCCCGGCCTCCGGCTCGGGCGTCTGTTCGGACTCCGGCGAGGAGGGACAGCCAGCCAGCATCCCGGCGATCGCGGCTGCGCCGCCGGCTTTCAGGACCGTCCGGCGCTGAGGATCCGGCAGACCCATCTTGAAGTCCAGCTCGTCGTCGAAATCAAGTTTCTTGGCTATCTGTCTCGTCGCACTCAGTGTGCCCTTGATGCGTTCCTCGTGGTCGTCGTCCAATTTCGGTGGTTCTTGTTGTGGCATACCGATCCCTTACGAGCTAATCTCGTTCCGGATTCGCCATAAGAAAGACGCAGATTCCCAGCCCCCAGGAACTATTTGAACATATTCGGCTCCTTTAAGTTGCCGGGGCTGGCTCATACTAACGGCTATCAGCCGTTGTCGGCCCACCACTCCCCGCGCCGGTCGTCGAAGGAGGCGTTCAGGAACGGGGGCGGGAGGTCGCTGTGATCGTCGGCGCCGAGGGCGACGGCGAGCCAGAAGCCGGCGTGCCAGCCGAACGTGTCCTCGTGGGTCGTCGTTATCGCCACCCTGAGCTGTGGTTCCCCGTCCGGGCGCGCATCCAGTGTCACGCAGGAGCCGGGCCGGTTCCTGTCACAGGGTGACTGGCGCGGGAACGTGACCACCACGTCCGCCGCCGCCCTGTCGTCCACTTCCCTGATTGTCACGTCCCGTTCGATAGCCCCGGCCGCGCCGCGCTCGTAGTACGCGAAGACGCTCTCGAGCTGGCGCTGTGCCACGGCGTCCCTGCGTGCAAAGATCGTCGAACGGTCGACGTACACCGAGAGGTTCTCCCGCGGGCGCGAGGCTGCGAGCGCGTCTGACCCTGGACGCGGAATCGGGGTGTACTCGTGATCGGTACTCATCAGGTCGTAGGGGGGGTCACCGTGGGCGATGCCGAGCAGGTGCCCGAACTCGTGTTTGACGACGTGGCTGGTCGACGCCTCGTCGAAGCCTGTCCGGACGCAGATGTACTCCGGGGGATCCGGGGGGTTCTCGGCTGTGATGCGCGAGGCAAAGCCCGCGCCGCCGTCGTAGTTCGGCGACCCGCAGACTGAGATGTCCTCGACGTACCTGACGACGACGTCCGGGTCGGAGGCGGTCGGACGGAGGTCGAAGTCCACCTCGTATCGGCCGTAGTCCGCGTCGTTTCGCTCCCAGTACTCGATTGCGTCGGCCACGTGGCCGGTCACGTCGCGCCACGAACCGGCGGTGTTCACCACCCCGACCGTCAGTGTCCGCTTCCCCCACGGGTTCGACCCGTTCGTGGCGGTAGCCGCGGGTGTGGTCGTTGCCGCTCCGGCGTCCACGTCGGGGGTCCCGTTCGGGGTCGTGTCGGGCCCGCTGGCGCCGAAGGGGCCAACACAGCCCACAAGAACCAGGGCCGCCGCCAGGAGAGCCACGCGGAGAGACATGTGGAAACCGAGCGACGCGGCCGATAACGCTCTTTCGGTCGCAAACGGCCGCCGCGCGCTCATACTGACGGCTATCACTTCCGACGAGCGACGACGACGCGCGTCCGGTTGGCAACGGCCACGAGCTGCTCCCCCTCCCGCCGAATTTCGAGTCTGCCCAGCGTGACGTTCTTGCCGCGGTCCGGGACCGGAATAGTTCCGACAGTCTCGTTGTCCCGGCTGACGCGGAGTCGGAACCGGACACCCCTCGGAACGACGGTCACGTTGTAGCCCTCGACGACCGGGGCGGCCCGGGCTGGTGGGGACGCGTACACGCGGTGGAAACCGCCATCTTTGGGGTTGACCCAGACCTGAGAGGCGGCGTCGCCGTCGGCCGTCTCCCAGGCCCGCCGGACGGCGAAGACGGTCCGGTCCCAGCCGAGCCCGCCCAGCCGGACGGCGGCGGTGCCGTCGCTCGCGAGAGCCTGGGTCGAGACTGCCCGCGTCCAGACACCCCGTTTCGGGTCCACGACCAGCACGCCGCTTGCGCGCGCGGGCTCGCCGGTGACGGCAGCAAACGGCGCCAGCCGCTGGTTCTGTACGCCCTCGGCGTACGTGACTGCGTACCCGCCCACGTCGACTGTCTCCGCGTCCGGCGGGGCTGTCACGTCTGCCGTGGCGTTTATCGGCACCGCGATCCCGGCCGTGACGGCCAGGGGGACGACGAGCGCCGCGAAGCCGACCTGTCGGGTGCGCTCGTCGCCGAGTGGCCCGACGCCGCTGGTGGCGAGAGCCGCCCCGACGGTAACCAGCGTCGCGAGACAGGCGACGAGTGCCACGCCCGGCCCGCGGGCCAGCACGTAGGTTGTCCCCTGGGGCCACCAGATCGCCCACAGCGACTGGACGAGGGCAAAGAGCGCGACCCCCGTCCACAGGCGGAACGGTGACGGCGGGTCGGCGTCCCGGGCCACCAGCAGCCCCACCCCGACCGCCACGCCGAGTAACAGCCCGAACGCGTGGCTCTGGACCGCGGTGTCGACGAACCAGGGGTCGGCGGCCGAGGTTCGCCCGGCGACAAAGATGGGTTGTTCGGCTGCCCGGACGACGACGGCCAGGGCATCCCGGGCCGACAGGGCGACGACAGTTCCGAGCGGATACCGGACGAGTGCGAGGCCGGCGAACCCGAACACGACGTTCGAGAACCCGAGTGTCGGGCCCCACGAGAACGCGCTGGCGACGACGCCCGCGAGCAATGCCGCCCCGGGAAACAGGACGAACGCTCGCGCGCCAGCGCGCTTCCACGGCCGGTCGCGCCCGGTTCCGTCCCGGGGAACGTGGCCGACGATGTACTCGGCCATCGAACCGAACACGAGCACCCCGACCAGATTGTCGATCAGGTGGTCGGGGCCGAGGTGGGCGACGGGGCTCAGGAGGACGCCCAGCGGCTGGCTGTACGACCACGACGTGAAGGGGATAGTAAGCGGGCGCCCCCCCGCGCCGCGCTGCACGACGAGGTAGACGGCCACGAGGAGGACACAGAGGGTGAGCGTCCCCCACGGCACTCCCCCGAGAAGTCGGGTCCGGACCGAGCGCATCGACGACGCGAGCGTGCGCAACGCTGGCCGTGAAGCTGCGTCTGTCGGCTGATCTTCCCCGACCACATCCGGGGAGTGTGGCGGCTCCTGATATAAACCCCGCGGGCACGGGACCGGCGAACCCGCAGTCCGCGTTCCCGGTTCCCGGGACTCGGGGGAAGCCTCTTTTAGCGTGTCAGCCCCACCTGGACGTACGATGACGGACGACAAGCTCCAGGAGAAGCCACGTGGCGACCAGATGACGACCGACTTCTTCGAGAATGTGCTGACCACGTACCTCGAAGAGGACCGCATCGAGAGCGCGGTGATGCGGCTCGAACTCGACGACGGCCGGACACGCAGGCTCGTGATTGACGACGACAGCGAGTCACTCGACCCATACGAGTACCTCGAGCGGGAACTCGCGGAGGTCATCTACCTGATCGAGGAGAACGAAGATCTGCTCGACGAGCCGGTCGAGCTGTCGATTCCTGTCGGGGACGTCGAGCGGGTAATCGAGGAGGCCGAGGAGGAGGAGGCCGTCACGACACTGTTCCGGGCCAGCGGCGTCCAGACGGTCCTCGAACACCTCCACGCCGTCGTCTCCGGCAGACAGGAACTCGCACTCGACGAGGCCGCCGACGGGGAGTGATACTGACGGCTATACCTTCGTGAGCATCGTCGACCCCGCGGGGGGTCGACATCGCTCACGGGCGTATAGCCGTCAGTATCAGTATGACTTACAGCAGCCCGTATCACCCGGTGACGGTTACTGTTCCCTCCATCCCGAACATCTGATGGGGCTCGCAGTGGTACTCGTAGGTCCCCGTCACCTCGAAGGTGTGGCTGTGTTCGTACCCTTCGTCCTGTGTTTCCGGGACGCCCTGCCAGTCGGCGCCGTCGGGCTGGCTGTCGACGATGAGACTGTGACCCGAGGAGCCCCAGACGAACGTCACGGTGGTTCCCGGCGATATCTCCAGCGAATCCGGGTCGAACACCTGCTCGCCCCCCGGCCCGACCTGTACCGTCTCCATCTGCGGCGTCGGCGTGGGTGTTGGCGTGGCTGTCGGCGTGGGTGTCGGCGTCGGCGTCGGGGTGTCGGTGTCGCCGCCTCCGCCGTCCCCGCCGTCACCGCCGCCATTGCCACCACAGCCTGCGAGTGTTCCGACAGCGACCGTCCCTGCGAGCGCGCTCAGCACGCGCCGCCGCGTTGTCCATTTCATACTTCCAGTTCGGATAACAGGGGCTCCATAGACATCTTCCCGGTGGCGGCAATATTGTATCAGAAAGTTGAACATGTTCGGATGCAGTTTTATTACCAGCCGAGAAGCTGCGCCGAGCCGTAGAGCTGGAGGAGGCCGGCCGCGAGGATGAGGGCGCCGGCGACCTGTTCGATCCGGTCTGCGTACTGCGACAGCGCCCGTGTCCCGAGGTCGTGGCCGACCGCAGCGACGACAGTCGCGGCCACGAGCGGGGCGCTCAGCCCGGCGGCGTAGCCGCCGACCGCGAACGCGCTGCCCAGCGGCGAGGCCGTCGCCGCTTCGAGGACGACCGCCGCGAAGACGCCGACCATACATCCCGTGGCGGCGACGGCGTACCCCGCACCGAAAACGAGGAACCCGGCCACCGACGCCCGGCGCTCGGGAAGTGCGACGTGTAGCGTCGGCGTGTGCCCGGCCACCATCGCGGCGCCGAGGCCGACCAGTATCAGCCCGATGACGGGCTCGACGAAGACGAGGTAGTTGATCAGCGCCCGGCCGGCCGAGACGACGACGAGGCCGAGGGCTGCGAACACCGCGAAGATGCCGACGCTCGCGGCGATCCCACGGACCAGGGCGCCGCCGAGTGGCGTCTCGCTGTCGGCCTGCCCGACGTAGTACCCGACGTACCCCGGCAGGAGCGGGAACGCACAGGGGGCGAAAAAGGAGGCGACGCCCCCGGTGAAGGCCACGATCGTCAGCGAGACCGGGACGCTCATCGTGTGCGTGCCTGCTGGATTGCCGAGACGACGGCGTCCGGGCTCGTCACGCCCTGCTCCGCGTAGACGACGCGGCCGGAAGGATCGGTCACCGCCGTGTGCGGGAGGTTTCGCGCCTCCAGCCGGGTCGTGAGCTTCCCCTCGTCGTCGAGCCCGACGGGCCACCGGCCCGCGTGCTCGCGCCAGAACTCGCGGATATCGTCGCGCGTGAGCCCGCCGCCGATGGCCTCGTTTGTCACAGACACGAACCGGACGCTCCCGTCGACCTGCTCGCGGGCCTTGGCGAGGCTGCGGAGCTGGTCGTCACACCCGGCACACCACGTCGCGAACACGTCGACGACTGTCACACTCCCCGGTACGGGGACGGTCATGGTGCCAGCGTCGCTGTGTGGGGCGTCCAGCGTCTCGACTGTGACGGGTTCGACGCCTGTCTCGTCGTCCCCGGCCGCCACGTTGTCAGCGCCGTTTCCGGCCACGGCGTACCAGCCCGCGGCGCCGAGCGCCACGACGCCGCCCAGCCCGGCGACGAAGTCGCGGCGGCGCATCGTCACCCCTCCCGCTCGCGCAGGGTCTCGAAGGCCCCGTAGATCTCCTGCCAGGCTGGCCGCTTGTCGGTGTAGGCCTTCTCGACGTAGTTGCCCGCATTGGCGAGGGCGGTGAGAGAGAAGTGGTTGAACATGTACATATCCATGTCCTCGGGCTCGGTGCGCTGGAAGGCGACGCCGAACTCGTCGCTGACGACCGTCTCGGCCCGCGAAACGGATTCGGGGCGCAGGAAGTACCAGTTATCGGCATCCCGGTCGACGTTCATGTTCCCGGCGTACTCGCGGAGGCGTGACTCGGTGTCGCGCTCGGGGTCGAACGTGATCGCGAGGAACGTCACGTCGTCGCCGTACCCGTCCGCCCCGGCTTCGGCCTGGATGTTCCGGAGCGCGCCCACGAGCCGGGGACAGACGGTCTGGCAGTAGCTGTAGAAGAACGTCACGACGACATCCGTCTCGAACTGCCTGATCGATACCTCCTCGCCGTGCAGAGGCGCCGGAAGCGTCACGTCCGGGAGCAGCTGTCCGTAGCCAGGGTAGGGGAGGTCCTCCGGGTCGACCTGGGAGTCGGGGGGCTCCAGATACGTCTCCTGTTCCGACCCGCCGGAGCTCGAGCCGGTGGCTCCGCCGAAACAGCCCGCAATCGCGCTTGTCCCGGCTGCGGCCGCGGCGGCGAGGTAGGCCCGTCGACCCATCGCGTGAGGGCGTTTCATACCTCCGTCTTACTAGTTCGTGGGCTTTAATCCTCAGGTTCGTTCCTCGAAGGCGGGAATCACGACCGCCCGGGGCGAACATGTTCCCCGTCCAATATCATTTTTTCTGTGGTTCACCTGTCCGGGAGCGCGTCGACGACCTCCCGCACACGCTGGCTCGCGTCGCGGGGAACGACGAGTGTGTGGTCGCCGTAGCTCGCGACGACCAGCCCCTCGACGCCGACGGCAGCGACGTGGCCATCGGAGGCGAGCACGCAGTCCGAGGCGTCGATGGCGAGCGCGTCGCCGAGGACGACGTTGCCGTCGGCGTCGCTCTCGCAGACGCGCCCGACGGCGTCCCACGATCCGAGGTCGTCCCACTCGAACGCCGCCGGGACGACGACGGCCTCCGTCGCGTCTTCGAGGACGGCGTAGTCGATGCTGACCGGATCGACGGCGTCGAAGCCATGGTCGGGATCGCCGGCCGCCAGCGCCTCGACGAGGCCGGCCAGCGGGGAATCGCGTGCGGCCTCGAGGAGCGCGTCGGGCGTCCACGCGAAGATGCCGGCGTTCCAGTAGTAGCCCCGCTCGAGGTAGACCGCCGCGGCCTCGGCGTCGGGTTTCTCGACGAACCGCTCGACAGCCGCGTACTCGCCGTGGTCGGTTCCGGGGGCGATGTAGCCGTAGCCCGTGGCCGGCCGGGTCGGCTCGATTCCGACGGTCACGAGCCCGCCAGTCTCGCCGGCGACGCGGGCGGCGGTCCGTGCGGTGGCAGCAAAGTCGCCCTCGACGTGGTGGTCGCTCGGGAGCGAGAGGAGGACACAGTCGCCGACCTGCTCGCGGATCCGGGAGGCAGCGTAGACGAGCGCCGGGCCCGTGTCCTTGGGTTCCGGCTCCGAAAGTACGGCCGCCCCCGGCGCGTGGTCGTGGACCGCCTCGGCGTGGGCTGGTCGCGTGAGAACGTACGTCTCGTCAGCAAAGCCCGCCCGGTCGACGGTGCGCGCGAGCAGCGAGCTGTCCCCGCCGAGGCCGAGAAACTGCTTCGGGCGGTCCTCGCGGCTGGCCGGGTAGAGGCGGGTGCCGGTCCCGCCGGCGAGTACCACGGCGACGAGTGGACGGTTCATACGGGGGCGTCGGGCGGGCCGGACAAAAGAAACCCGTCGAGTCGGCTCTCACCAGGTCTCGATTCGACCCTCGCGGATGTCCTCGAGACAGCCCTGGCAGTCGGGGTGGTCGGGGTCGAAACACGCCGGGCGTGCACCCTCCTCCAGGGGCACGGCGCGTTGCTCGGCGTGGCGGCGACAGACGATGCGCGCCCGCCCCTCGTCGTCGGTCGGGAGGTCCGCGAGCGCGCTCTCGCGGGCGCTGCCGTAGGCCCGCTTCGCGCGCTCGTACTGGCGGCCGGCCCCCCGGACCTTCGTCCGGACGAACCGCGACAGGCGGTCCGGGTCGGTCATCGACTCCCGGTTGGGCCGCCGCGGGGAAAACACTCTCGCCGCTCCCGGCGGATCCGGCGCCGCTTCCTTCCGTCCCGCTTTCGCCCGCCCTTTTTCACTTTCACCCCGCCTGCGGAACTTTTTATACCGGCGGGAACCAACCGGCGTATGTCTCCCACCGAAAACAACGCGGAGACAGTGAAAGCCAATGACTGAGTCAGATTTGCGTACCCACGCAGAAGACATACACGAACAGTTCTCGGACCGTCTCGATCTCACAGTCGAGGACGTCGAGGAGCGCCTGGAGACGCTCGTCGAGGAGTACAAGGTCCCCCTAGACGAGGCACGCCGGAGCGTCACGAACACCTACCTCGACGAGGCCGGGATGGACCGGGACGAACTGGTCGGCGGCGGAAACGACGTCAGGCAGATCTCGGACGTCGACGCCGCCGAGGAGTGGATCGACATCACCGCGAAGGTCGTCGACCTCTGGGAGGCCAAAAGCGACGCCGTCGCGCAGGTCGGCCTGCTCGGCGACGAAACCGGGACGATCAAGTTCACCAAGTGGTCGAAGTCGGATCTCTCCGAACTCGAGGAGGGGGCGGTCTACGAACTCCGGAACGTCGTCACCGACGAGTACCAGGGCCGCTACTCGGTGAAGCTCAACCGGACGACCACGATCGAGGAACTCGACGAGGACATCGAGGTCGGCGACGACGCAGTCGAGGTCGATGGCGCGCTGGTCGACATCCAGTCCGGGTCGGGGCTGATCAAACGCTGTCCCGAGGAGGGCTGTACGCGCGTCCTCCAGAACGGCCGCTGTTCGGAACACGGCGAGGTCGAGGGCGAGTTCGATCTCCGGATCAAGGGCGTCCTCGACGACGGCGAGGAGGTCCACGAGGTCATCTTCGACCAGGACGCGACCGAGGACGTCGCCGACATCACCCTGGAGGGAGCCCAGGAGATGGCCATGGACGCTCTGGACACGAGCGTCGTGGCCGACGAGATTCGCGAGAAGACGCTGGGCTACTACTACCGCGTGACCGGGCCGACGTTCGGGCGGTACGTCCTGGCGGACGAGGTCGAGCGGATCACCGATCTGGCCGATCCGGAAGCCGTCCTCATCAAAGCGAGGTCGATATAATGGCGAGTACGCCCACCCGCGAGGTCGCCCGCCGCGTCTTCGCGCGCGAGTTCAACGACGCGACCTACACGTTCAAGGAATCGGACGACGACCGCGCGCCGGTGTACGTCCTCCTGCCGACGGGCCAGCGCGCCAACCGCGTGTTCGTCGTCGGCACCCTCACCGAGACCGAGGACGTCGGCGAGGACTCGGAGTACTGGCAGGGACGGGTCGTCGACCCGAACGGCGACACCTACTTCACCTACGCCGGCCAGTACCAGCCCGACGCCGCCTCGATGCTCCGGGAGCTGGAGCCGCCCGAGTACGTCGCCGTCGTCGGCAAGCCCCGCACCTACGAGACCGACGAGGGCGACGTGAACGTCTCGATCCGCCCCGAGTCGATAAACAGGGTCGACGAGGCGACGCGCGATCGCTGGGTCGTCGAGGCCGCCGACCGAACTGCCGAGCGCATCCAGGCGTTCGACGGCGAGGGCATCAACGAGTACGCCCAGATGGCCCGCGAGGAGTACGACCGGCCGGTCGCCACCTACAAGCGCGTCATCGAGGAAGCCCTGGAGAGCCTCGAAGCAGAGCGGGCAGAGACGAACGCCGCCTGACGGCCGAGTCGCCGCTCCGTTTGCCCGGTAACGAAGGCGATATACGCGCCCGGCGGCTTCGTACCGCCAATGAGCAAACCCAGCCCCGAGGTCTACGAGCAGGGCCGCGGGATGGACGCCCACAACCAGGCGATGCGGGAGATCCGTTCCCGCAAGAACGAGACCTACGACCCCCGCGAGCCGACCCGCGTCTGGCTCGACGAGGACAACACACCCGACGGCGTCTACGACTCGCTGACGATCATCTTAAACACCGGCGGCTGCCGGTGGGCCCGCGCCGGCGGCTGCACCATGTGTGGCTACGTCGCCGAGAGCGTCGAGGGCGGACAGGTAGCTCACGAGGACCTGATGGCACAGGTCGAGACGTGTCTCGACTACGAGGCTGACCAGCGGGAGGCCGCCGAGGAGCCGGCCGGCCAGGTGAAGATCTACACCTCCGGCTCCTTCCTCGACGAGCGCGAGGTCGGCGCCGAGACGCGCCGGGCCGTTGCCGAGACGTTCGCCGACCGCGACCGCATCGTCGTCGAATCCCTGCCCGACTTCGTCGATCGCGAGAAGATCCACGACTTCACCGACTGCGGGCTCGAAACCGACGTCGCAATCGGGCTGGAGACGGCGACCGACCGCGTCCGACACGACTGCGTGAACAAGTATTTCGACTTCGCGGAGTTCGAACGCGCCGCCGCCGACGCACGAGCCGCGGGTGCCGGAATCAAGGCCTACCTCCTCATGAAGCCGCCCTTCCTCACCGAGTCGGAGGCCATCGAAGACATGAAGCGATCGGTGCGGAGGTGTGCCGGCGTCGAGGGCTGTCACACTGTCTCGATGAACCCCTGCAACGTGCAGCGACACACGATGGTCGAGGATCTCTTTTATGACGACGGCTACCGCCCGCCCTGGCTCTGGAGCGTCGCCGAGGTCCTGGAGGCGACTGCCGACGCCGAGGTCATCGTCGTCTCCGACCCCGTCGGGGGTGGCTCCGATCGCGGGCCGCACAACTGCGGGGAGTGTGACGACCGCGTCGAGCGCGCGATCAAGGACTTCTCCCTCCGGGGGGATCCGTCGGTTTTCGATCAGGTTTCCTGTGAGTGCGAGCGAACCTGGGAGGCCGTCCGCGAGCGCGAGCGAGGCTACTCGATGCCGCTTGCGAGGTAGACGAACTGAACCGGCCAAATAGCCGTGTTGTTCGCGCCCGGCTGGCACGCCGCGGCTGGGGACCAGTTAAATGGGTTGAACTATTAATATTGCAATATTAGTAGCTGGGGAGACAACGGTGGGATATCATGAACTGGAACTGTCCGAAGTGCGGTCACGGTTCGATCGGGCGGGGAGTCGAGTGTTGCAACCACTGCGGTCACGTACCACCACAGGGGGCTGACTGACGGCCGGCCCCCACACGGCCCATCTGAGCGTACCGTATACGATCTGTGTAAGCCACTTTCACTTTCACTCCGGCAGGCTGAGGTATTAGTGACACCGCGCATTACAGTTTCGTAGGGCCGGGAGCCCGATTCGGTAGTGTCACACGCTCCGGCCCCCGTTCCCCCATCCTATCCCCTTCGAAAAATTCGCCAGCCGGCGCTCTCGGGCCACGTCACGCGAATCCGCGGAGGATTCCCTGTCCGTCCGTCGGCCCGATGTCGGGCAGCGACGCGCGCTCGGGATGAGGCATCAAGGCGGCGACGTGGTCCACCTCGCCGAGTACGCCCGCAACGTCGCCTCTCGATCCGTTTGGATTCGCGTCGGCGGTGACGGTTCCGTCGGGCTCGCAGTACCGGAAGAGCACCCGGTCGTCGGCTTCGATGGCCTCAAGGCGGTCGTCGGGAATCTCGAAGCGGCCCTCCCCGTGGGCGATCGGGAGTTTCACGACGTCGCCGTCCTCGTAGGCGCGCGTGAACGGCGTCTCGGCGTTCTCGACACGGATGTGGACGTGTTCGCACTGGAAGCGGGCGCTCCGGTTGATCGTGAACGCGCCCGGGGTCAGCGACGCCTCGCAGCCGATCTGTGCGCCGTTGCAGATGCCGAGCACCGGCGTCCCTTCCTCGGCGGCCTCCCGGACCTCCTCGACGATCGGCGAGCGGGCGGCCATCGCGCCGGCCCGGAGGTAGTCGCCATAGGAGAACCCACCCGGGAGGACGACCCCCGACGCCTGCGTGGGGAGGCCGTCCTCGTGCCAGACGAGTTCGGCGTCGATCCCGAGCTGTTCGAGCGCCTCGACGGTGTCCCGGTCGCAGTTACTCCCGCCAAAGCGGACGACAGCGACGCTCACGCGGGCCACCCCCGCGTGGCGAGTGTGACCGTGATCATCGTTCGGCGACGTCGACCTCGTAGTCGTGGATGGTCGGGTTGGCGAGCAGGCGCTCTGTCATCTCCTCGACGCGCTCGCGTGCGGTCGCCGCGTCCTCGGCCTCCAGGTCGAGTTCGAACTGGTCGGCCGAGCGCAGGTCCCCCAGGTCGAACCCGAGCCGTTCGAGCGCGCGCTGTGTCGTCTCGGCCTCGGGGTCGAGCACCCCCTGCTTGAGGCGGACGGTGACGGTGGCGGTGTAGCCGGTCATCGGTCGAGTGACGGTCGCCGCCGGCGAAAACGCTTGTGATTGTCCGTCGCCACCTCCGTCTCACAGCTCCCGGATCGCTTCCACCGCATCGTCGATGGGGCGCGTGTCGAAGACTGCCCGGCCGACGTAGGCGTTCGTCCCGGCACAGTAGAGGTCGCGGGCCAGTTCGACGATGCGACCGTCGAGAGGCTCCGGCTCGCGGTCACACAGCGCCTTCCAGTCGGCGACGCCCTCGCGTCGCGCTCGCGCCTTGGCCTCGCTGACCGCCTCGACCCACCCCGGCTGTGTCCGCCTGTGGTACTGCCGTAGTGCCTCCTTCGAGATCTGTTCGCCCTGATAGGAGAAGCGGTTCTCGTCGAAGGTGCCCACCACGTCCGCGACCCGGATCTCGCCGTCGTGGGAGAGACACTCGATCTTGCCGTCCTGGTGGACCATCCCCACCGACTCTGCACGCTCCGTCACGAGGTGGTTGACCTCGCGTGCGACCGCCTCGAGGTCGGCCACGCTTGCCTCGCCGGCGATCCGGTCGGCCTCGACCCCCGTCAGGTAGCGGTCCTGTCGCTCGTACTTCGTCGAGAACTCCACGACCGGCTCGGGGAGGTCGACCGCCTCGTCGGGCCAGGCATCGACGTCGAGGCCGTGCTCTTCGGGCTCGGAGCGCTTTCGCAGGCTCGACCCGACGGGGACGCGGTTCCGGAAGACAATCTCCAGCGGGACGAGGTAGTTCGACCCTGCGGCGTCGTGGTAGGCGTCGTAGTCGTAGCCGCTGGGGTCGTCCGTCCCATCCCCCTCGAAGGGCAGGTCGGGGACCTGCGTCAGGTCGATCGCCATCTCGCGGGGGGCGTGGCCGGCGTCGAGGGCCTCTGCCAGGGGCCGTTCGGCCCCCTCGTGGACGACGCCGCGGTAGTGGGTCGGGACGCCATCGGCTTCGAGCAGTTCGAAGTTGAACGCGCCCATCGTACACAGCGAGGCGCCCTTCTCGGGTATCTCGTCGGGCATCTTCCCCCAGTCGAACACCGAGTAGTCGTCGGTGAAGACGAACGCGCCCCGCCCCAGGTCCGTCGTGGTCGCGGGCTCCGCGACCCGGAAGTCCTTGACACTGGTCATCACGTAGAGGGGCGGCTGGCCGACTCAAGAAGGTTTCAGTTCGCGTCGCAGGGTCCGGCAACCCGGTCCGGGACCCGTCAACTTTTATCGCAGCGGTGGGCAGTGATTCACAATGCCAGACGTTCCCCATGCCGCAGTCCCCCGCGGCGAGTTCGACTTCTCCCGGCGGCCCGAGACAGACCAGTCCTTCGAGAACGCGCTGGCGAAGGCCCGCGACGGCGACCGCCTGACTGTCGCCGACGGGATCGAACTCCTGACGACCGGCACCGACCGGGAGGGTATCGACCGCGAGCGCAAGGAACTCGTCCTCGAAGCCGCAGACCGGCGCCGGGCCGAGGTCGTCGGCGACGAGGTCACCTTCGTCGCCAACATCAACAACAACGTCACCACCGCCTGCAACACGGGCTGTCTGTTCTGTAACTTCAAGGACCGCTCCGAGCAGTTCCTCGCCGAAAGCGAGGCCGATCATCCCGGCTTCACCAAGACACCGGCCCAGTCCCGGGAGATCGTCCGCGACGCGCTCGATCTGGGGGTCTACGAGGTGACCTCCGTCTCGGGGCTCCACCCCGCCTTCGCGCTGGACGACGAGCACCGCGAGATACTCGAAGCCAGCGACCGCGGCGACCTCAACTACAAGCCGCCCGCCCGCTACGAGACCGATCCCGGGAACTACTGCGAGCAGATCCGGGCGATGGACGTCGGCGGCGTCCACGTCCACTCGATGACGCCCGAGGAGGCCTACCACGCCCGCCGCGGGACCGAGTGGTCCTACGAGGAGGTCTACGGCCGCCTCGAGGAGGCGGGGCTGGATTCGGTGCCGGGCACCGCCGCAGAGATCCTCGTCGACGAAGTCCGCGGCGTCATCTGTCCGGGCAAGATCCGCACCGGCGAGTGGGTCGAGGCGATGGAGGCGGCCGCGAACGTCGGCCTGTCGATGACCGCGACCATCATGTACGGCCACGTCGACAACGAGGCCCACCGCGTCGAGCACCTGGAGGTGATCCGCGACCTGCAAGAGCGGACGGGCAACATCACCGAGTTCGTCCCACTCTCCTTCGTCCACCAGAACACCCCCCTCCACGAGCGCGGCATGGTCGAGTCCGGCGCGACACGCCACGAGGACGAACTCATGATCGCGGTCTCGCGGCTCTTCCTGGACAACGTCGACCACATCCAGTCCTCCTGGGTCAAGTACGGCGACGCCCAGGGCCTGAAGATGCTGACCTGTGGTGCCGACGACTTCATGGGGACAATCCTCTCCGAGGAGATCACCAAGCGTGCCGGCGGCGACTACGGCGAGTACCGCTCGTTCCGGGAGTACGTCGACATGATCACGGCTCTGGGCCGGGTCCCGGTCGAGCGCTCGACGGACTACGAGAAGCGCCGGCAGATCGATCCCGACGACTCGCCCCTTGGCCCCGAACTCGGCCCCAAGGCCGACGGGACGCCGATCCTCGAGTGATACTGACGGCTATACCGTCGTGAGCATGGTCGAAACCGCTCACGGGCGTATAGCTGTTCGTATCACTCGCCAGTACATTTAAATCAAACGAGGGACATGCTAGCACATGACTAGCACACTCAATCCGGTGTACGTCGACCCTGGTGGGCTCGCCGGGTCGCTGTTCGTCGGGGACGGGAGGATGATGCGTTCCGCCCGCAGTGTATCGAACTGGCGTCCGTCGCGCTCGGCCTGCCGTTCACACCCCGTCTGGGCGCTCAGTTTCTGTTTTAGTCGCATCGTTCGGCTCACCAGCGTATGAGAAAGACTGCCTCCCGGCTGATGACCGGCGTCGTGGCGCTTCTTGTCGCTGAGACCGGCAGGGTCGCTGGACACGTCGACTACGTGACGGATCCCGTGGAAGGCGGTGACGCCGTGCCGTTTCTGCTCGAGGTATTCGCGAACCCGCTCAACGTCCTGTTGCTTGGCGGTGGCGGGGTATCTGTAGTCGTCGTAGCCGCCACGTACCTCTACGTTCGTCCGGCGCGCCGCGACATCGCCGTCTTCAGAGCGGTGATGGACGACTACCGGGATCTACTCCCGTGGCTGCTCCGGCTGAGTTTCGGCCTTCCGCTCGTCGGGGCAGGGTTCGCCGGCTATCTCTTCAGCCCGTCGGTGGCACTCGAGGCCGTGGCGGTGCCAGGACGGCTGTTCCAGATCACCGTGGGATTCCTGCTCCTGTTCGGACTGGCCACGCGAGTGGCTGCCGCGATGGCGCTTTTCGTCTACCTGGTCGGAGCCGTCAGTCTTCCGGAGCTGGCCCTCGCAAACGAATACGTCCCCGGACTGATCGCGATCTTCCTTCTCGGGAGCGGCCGTCCCAGCGCCGACCACGTGCTCGAACGCCTCGCTTCCGCGGAGAAAACTATTTACGGCGAGTTGGATCCCGTCTACCGCGTGTCGGCGTGGTTCAACCGGGCCGTCGACCCCTACGAGATATACGTCCCGACGGTTGTCCGCGCCGGACTCGGGTTCAACTTCGTCTTCCTCGGGATCACCCAGAAGTTGCTCTCGCCGGACCGGGCCCTTGCTGTGATCGGGAAGTACGACCTCACGGCTGTCGTCCCGGTTGACGCCGGGCTGTGGGTCGTCGGCGCGGGGCTCACGGAGGCGGCTCTCGGGATGGCGCTCGTGGTTGGGCTGTTTACCCGCGCCGGCTCGCTCGTGGCGCTCACCATATTCACACTCACGCTCTTTGGTCTCCCCGACGACCCGGTACTCGCCCACATCACGCTGTTCGGCCTCGCCTCCCTGCTGCTTATCACTGGCCCGGGGCCATTCGCGCTTGATGGGGCGCTCCGCGACCGCGTGGAGGCCAGGCGGGGCGAGCCACAGGCCGCCTCGGCAGACCCGTGAAGCCTATACGGACCGACGGAACGGCTGAGAGCGTTCGTCCCCGCCATGTCCCGGCGAACATCTATCAGGGCTTCCGTCGACCCGTATACCGTGACTGGTCAACCGCCTCGGGGTATCCTCGATTGATATAGGAGGGTTCACCACCATTGTCCACACATGGAGGTTATCGTCTATGGCCGGTTACGAAGTGCAACCGGACAAAAGCAGGTCACCCTCGAGTTCACCGGTGGAACAGTAGGGGACGCACTGCAGACGTTCGTGTCGGCCTATCCGCGTGCGAAACGGCACCTGTATCGTGACGATGGCGAGCTTGCTCCGAGTGTGCGCATCTCGATTAACGGCGAGACAACCGACCTCGAAGAGGCGTGTCCGCCCGACGCGTCGCTCAGCATCCATCCTGCGATGCGCGGCGGATGAGGGATGTCACGAGAAGCGGGAGTTTGCCTATCGATGTCTCGCTACAGGTCGTACTGGTCGCGAGCGAGGTGTGCGAGCCCCTGATCTTCGAGGACGTCCATCGGCGCGAGCATCGTCAACTGGACGACACCGGGGAGACGACCGATCTCGACGCCGCCGGTGAACGTACACCGGGTTCGGATCTCGCCTTCGCTCATCCCGAGCAGGGTTGTGGCCCGGTCGTAGGCGTTCTCGGTGGCATCGTTGATTGTCGCTCCAGTTCCGATGATCTGGATCGGGCCCATGTCGGCTTCGACATCAACACCGTACTCAGCTCCGAGTTGCTGCCCGCGTTCGATCTCCTCGTCACTGTAGGGTTTGCTGATGTGGGACAGATCCTCCTCGTTGGGCAACAGAAGTGGCCCGTCGATACCGAGATCCTTGACCACTTCGACGTCGAATTCGGTGTACCCGCTCACGTCAGTCGTGTGTAAGGCGAGTTCGCCATCGCCCTGATTCGCGTGCATATCGCCGACGTAGATGCCGCCGCCGTCAACTTCCACAGGACACACGAGGACAGCGCCTTCGCGGACGGCGTTGATGTCCATGTGTCCGTCCGTGCGTTCCTCGAGTTCCGCCTCATCCTCGAGACCCCAGTCGTGGTCGGCGCCGATGAGGAACTGGCCGAAATCACCCGCGTTGTGTGAATCCGGCAGCTCAATCGGCGGTGTCGTCCCGATATTGCCGAGAAACGGCCGGAGGTGACCGATCGTCCCGGGCATCTCCGACGGTTCGTACAGCAGGATCGGGTGTTGCCGGGAATTGTCGGGCAGTGCGATGGCCTCCTCGGCACGTTCGGCGAGGTCGTGGGCACCCTCATCACCGACGGTGAGACCGACCTCGTGATCGTCATCGAACACCGCTGTGATGCCGTACTCGAATGCGAAGGAGGAGGCGTTCGCGCCGCACTCGGCACACCGGATTGCGTCCTCACCGGTGCCCTCGACAACGCTGTCTGGCCATGTGGCTCCACACTCGGGACACGTGTGATCGACGAAGGGGTCGCTCACGAACGCCTCCTCGCGTTCGTCCATCGACCCGGTGCTGGTCGCGATGCTCGTCACCTCGATATCTCGGATCTTGATAGCGATCGCGTCGCCAACTTCGGCGCCCTCGACTGCGATCGGTTTCGTGACTTCGTGACCGCCGCGGAACTTCGGTGTAATCATCGGCCCCCAGCAGGCCGGTGGCGTATGCGTTCGGACGGTCCCACCATCGGCGACCGTCCCTGCCCACTCCTGCTCAGGGCCGACCAGTCCGAGCGTAAACTCCTCAACCTCGAGTCTGGACGCTACCTGTCGAGACATACTATTTTGAATAGTTGAACGAAGAGATATTAAATGTTCAGGAAAAATCAATAGGGTTCGAGGCGGTTGACGATGTGGGTCGGAGACAGCTGTTGATCCTGGAATCCGTCGGTCTCCCCCAGCGCCATGACTCGAAGAAGTGTTATAATATAAACGAGCCATTACTGGTGTAACCAAACATGTCCGACCCTATTGAGGGGGAGAGTGACGGTCCTGGGCAAGTGGTCGAACGGTATCGCACGCTCGTCGAGGCATCGAGCGACCTCATCACGATCGTCGATTCGGATGGCACGATAACGTACGCAAACGGGGCCGTCGAGACGATTCTCGGGTACGATCCCGACGAGGTTATCGGTGAGGCTGGCGACGAGTACGCACACCCGAAAGACCGCGATTCCGTTACCGAGACGTTTGAGGCCGTCCGGGCCGACCCGGGTAAGTCCCAGACAGTCGAGTTCCGCGCCAAGCGCGCAGACGGATCGTGGTGCTGGGTCGAAGCGACGATGCAGAACCTGCTCGACGACATCGACGGGATCGTCGTGAGAGTTCGGGACGTAGCCGAGCGCACGGAGCGTGAGCGCGAACTCGTCACCACGAAAGAGCGCATGGAGCTGGCCCTCGAAGGGGCGAACCTCGGCATCTGGGACTGGGATATGCAGACCGACGAGGTGTCGCGTGACGAACTGTTGACCGAGATGCTCGGCTACACGCAATCCGAGATGGGAGATCGGATGCACGGGTGGGAGGACATCGTCCATCCGGGCGACGAGAAACGGCACAACGAGGCGCTTTCTCATCACATCTCGAACCGGACACCGTACTATCAGTGTGACCACCGGCTACGGACGAAATCGGGCGACTGGAAGTGGGTGCGAACCACGGGCAAAGTCGTCGAACGCGACGAAAACGGATCGCCGACACGAGCTGTGGGCATCCACCAGGACATCGACGACCGCAAGCGGACGGAACTGGCCCTCGAAGAAGAGCGGGACATGTTCGCAAATGGGCCGGCGATCGTCTTCAACTGGGACGATGCGGACGGCTGGCCCATCGAGTACGTCTCGACAAATGTCGAAGACGTCCTCGGGTACACGCCAGCGGAACTCCAGTCGGGTGATGTTTTGTTTGCGGATCTCATCCACGAGGATGATCTCGACCAGGTCGCCAGGCAAGTGGCCGAACACGACGAGGCGGGGGCCGAGCACATGAGTCTCGATCCCTATCGCGTACTCACGGCCGAGGGTGACGTTCGGTGGGTGATGGAGCACACCAGATACGTCAATGACGGTGGCGACGGCTCTCATCTCCTCGGCTATCTCATCGACATCACCGAGCGAAAGCGACGCGAACGCGAACTCGAAAAGCGCGAACAGAAGTACCGCCACCTGTTCGAGGACACTCGTGACGCACTCATGGTCTTCGACCGGGAGGGATATCTCGACTGCAACGAGCGGGCGCTCGAACTGTTCGGCATCGATTCGGTCGACGGCTTCCTCGAGTACACGCCCTGGGAGCTTTCTCCATCCGAGCAACCAGACGGGCGTGACTCACAAGAGGCAGCGCTCAAACACGTCGAAGCAGCCTTCCAAGAGGGCGAGGCGTTCTTCGAGTGGACCCATCAGCGTGCCGACGGGACAACCTTCCCCGCAGAAGTGAAGCTCAGCCGGTTCGAGTACGACGGCGACCCGGCGTTGCACGCGATGGTGCGCGACATCACCGATCGCAAGGAGTACGAGCAAGCCATCGAGCAGACTCGGCGGGAGCTCCGCCAGGTCATCGATCTCATCCCCGATCCGATCTTCGTCCAGGACAGAGACGACGAGTTGCTGCTGACGAACGAGGCAAACGCCGAGATGGTCGGGTCGACCCGCGAGGAGATCGAGGGGAAGCTGGAATCGGAGCTCTTTCCGGACACTGACCACTACGAAAAACGCCGACAGCGTGACCTCGACGTGATGGACTCGGGCGAGTCCATGGCCTGCAAGGAGAAGGTGACGACGACCGACGGGGAGACGCACATCTTCCAGACGACGCGTATCCCGTTCGACACCGCCAAAACAGACGGAGATGCGGTACTTGGGTACGCTCGCGACGTGACCGCCCTCAAGGAGTACGAGCAGGAACTCGAAGAGCAACGCGACAACCTCGAAATCCTCAACCAGGTTGTCCGCCACGACATCCGCAACAAGCTCCAGCTCGTCCTGGCCTACGCGGATATCTTGCGGACCGAGAGCGAGGCGGCTGATGGGAAGTACGTCGAGAAGATACTCAAAGCGGCTCATGAGGCAGTCGACATTACGACGACTGCTCGGGACGTGACGGAGGTGATGCTCCAGTCCGACGTGGATCACCATCCCGTTCGACTGCGCGTCGCGCTCGAAGACGAAGTCGAGGACGTTCGGTCGAACTACGACTCCGCGCTGGTCAGACTCGACGGCCGGCTTCCGGACGTTCGCGTGCGTGCCGACGATATGCTGGCATCGGTGATCCGGAATCTGCTGACCAACGCAATCCAGCACAACGACAAGGACATCCCCGAGGTAACCGTCTCGGCGACCAGAGCCGACGGGAGTGTGCTGGTTCGAGTCGCGGACAACGGCCCCGGGATTCCCGACGACCGCAAAGAGGGAATTTTCGAACAGGGGGAGATGGGCCTCGACAGCGAGGGGACGGGACTGGGCCTGTATCTCGTCGACACGCTCGTCGGCCGCTACGGCGGCGAGGTTCGCGTCGAAGACAACGATCCCGACGGTGCTGTCTTCAGCGTCGAGTTGCCGATTGCGGATTGATCTGGCACTCGTTGCAGTCTGCTCCATCAGGCCGTTTCATACAGATCCGTAGAGAGGTAGCGTTCGCCCGGATCCGGTAACACGACACCGACCAGTTCGTCCGGGTGTTCGGTTGCGTACTCTGTGCCGGCAGCGAGAGCAGCACCCGCTGAAACCCCGACTAACAACCCCTCGGTGTGTCCAAGCTTGCGGGCCGTTGCCTTCGCGGTTGCGGCGTCGACCGCTCGGACGTCGTCGACCAACTCGGTGCGAAGGACGCCGGGAACGAATCCAGGGCCAATCCCCTGGATGTCGTGACTGGCTG
Organism: Haloarculaceae archaeon; assembly: GCA_036626435.1. Lineage (GTDB taxonomy): Archaea > Halobacteriota > Halobacteria > Halobacteriales > Haloarculaceae > SW-9-67-25. The sequence continues at coordinate 2,164 of JAZKRS010000021.1, read as the reverse complement.
AACTCTGCTCGGAGATTGTCAGCACACAGTCGTAGCCCCGAACCGCACAGACCGCTGCCAGGCCAATGCCGGTGTTCCCGCTCGTCGATTCAACGACTGTGCCGTCCGGTCCAAGGGCACCGGTCTGCTCGGCAGCCTCGATGATCTCGCGGGCAATCCGATCCTTGACCGAGTACGGGTTTGTTCCTTCGAGTTTTCCAGGGAGATTCTCTGCGAAGGTATCCAACCGGACCACCTGAGAGAGTCGGTCAAAGGAACGTCTGGAGGAGTTCGGGCGCATAGACCGCAAGTCCGGCCAGCAGTGTCTCGAAGGCGAGCGTCCCCAGCGCCGAGAGGACGACGAAACTCCCGAGATCCATCTCGGAGAGCCCCGCGGGGACGGTCACCATCCCGCGGACGAACAGCATCGTGTTCGAGGCGGGCACGGCGATCGGCCCCCAGTGGTCGAACCACGCGTCGAAGCGATTGAGGCGTTCCTCGCCGACCCGAACCCAGCGGTGTTCGATCAGAAACTCCCGGCCGGCACGCCTGGAGACCAGGAACAGCGTGGTCTGTCCGACGGTCGCCCCGACGACCGCCACGGCGACGATGACCGCGATATCGCCCGCCGAGTTGGCGAGTGCGAACACCGCGAGCGGGACGATACTCTCGTTGGGCGCAAACACCAGGAGCATCGCACCTTCGAGGACGAACACGAAAAACACCGCGGCCAGCCCGTACTGCCGGAGGAGCGAGCGGGCGGTCTGGGCAGTCCCGTCGGGGATGGTGATCAGGTCGAACGCGAGGACGACGAGGACGGCGAGGGCGGCGACGACGGCGGCGACGACGGCATAGCCGAGCCGCGTCGCCGGGAGGGGAAGGCGGGCACCGAGGCGGCGCAGGTCCGAAGACATCGGTTGTGGTATCCCGGCCGATGATTCAAACGCTTTCCGGTCGCGGTCGGGCCGTGCCAAACAGGAACGACACGGCTTTGGGAGGGCCCGCGTTAGCTGTCACACATGAACCTGACACGCCGACCGCGCCGCCTGCGGGCCGACGGGATCCGGCCGCTGGTGCGCGAGACCGATGTCTCGGCGTCGGACCTGATCGCGCCGGTCTTCGTGGACGCCACGGCCGACGAGCGCCGGCCGATCGAGTCGATGCCCGGCCACGAGCGCGTGCCGGTCGAGGAGGCAGTCGCCCGTGTTGCGGAAGTCCGCGAGACGGGCGTCGAGGCGATCATCGTCTTCGGGATTCCCGAATCCAAAGACGACCGGGGGACCCGGGCGTGGGCCGGGGACGGCGTCGTCCAGCGGGCGGTCCGGGACATCGCCGCCGAGACTGACGCCTACGTCATCACGGACGTCTGTCTCTGCGAGTACACCAGCCACGGCCACTGCGGGGTGCTGGAAGATGCCGCCGCGGAGGAACCCCACCTCACGGTCAGGAACGACGCGACGCTCGACCTGCTGGGGGAGGTCGCCACCTCCCACGCCGAGGCGGGCGCGGACATGGTCGCGCCCTCGGGGATGATCGACGGAATGGTCGGCGCGATCCGGGGTGCGCTGGACGAGGAGGGCTTCGAAGACGTGGCGGTCATGAGCTACGCCGCGAAGTACGAGTCGGCCTTCTACGGCCCGTTCCGGGACGCGGCCGACGGCGCGCCAGCCTTCGGGGACCGCCGCCACTACCAGATGGACCCCGCGAACGCACGCGAGGCCGTCCGCGAGGTCGCACTCGACGTCGAGCAGGGGGCGGACGTGCTGATGGTAAAGCCCGCTCTACCCTACCTCGACGTCGTCCGGGACGTCCGCCGGGAGTTCGACCACCCCGTCGCCGCCTACAACGTCTCCGGGGAGTACGCGATGCTCCATGCCGCCGCCGAGAAGGGCTGGCTCGACCTGGAGGAGGTCGCCTACGAGTCGCTGCTTTCGATCAAGCGCGCCGGCGCGGACCTGATTCTCACGTACTTCGCCGAGGACGTCGCCGCCCGGCTGTGAGGCCGGTCGGCACCACCGTCCCCGCCCGGCTGTGAGGCCGGTCGGCACCACCGTCCCCGCCCGGCTGTGAGGCCGGTCGGCACCGCTGTCGCCGCCCGGCTGTGAGGCCGGTCGGCACCGCTGTCCCCGCCCGGCTGTGAGGCCGGTCGGCACCGCTGTCGCCGCCCGGCTGTGAGGCCGGTCGG
>JAZKRS010000020.1:0-41930 GCA_036626435.1 Haloarculaceae archaeon | reverse complement strand
AGGCCCGCCGACGAGAGGGCGGCGGTGTGGAGGCCCGCCGACGAGAGGGCGGCGGTGTGGAGGCCCGCCGAGAGGGTGGTCGGCGGTGCGTAGACCCGACAGCCGGTTTCCGGCGCTGAGCCTGGCACTCAGGAACCTCTCGCGCCAGCGCGTTCGTGCGGCGCTCGCGGCGCTGGGCATCGTCATCGGGGTGTTCGCCGTCGTCACGCTCGGCCTGCTTGGTAACGCTCTGAGCCTCGCCGCGACGGAGGAACTGGGCGGTCTGGGCAACCAGGTCATCGTCAGCCCCGCCGAGGAGATCGAGTCAGAGACACTCGACGCGCGCGACCTGGCGGCGATCCGGCGGGCCACGGACGGTCGTGGCACGATGGTCCCGCTCAAGGTGACCGGCGGGACGGTCGGTGCGAACGACGATCAGACGGTCGCGCAGGTGTACGGCGCGGAGAATCCGCGGGTGCTGTTCGGGGAAGGCGACGGCTCCATCCCCGACTACCACCGGCAGGGCGCCATCGTCGGCACGGGGATCGCCGAGGATCTCTCGCTCCGGCGCGGGAGCACAGTCACCATCGAGGGCAACCAGTACCGCGTCGTCGCGCTCCTGCCCGAGATCCAGAGCATCTCGCCGCTCCAGCCCGACTCCGCGGTCGTCCTCCCCCCGGGCGAGTTCGCGACACCAGGCTTCTCGCAGGTCGTCGTGCAGGCAAACTCCGCAGCCGACGCACAGGCTGTCGCCGAAGACGTCGAGCGCCGCCTCAACGGCCGCGAACAGCGGGTTAGCGTCTTCTCGCTGCAAAGTGTTGTCGACCAGATATCCGAGTTTTTCGGCCTGCTCAACGGGTTCCTGCTCGCGATCGCCGGCGTCTCGCTGGTCGTCGCCTGCGTCAGCATCTTCAACGTGATGCTGATGACCGTCTCCGAGCGCCGGGGCGAGATTGGGGTGTTGCGTGCCGTCGGAATCCACCGTCTGCAGGTTCTCAGGGTCCTGCTCGTCGAGGCGTCGCTGCTCGGCGTCGTCGGCGGTGCCGTCGGGGCCGCCCTGGGGACCGTGACAGTCGTCGTGACCGCGACACAGACCGACCTCCCGCTGTGGGCCGTCCTCGTCCCCGGCAATCTGATCGTCCCGCTGGGCGCGTTCGCGTTCGGCGTCCTCGTCGCGCTCGTCGGCGGGCTGTACCCCGCCTACCGCGCCGCCTGGGAGCCACCCGTCGAGGCGCTACGGGGGTGAGCGGGTGGTTGGCTGTCAGACGCTCCCGTCCGTTCCGTCGCTTCCCAGCTCGTTTACGATCGTGGCCTCGCCGTCGCTCACTTCGATGTCGATGAGCGTTTTCACGGGGTAGTCGATGCCCTCCAGCGCGCTCTCTCCGCCGACCTTGCGGATCGCGATCACGATGTCGACGATGTCACAGCCGATCTCGTCCAGTGCCTGAACGATAGCCCGCATCGTCCCCCCGGTCGAGATGAGGTCGTCGAGCAGGAGAATTCTGTCGCCCGGCCCCACGTCGTTTATGTACATCTCGCTCTCGGAGTAGCCAGTCGACTTCGCGAGCGAGACCTCGCCCTCCAGGCCGTACTCCCGCTTGCGGATGACCACGAGTGGGATGTCGGTCATCAGAGAGACGGCCGTCGAGAGATGGATCCCCATCGCCTCGGGCGTGACAATCTTGTCGACGTTCTCGAGATCAGCCTTGCGGATGATGCGGACGACGATCTCGCGGAGCAGTTCGGGGTCGAGTGCAGGCACGCAGTTGCTGACGGGGTGAATGAGATAGGAGTACCCGTCCTTGTCGATGATCGGTGCCGACTTGACTGACTCCTGGAGGCGCTCCATGTGGAGGCGTCCACCCTCACCCTCAAAGAGGTAACGAAGCGCGTCGCGGTGGGAAAAAACGAACGCTGGAAGTACCCACACGACGCCGTTCGAGAGCGTAGCTTTTTCGCCCGGGGGTGGCTACTGTTCGGGCATGGACGAGGGCTGGTTTGCTGGGATCGACCCCGAGGACACGGCGGCGGCCGTCGAGACCATCCGCTCGGGGGGCGCCACAGAGCCGGCAGACTGGCCGTCGCGGGCGGTCGATTCGGGATTTGTCGAGAGTGTAGACGACTACTACGACCGGCTTCGCGACGCTACACTCACAGCAGCGCGTGCTGGCGTGACCGAGCGCGAGCGAAGCGACGACCAGCAACTGATCCACGCAATCCGCGCGATGGACGACTGCCAGCGCCAGGCAAACGAGCTTGCGGAACGCCTCGCGGAGTGGGCCGGCAGCCGATACGACGACGCGGGGACCGGGATCGAATACGCACGCGAACTCGCGGCGCACGACCCCGACGATCCGGTCGGTCGGGAGGTCGTCGCGCTCGCAGAGCGCGTCGCGGGGCTCGACGACCAGGCCGACCGCCTCCGGGAATTCGTCGAACGGACCGCCCCGGACGTCGCGCCGAACCTCTCGACGCTCGCCGGGCCGACCCTGGCCGCCCGGCTGATTTCGCTCGCCGGCGGGCTCGAATCGCTGGCAAAACAGCCCAGCGGGACAGTCCAGGTGCTCGGCGCCGAGGACGCGCTGTTTGCACACCTGCGTGGTGAGGCCCCCTCACCGAAACACGGCGTCATCTACACCCACGAGTACGTCCGCAACACGCGGCGAGGGGAGCGCGGGTCGGCCGCGCGCGCACTCGCCGGCAAGCTCTCGATCGCCGCCCGCGTCGATCACTACAGCGGCGACCGGCGACCGGAACTGGCCGCGGAACTCGACGACCGCATCGAGCGCATCCGCGCTCGTGATTCCGAGTGAGCCTCCCGGACGGCATCGAGCGCCGGGACTTCGGCGCCGAGATGTCGCTTGCGACCCGGGGCGACCCGATCTCCGACGAGGCGACTGCCGGGGAGTGGCGCCGCTGGGATCCGAACCGGTCGAAGCTCGGGGCGATGCTCGAATCCGGGATGGAGACGGGATTGTCTGGCGGGGAGACGACACTCTATCTCGGCGCCGCGGCCGGGACGACAGTCAGCCACGTCGCCGACTTCGCCGGGCCGACCTACGCTGTCGAGTTCGCCGCCCGCCCGATGTGGGACCTGCTGGACGTCGCCGAGTCCCGGTCCACCCTCTTTCCGCTGTTGAACGACGCCCGCAAGCCGGAAACCTACGCACACGTCGTCGAACCCGTCGACGTCGTCGTCCAGGACGTGGCGACCCGCGGACAGGCAGATGTCGCCCTCGCGAACCGGCAGTATCTGGTCGATGGCGGCCGCCTCTTGCTCGCGATCAAAGCCCGCAGCGAGGACGTGACGCGGTCGCCTGGAGATGTGTTCGACGATGCCCTTGAGAGTCTGCGCGAGGGGTACGAGGTACTGGAAACCGGCAGACTCGAACCCTTCCACGACGACCACCTCGGGGTCGTCGCGACGCCCAGATGAGTTTGCTGTCGACACCCTGGCACCGGGTATTAGACGTAATATGTTTATTTATTAGACCCATCTAACGATTCGTGCGATGAGCCACGTCGACCGTTCGAACCTGGGGGTGGGTCAGCCGTGACCGGGTGGATCGAGATACTGGTGGTCGCGTTCGGGGCCCAGCTCGCCGTGTTGCCGGGCGAGAAGGTGCAGTTCATCATCGCCGGCCTCTCGACCCGGTACAACCCGTTCGCCGTCGTCGCAGCGGCCGGGAGCGCCTTCGCCGGGTGGACGGCCATCGAGATCCTCCTCGGGAATGCCCTGCAAAACGCCCTGCCGGGGCTGTACCTGGATCTGCTGACCGCGGGGCTCTTCGCGCTGTTCGGGGTCATGCTGTACCGGTCGGCGCCGGGGGTCGGTGAGACACCGACCAAGACTGACGGCGGGTTCGGGGACGCTGCGAGCGAGCATGACATCGAAGTGTTCGGCTGGGAGCTTCCGGGATCGCTCGCGACCTTCCTGGGAATCTTCTCGATGATGGCACTCGGCGAGGTCGGCGACAAGACACAGCTGATCACGATCAGCCTCGCGGCCCAGTACGGTGCGACCTCGGCGATCTGGGCCGGGGAGATGCTCGCTATCATCCCGGTCAGCCTCGTGAACGCCCTCTTTTTCCACCGGTTCGTCCACGAGCTGGACCTCCGGAAAGCCCACTTCGCCGCCGCAGGTATCTTCGTCTTCTTCGCCCTCGACATCCTGCTCTCGGTGGCGACCGGGTTCTCGGTCTGGGAAACCGGGGTAAACGCCGTCGCCGATGTTGTCCTCACGGTTGTGGGTAGCTTATAGGTTGGCGGCTTCCTCTCCGGCCTACTCGTTCGCTTCGGTCCCGCACGACTTGAGGCCGGAGGCTCCGCCTCGAAACTGCTGCCCCGCGACCGGCACACACAAACGCCGCCGTCGCCAACGAGTGGCCGATGACTGACGCGGCCGACGACCCACTCGAGGGCGTCGACGTCGGAGCTGTCCGGACGGCGCTCGTCGAGTGGTACGAGGACGACCACCGCCAGTTCCCGTGGCGGGAGACGGCTGACCCCTACGAGATTCTGGTCTCGGAGGTGATGAGCCAGCAGACCCAGCTCGGGCGGGTCGTCGACGCCTGGCAGGCGTTCCTGGAGCGGTGGCCGACTGTCGAGGATCTGGCGGCGGCCGACCGCGCGGACGTGGTCGGGTTCTGGACCGCTCACAGCCTCGGATACAACAACCGCGCGCGCTACCTCCACGAGGCCGCGGGGCAGGTCGTCACCGAGTACGACGGGGAGTTGCCCGAGGAGCCCGACGAACTCGCGGAGCTGATGGGCGTCGGCCCCTACACCGCGAACGCGGTCGCCAGCTTCGCGTTCGACAACGGCGACGCGGTCGTTGACACGAACGTGAAGCGGGTTCTCTATCGGGCGTTCGACGTTCCGGATTCCGATCCGGCATTCGAAAGCGTCGCCGCGGAACTGATGCCCGGCGGGGAGTCCCGCGTCTGGAACAACGCTATTATGGAACTTGGGGGGGTCGCCTGCGAGAAGACGCCGCGGTGTGACGCAGCTGACTGCCCGTGGCGGGAGTGGTGTCACGCCTACCAGACTGGCGATTTCACCGCCCCGGACGTCCCGACTCAACCCAGTTTCGAAGGAAGCCGTCGACAGTTTCGCGGGCGAGTCGTCCGCACACTGAGCGAACACGGTGAACTGGCGCTGGACGAACTGGGGCCACGGATTCGGGTCGACTACACTCCTGATGGCAATCACGGACGAGACTGGCTTCGAGACTTGCTGGACGATCTATCCGACGACGGGATGGTCGAACTCGTCGAACGGGGCGGTACGACCACCGTCCAACTTCAACCGTAACCGCGTGAGGATATTCGTGCTCTATCAAACGGTTTTAGAGTGTTCCGCCCGTACACTTCACAGTCTATGAGTCAGGATCCAACGGCCTCTACTGCCGATTTTATTTGGTGTGGGGAAGTTCTCCAGGATGTCTCGCGGACCTTCGCACTAAGTGTCTCCCAACTCGAACAGCCGATGGCAAACGAGCTCTGTGTCGGGTATCTGCTGTGTCGGATCGCAGATACAATCGAAGATGCCACACACATCCCACCGGCGGAGCAAGTGCGGAGCCTCGACCAGTATCGGCGGGCACTCACACCGGGGGTTGACGTGACCGTCGGTGATTTCGTGGCCGACGTGACTCCGTGGATTCCGGATGACCCCGATGCGGAGTGGGAACTCGTCTCGGACACGCCTCGGCTCGTAGCGACGTTCGAATCACTACCCGCGTCGACGAAGGCAGAAATCCGCCCTCGCATCCACGAGATGATTCGGGGGATGGCGCTGTTCATCGACCGATACGAAGAGGAGGGAGGGCTTCGCATTCAGACTCTCGACGAGCTCGAAGAGTACTGCTGGTACGTTGCCGGAACCGTCGGGGAACTCATCACTGGCCTGGTCACCAGGGACGAATCCGACGAGATGCGGTCACAGCTAATGGAAACAGCGAGCTCCTTTGGCCTGTTGCTACAGTTCGTGAACGTGACGAAGGATATCGCTACGGACTACGAAAGAGAAAACAACGTATACCTCCCGGAAGCGGTCCTCGCAAAGCACGGCCTCGAACACGGCGATATCGCAGATCCGAATCGGAGCGACGACTTCGCACCGGTAATCCGGGAGTTAGTTCGTGAAGCCGAGCAATACGTCGAAGACGCACGCACCTGGTTAGATGCCACACCGGAGTGCCGTGGTAACACGCTCAGTGCGTGTGCCTTGCCGTTTCTCCTTGCTGTCGGAACGCTTCGGGAACTGAAATCCCGACCCGCAGACGTCATCAGAGAGGGCGACGTGAAAGTCAGCCGTGGCGAGGTGTTGGCTATCGTTGCAGCTTTCGAACGGGACGACATCCCCTCGCTCGAGACACTCCAAACAGAAATCCAGGCCGGTACCTACCACTAGTTCGAGTCAGCTGATACTGATGGCTAGGCGCCGGTCCAAACTCCGCCGGGAGCGCCTCGGTGACCCGGGCGTCAGTCAGACTTTTCGGACAGGGGAACGACACTCGGAATCATGCTGAGACGACTCCTCCACGGCTTCGGGTACCTCGTCGCACACGTCCTCTTCGTCGGCGCGGACACACCCTCTGTGGTCGTCGAGCGGCTCCGCCTCGCGTACCGTCTCGTCGGCGTCCGTATCGTCGAGACGCCGCAGGTGGACGCCACCGAGCGGACGGTGTTCCTCTGTCCCTACAGGAACCTCGCAGCCTCGCGATTCGGGGCGAAGTGGGTCTGTCACGACATCCTCGATCGGGTGGACGACGGCTACGTCACCTACCTCCGTCGACACAAGGACATCGACTACTACCGGCCCCACGGGTGCGAGGCACTGCCGTACTGCGATGAGTCCGAGTACTGCTACTCCGAGGTCTCGGATCTGGACTGATGGGGTCAGACCGCCTCCAGGGCCGCATCGCGGACCAGTTCTCCTACCGCGGCGAGCGGTCGGACATCTGGCGCCTGTTCGACCTTCTCCTGGAGACGGACGCCTTCCTCAACCTCGGGTACTCCGAATGGTACCAGTCCCACGTCGCCGGATCGCCACAGCGGCGGCTCGCGACGGAGGTCGGACGGCGGCTGGCGGCCCACCTTCCCGCTACAGACGGCACCCGGCTGCTGGACGTCGGCTGTGGCCGGGGCGGTCCGGCGATCCACCTCGCAGACCGGTTCGGGTTCCGCGTTGCCGGGGTCGACCTGGTGGCGTACAATGTCGCCCGCGCCCGTGAGAACGCTTTCGAGCGCGCCGCAGGCGCCGAGTTCGTTGTCGGGGACGCCACACGTCTCCCGTTCGCCGCCGACTCGCTCCCGGCGTGTACGGCGATCGACGCGCTCGTCTATCTGCCGGACCGGCCGGCCGTCTTCGCCGGTATCGCGGATGTCCTCGAACCCGGCGGTGTCGTTGCCATCTCCGATCTCGTCAGACAGCCGGGTGCAGACACACAAGAGCGAGAGCGTGTCGCCAGATTCGCGGATTCCTGGGACATGCCACTTCCCGGCACGGCTCGGGACTACGAGCGTGCGCTCGCCGGTGCCGGACTCGATCTCGTCTCGGTCGACGACATCACTCCGCACAGCGTCGGTCGCTTCGGGACGTGGACGACACTTTTCGGGTGGCTCTACGCGAGTCCGGCCGGCCGTCTCGTGGACTGGCTCCTGGAGAGCAGGGGGCTCGATCCAGCGGCTCTCGTCGATCAGATCCGGCGCGCACACGAGGCCTTGCCCGCCCTCCGGCACGTCATCTTCGTCGCGAAAGCGTGACGCGGCTGCAAGCGGTGTGACGGTGCGGATCGGACAGCGAAGAATCACCGAGTCTTTGATGATCGGCTCCCAACGCCGACCATGTCAGTCGCACCGACAGTCGTCGCAGTCTGTGGAAGCTTGCGGGACGACAGCTACACGCGCATCGCAGTCGGTCACGCGCTCGCTGCCGCCGCCGACCGCGGGGCAGAGACGGAACTGCTCGACCTCCGGGAGTTCGAGTTGCCGGCCTACGACCCCGACGACCGCGACGCCGGTGACGCAGACCGCCTCCGTGAGCGGATCTGTCGGGCCGATAGCGTCCTGCTCGGGACGCCGATGTACCACGGCTCGTACGCGGCTCCGCTGAAGAACGCACTCGATTACTGTGGCTTCGACGAGTTCGAGAACACGACCGTCGGCCTGCTCGGCGTCTCCGGCGGGAGCTTCCCGATCACCGCACTCGACCACCTCCGGTCCGTCTGTCGAGCGCTGAACGCCTGGGTCCTCCCCTACCAGGCCGCGGTCCCGAACTCCGGGGATCAGTTCGATGACGGCGCGTTCGTCAACGGGGACCTGGAAAACCGCATGAGCGTCCTCGGCGAGCGCGCAGTCGAGTACGCCAGTATCGAACCCGACCCCGCCTGCTTCGAGAGCGCCGAGAACGTCGGGGCCGACGATTGATACTGACGGCTATAACTTCGTGAGCAGATTCGACCCTGCGGGGGGTCGAAATCGCTCACGGGCTTATAGCCGTCAGTATGAGTCACAACCGACATATCGGGTCATCCCCTACTTCCGGCCGTGACAAAGTGGGTCGAGAACCCGGAGCTGGGCCGCGAGCGCGGTCCGGTCGGCCTCCTGCGGGCGTGGGTGGAGATACTCGTCCGCCCCCGGCGCTTCTTTCACACCAAGGTCACGCCGGGTGACCAGGCGCCGGGGGTGACCTTCGCCGCCGCAGTCGTCCTCGTCGCCGAGGCGATCCGGATCGCGGGATTCGGCGGCTGGTACCCTGTCGTGGGCGGTGAGCCGACCCTCTCTGTGGTCTTCTGGGTCCTGGCCGTGACCGTCCTGATCGCACCCGCCGGCATCCACCTCGTCGCCGCCGTCCAGACGCTCATCCTCGTGGCAGCCGTCGAGGACCGCGCCGGGGTCGGCGTGACAGTCCAGGTCCTCTGTTACGCGTTCGCCCCCTGCATCCTCGCCGGGGTTCCCGACGTCTGGGTCCGGTCGGCCGTGACCCTGTGGGGGAGCGGATTGCTGATCGTGGGGCTGGCGACGGTCCACGACATCCGGCTCCCGACCGCGCTCGCCGTCGGTGCCGTCCCCGCCGCCCTCGTCTTCGGGTACGGCTTTGGCGGCGTCGAGGCCGTGACCTCGGCCGGCGAGGTTCTGTACGCCGAACTCGACGCGCTGCTGGCACGGTAGCGGCGGTCGGGCAGTGCCGATAGGCGAATATAAGACAGCGCCGGCCCACACCACTCGTGTATGTTCAATCTCGACCTGGGCCGGTTCATGTTCGAACTGAAGGACGGCGCAATCAAACACGTCGGAGCCTCGAACAAGGCTGCGACGGCGAAGCTCTACGACGTCGAGGCGGTGGAGGTCCGCGAGTTCGGCGACGAGCGCGTCAAGCTCACATTCGAGGACGAAGACGGCAACGCGGTGGAGGTCGCGCTGTTCCCCGGCGAAGCGAGGGAGGTCGCGCGCGGGCTGGATCTGATCGAGGCAGAGAGCGACATCTTCGAGTAGGAGCGATTCGACAACCGTTTTAGGGCGGAACCGTTTGCTTCTCCTAATGGGATCGTGTATCATCTGTGGTACGTCTGTCGATGGTCGCATCTGTGAGCTACATCAGGAGGACGTCGTCTTCGAGTTTCGTGGCGACCACCCCGACGAGCTGACCCCGGGGCGGTACTACCGCGGGACTATCGACGGCTACGCCGAGTTCGGCGTCTTCATCGACGTCGGCGACAGCGTCACCGGCCTCCTGCACAAGAGCGAACTCGACAAGCGCCTCGACAGCCTCGACTGGGAGCCCGGAGACAGCGTCTACGTCCAGGTACAGAACGTCCGAGACAACGGCAACGTCGACCTCGGGTGGTCGATCCGCCAGGACGAGTCCGAGTTCCGCGGGACGCTCATCGACGACCCCGACGCCGACCAGGAACTGCTCGCCGAGGAAAGCGAAGAGGAGGCGGACGAGGGCGAGTCCGCCGAGCCGTCCTCGGACGACCGCACGACGTCGGAAGCCGCCGAGGGACCGACGCCCACACCGAGAGGGGAGAGCGAGGCCACGACCGAACCGACGGCCGAGACGACCCTCGAAGGGGTCGAAGGCATGACCGAACTGTCCCTCGTGACGATCGGCGAACTCGACGAGCACGTCGGTCAGCGGGTCCGCATCGAGGGTGAGGTCGAACAGGCCCGCCAGACCAGCGGCCCGACGGTGTTCGAGGTTCGCGACGAGACGGACACGGTCGACTGTGCCGCCTTCGAGGAGGCCGGCGTCCGGGCGTACCCGGAGGTCGGCGAGGACGACGTCATCCGCATCGAGGGCGAAGTCGAGCGCCGCCGCGGCGAACTCCAGGTCGAGACGGAGGCGCTCGTCGTCCTCGAGGACGACGAACGGGCGGCGGTCACCGAACGCATGGAGGAGGCGATAGTGAGTCGGGCACGCCCCGACGCCGTCGAACCGCTGGCCGCCGACCCCGCAGTCGAGACGGTCACCGAGCCGCTGCGTGACGCCGCGACCGCAATTCGGCGTGCTGTCCTCGAGGCGCGCCCCATCGTCGTCAGACACAGCGCCTCCGCGGACGGGTACCTCGCGGGCGCCGCAATCGAGCGCGCGACGCTGCCGCTGATCCAAGCACATCACAGCGGGACTGACGCGGAGTACCACTACTTCGACCGCCGCCCCCTGAAAGGGTCGGTCTACGACATGGACGACGCGACGGGCGATGTGACTGGGATGCTCTCGGACCGCGAGCGCCACGACGAGAAGATCCCGCTGTTCGTCTTCGCCGCCGCCGCCGGCACCGCGGAGTCGCTCGACGGCCTCGACCTGCTCGACGTCTACGACGCCCGCCACGTCGTCGTCGAGGACCGCGTCGTTGACGAGGCAGTCGCCGAGACCGTCGAGACCGTCGTCAGCCCCGCCCTGGCCGACGGCAAGGAGACGTCAGCGACGGCGCTCGCTGCCAACGTTGCCGCCCACGTCAACGGGGACGTGCGGGATGATCTCCGGCACCTCCCGGCAGTCAGCTTCTGGGAGGACACGCCGGGGAGTTATGTGGCGCTCGCAACGGAAGCCGGCTACGACCCCGACGAAGTCCGCGAACTCCGTGAAGCCGTCGCCCTTGAGGCGTACTACCAGTCCTACGAGGACAAGCGCGAACTCATCACCGACCTCGTCTTCGGAGACGAGGGTGCGACGCGCGGGCTGGCCGGGAACGTCAGCGAGCAGTTCCGGACGAAGATGGAAGCCGAGATCGACACCGCCGAGGCCAACCTCGAGCGCCGGGCCGCCGACGGCGAGACGCTGCTCGTCCTGGATACCGACGCCTACGTCCACCGTTACGAGTTCCCGCCAGAAGAACTGCTGCTCGACGAACTGTACCGCCGCCATCGCGAGGAAGCGATGGCTCTGCTTGGCGTCGCGGCCGACGAGGCCTACGTCCGAACGGATGCCGACGTCGACGTCCGCGGGCTGATCGAACAAGCCGCCGAGGCGGCCCCCGACGCCGGTCTGGACTCCCGCGGCGCCCGCGAGGGTCGCGTCGAGTTCCTCTCGGGCGAGCGCGAGGCCGCACAGGAGGCGATTCTCGACGCCCTGGCAGGCGAACTCTCGGCGGCCCCCGAGGCGTAAGCGATACGGTTATGAGTACCGACACCCCGGCGGAGACGGAGGCCTTCCAGCGGGTCTGTGAGGAACTCGTCGGGCGCATCCTCGACGGCGACGTCGACCGGGAGAACCTCGAATCAGCGAAGACGGACGTCTGCGGGAAACACTCCTCGCCGAAGGTCCCCAAGAACTCGGAGCTGCTGGACTACGCTCCCCAGGACCGCCGCGAGGAACTCGAAGATGTCCTCCGGCGCAAGCCGGTCCGGACCGCCTCGGGCGTCTCGCCGGTCGCGATCATGACCTCGCCACACCGGTGTCCCCACGGGAAGTGTCTGTACTGTCCCGGCGGCCCGAACTCGGAGTTCTCCAGCGCCCAGAGCTACACGGGTCACGAACCCGCGGCTGCCCGGGGGAAACAGAACGACTACGACCCGTACGGGCAGGTCACCCTCCGCCTGGAACAGCTCCGCGAGATCGGCCACCCCGTCGACAAGGCCGAACTCATCCTGATGGGGGGGACGATGACCGCCCGCAGCCACGACTACCAGGAGTGGTTCGTGAAGCGAGCCATCGAGGCGATGAACGACTACGACCCCGACAGCGAACCACACCCCACACAGGGCGAGAGCTTCGCCCAGGATCCCGACGACTACGAGTTCCGGTACCTCGAAGACGTCATCGCGGAAAACGAGACGGCCGAGGTCCGCAACGTCGCGACGACATTCGAGACCAAGCCCGACTGGTGTGACCGCGAACAGATCGACCGGATGCTCGATCTGGGCGGGACGAAAGTCGAGGTCGGCGTCCAGACGACCTACGAGCGGATCAACCGCGAAATGGGCCGCGGACACGGCGTCCAGGCCTCCATCGACGCCAACCGCCGGCTGCGTGATGCGGGGTTCAAGGTCGGCTTTCACATGATGCCGGGCCAGCCAGGGATGTCCAAGGAGATGTGTCTCGAGGACTTCCGGCGGCTCTTCGAGCGCCCGGAGTGGCGGCCGGACTACCTGAAGATTTACCCGACGCTGGTCGTCGAGGGGACGGCTGTCTACGACTCGTGGCACCGCGGGGAGTTCGAACCCCTGGAAAACGAGGAGGCTGCCGACCTGGTCGCCGAAATCAAGTCACTGATCCCCCGGTACACGCGCCTCCAGCGCGTCCAGCGCGACATCCCCGCCGACTTCATCGAGGGCGGCGTCTGGAAGTCGAACCTCCGCCAGCTCGCCCGACAGCGCATGGACGAACACGGCTGGACCTGTGACTGTATCCGGTGTCGGGAGGTCGGCCACAGCGACGGTGAACCCGACGAGGTGACGCTGGCCGTCGAGACCTACGAGGTCGCCGGCGGGACGGAACACTTCCTCAGCTTCGAGGACCGCGACCGGGACCTGCTGGTCGGCTTCTGTCGGCTACGGTTCCCGAACGACCCCGTCCGTAGCGAGCTGCGGGACGGGGCCGTGGTGCGGGAGTTGCACGTCTACGGCAGCGAGGTCGGCGTCGGCGAGGCGAGCGGGGACGGTCACCAGCACAGGGGCTACGGCCGGCGGCTGATCCGGGAGGCCGAGGCCATCACGGCGGATGCCGGCTACGACCGGCTGGCCGTCCTCAGCGGGATCGGCGCCCGCGAGTACTACCGGGAGAAGCTCGGGTTCGTCCAGGACGGCCCCTACGTCTCGAAGCCGCTGTAGACGGCGCTATCCCGCCGGCTCGGATTCGTCGTAGTACGCGCCGGCCGCGATCAGGATGCTGATTATCGCGGTGACGAACCCGACCGAGCCGACGGCGACTGCGCCCACCTGAAATATCTGGCCGGAGAGCCGTTCTGCAAGGAGGAAAAGCGAGACACCCGTCACGATTGCGATCAGCGCGATCGTCCGGGCGAGCCGACCAGTGTCGAGCCCGCGCTCACCCGACATAGTTCAGTATCTCCGCGAGGACGCCACGGTAGTCGTCGTCGGTTGCCGAGTTGCCCAGCGAATGGATCGACTGACAGATCCACACGCCAGCAGTGAAGTTCAGAAACGCCACGAGCGATACGAGTCCGATCTGCCCGTCGACGAACAGGCCGGAGAAGACCGCCCCGGCGAACGTCAGGGCCATGATTGCGTGTGTGACGACCGATCGTACCCCGAAGTCTTCGAGTATCCGGGGGAGAGACGAAGCCATACGTCCTTTTCGTCCGGAGGCGTAATATACTAGCGGATGACAGGCTGTCACCGGACAGCCATCGATCCGAGCAGGGAACTCGCGACTGCCGAGCTATCGGCCCCGCCGCGACCGGGACTGATCACCCCGCTCCAGGTCCGCGCGGTCCGGAAAGACGAGCCACACCAGGACGACACCGACGACAGATCCGGCCGCGGTGGCGGCCAGGAAGGCCTCCAGGCTTGCCCCGGCTTGGATCGTGACGAGACCGGCCGAGAGTCCGACCAGCAGGACGAAGCCCGCCTTCAGCTTGACCGCGAACCGCTCTCGCTCCTCGTCCGTGATCCCGCCCACCATCAGAGGTCACCTGCAGTGCTGACGTGCATCGCGACGAACTGCCAGCCGCCATCGCACTGCTCCAAGGTCCCGCTCCACCGGGTGTCGAACTCGTAGCGGATTCGCTTCTCGGTGTCCGTCCACGCCATGAACACCTCGTCTGCGAAGTGAGCCCAGCCCTCGCGTTCGCCGACCACGAGATTCTGGCTCTCGACCTCCCAGCCGGCCGTCGTCTCGGTCTGTTCGCGCAGGCCCTCGGCGATGGCCGGGCCACCCCGGAGCGTCTCCGAGATGCCGAACTTCACCGCCCGCTCGTCGTCCGCGAAGTAAGGGGACAGCGGGTCGCCGGCCCGGAGCGTTTCGTAGTACTCCCGGACCGTCGTCTCGGCGTCCATGTCAGTAGAATCCGCGTTCGACGTCCTCCTCGATGAGGTCCTCGAACTCGGCGTCAAGCAGCTGTTCGGCCTCCTCGAAGGTGTCGGTCAGCTCGCCCATCTGCTCGGGCCGGTCGTGGTGGTCGAACTCCATCGGACCGTAGGCCGGGCTGTCGAGGGCGTCCATAATGTCCTCGAACAGCGCACGCGGGGAGGTCGGCGCCTCGGCGTGGGTCTCGACGACTGTCTTGAGGTCCTTTACCTTCCGTTCGGCCTCGTCCTCGTCGGCAGGGGGCTGCTGGACACCGAAGTGTCCGGGTGCGTCGTCGTCTCGCGGAAAGAGCGGGTCGAGTTCGTCGTCGATGCGCCGGGCCACTTGCGTCCCGACACCCTCAACCTCGAAGGGGTTTCTCGCGTAGGTTTTGAGCTGGAAGACGCCGACGCCGGGGTGGCCGACGTAGAGGTCCTCGCCGATACCGCTCGCGCGGTCGCCACCCACTGCCCGCCAGCCCTCGGGATCGACGTCGCTCTCGACCACGTCCTCCATGATGTCCTGCCAGTCGCGGACGCGCATATCGGTTGCAGGAACTACAGTGGAAAATACTTCCCGGTCGTACGTCACAGTACGACTGTCTCGACCTCGTCGATGTTCTCGAAGTCCGGATCGCCCGCAAAGAATTCATCTTCCAGCCGTCGCCGACGGCGTCGCACGCATTCGGTCCGACCGACAGCGTTTTTCACCGCGTCCGCCTGGGAATGAACGTGAATCTCCGCGGCGACGTCACCGAAGTCCCCGACCCCCGGACCGTCGACACACAGTACGGCGAGCGTGATCTCGTGGAACTCTCTCTCCGGCCGGACCGCGGCCGCGGCGAGCCAACGACGGTGACGCTGTGGGGCAAGTGGACCGAGACAGCCGACTACCTGGAGCCGGGGATGGAACTGGCAGTCTACGACGCCAACGAACGCGAGTACCAGGGCGAGACACAGTACACGACCGGCGAGGAGACGATGGTCGTCGTCGAACCCGACTTCCTCGTCGACGTGACCGACATCCGCCAGTGGGTCCAGTGTCCGCGGATGTACTACCTGAACAAGATCGGCGGGACGCCGCTGGCCGAACCCGTCGTCAAGGGGACCATCGTCCACGAGGTGTTCGGCGACCTGCTGCGCGGGCGGGACCTGGATGAGGCCGTCGAGGCCCGCGTCCGGGAGGCCGGACTGGAACTCGGGCTGCTCGGCGCCGACCGCGACGCAATGTGTGAGACGGTCCGCCAGCACGCCAGCGCCATCCAGGGCTGGCTCCGGCAGGGGACGCTGACTGGCGGCGACGACTGGCGCTCGGAGCAGACGCTCGTCAGCGAGCGCTACGGGCTGAAGGGGCGCGCCGACGCCGTCCGCAGAGGGATGCCCGTCGAACTGAAGACGGGCAAGAACACCCGCCGGGATCCCCGCTTTCAGGACAAGGTGCAGGCGGCCTGCTACGCGCTCGTGCTCGACGAGCACCGGGGGGAGGCGCCCGAGACGGGCACGCTCCTCTATACGAAAAACGCCGCAGTCGAGCGAACCGAGGAGTCCGGCGACCTCTCGCCGGCGAAGGACTTCTCGATCGGGTCGGGCCTGCTTCAGTTCGTCCTCCGGGCGCGCAACGAGATCGCAGCGATGGAACACGACAGGGGGGTTCCGACGGGCTACGAGGGGGACGCCAAATGCGAGTACTGCTTCGAGCAGGACACCTGCATGGCCGTCTCCGGCCGCCTCGACCAGGAGTCGAAGGCCGGGCAGGTGGGCTCGCCGATCCCCGAGGCGGAGCAGGCGTACTTCGACCGATTCTACCGCGCCATCGAGGCCGAGCGCCGGGCGGTCCACCGCGAGTACGCAAAGCTCTGGGAACAGGGCCCCGAGGAACGTGCGGCCGCCGACCGGGCGCTGGTCGACCTCGAACCGGCGGATCGACGGGAACTCGACGGCGGGCGCTGGGAACTTCGCGCGCGCGGAACTGGCGCAGTCTCAAAGATCCGGGAGGGTGACCTCGCTCTCGCAAGCGACGGCGACCCAATCGGTGGGGAGGCAGAGATCGCGCGCGTCGAGCGGCTGGGCGGCGAGGCGTCACTCGCCGCCGAAAGCGCGAACGGCGAAGCCGTGAGCGGCGCGGAGATCGTCGTCACGGCCGACGAGCCGCTGGATCTCAGGCGGCTGGACGTCTATCCCTCGGAGCTGTCGACCGACCGGATGCTGACCGCGCTCCACGACGCCCTGCTCACGCAGTCGGCCGGGGAGAAGGACGTCCTCTTCGAGCGCCGCGAGCCCGCCTTCCGCGACGTCGACGGGACCTTCATCGACACCAACGCAGCCCAGAACGAGGCCGTCCAGCTCGCGGTCGGGGCCGAAGACTGCGCGCTCGTCCACGGACCGCCGGGGACCGGCAAGACCTACACGCTCGCGCGGGTCGTCTGTGCGCTGGTCGAGCGCGGCGACCGCGTGTTGCTCTCGGCGTTTACGAACCGTGCCGTCGACAACGCGATCGAGGCGCTCGAAGAACAGGCGTTCACCGACGTGGTCCGCGTCGGAACGGAGAGCGGCGTCCGGGAGGATATGCAGGAGTACCGCCTCCAGACAGCGGGTGATCCCGAAGAATGTGCGGGACAGTTGCTCGAGGCCGACGTGGTCGCGGCGACGACGGCCTCCTGTGGGTCTCGCGTGATGCGCGAGCAGTCCTTCGACGTCGCAGTCGTCGACGAGGCCGGCCAGCTGACCGAACCCGGGACGCTGGCGGCGACGACGCTTGCAGAGCGATTCGTCCTCGTCGGCGACCACCACCAGCTCCCGCCGGTCGTCCGCGCCACAGAGGGGGCGGCCGGCGACGAGACGTGTGCCGATCTCTCGCGGAGCCTCTTCGAGCGCCTCGCCGAGGCCTACCCCGACGCGAGCGTCATGCTCGACCGCCAGTACCGGATGGCCCAGCGCATCCAGGCCTTCGCGTCCAGGGAGTTCTACGACGGTCAGTTACGGCCGGCAACCGGCGAGATCGCGGGACAGCACGTCGGTGACCTTTCCGGTGTGGACCCCACGTCGCTGCCATCGCGTCTCCAGGACAGGGTGGCGTTCGTCGACCCCGACGGCCACGCGGAAGGGAACGCCAACCCCGCCGAAGCACGAGCGGTCGCGGAGGTCGTCGAGACCTACGCCGATGCGGGCGTCTCGCTCTCCGAGATCGGCGTCATCGCACCCTACCGGGCGCAGGTCGCGGAGATCGGCAAACATGTCCCCGACCCTGTGACCGTGGACACCGTCGACCGCTTCCAGGGATCGAGCGAGGAGGTCGTCGTCATCTCCTTCGTCGCCACCGGCGACCTCGACAGCCCGATCTTCGAGGACTACCGGCGGGTGAACGTCGCGCTGACGCGGGCGAAGAAGGCGCTGGTTCTCGTGGGGGACGCCGACGCGCTCTCGACGGACGACACCTACCGGCGGATGGTCGAGTGGGCGCGCTAAAAGAGGCGAATTCCCGGCCAGCACCCCACGAACCACAACGATTACCCCCGGCGAGGTGAACAGGCTGACGTGTACCGTCTGGAAGGGCTCAGCGCGGTCATCCGGGAGCTCACGCCGTCAGCACTCACGGAGTTGTTCGCTGTAGTCACCACGCTCGGCGATCCGGTCTTCCTCGTCGGCGTCGTCGCCGCCCTCTACTGGCTCGTCGACGACCAGGAGTCGGCCACCCGTCTCATCGGCTACACGCTCGTCGCTATCGCGGTGACGATCTCGCTCAAGGAAGGGCTCGCACTCCCCCGACCACCGGCAGACGTCCGGGCAGTCGCGGTCGAGTCCGGGTCGGGGGGCTTTCCGAGCGGGCACGCTATCGGTGCGACTGTCGTCTACGGCGGTAGCGTGCTCCTCTTCGACCGGCTCCGAACACCCCGGACGGCCGCAGTCGTGACGGCGCTCGTCGCGCTCGTCAGCCTCTCGCGGGTCGTTATCGGCGTCCACTACCTGGGGGACGTCGTCGCCGGTGTGGCTGTCGGCGCCGCAATACTGGGAGTGGTACGGTCTGTCGGGGAACCCCGGTTCGTCTATCTGCTCGCTGCGCTGGCGGTCGTGCCGGGCATGGTCGTCACCGGCGGCGAGGTGGAGACGATATTCGTCTTCGGGGCTGGCGTCGGTGCCAGCGCGGTCGCGTTCCTGACGTGCTGACTCTGCCGGCGCTTCTCCGGTCGCCTCTGACGATGGCCGTCACCCGATGAGCGGCCACGCGAGGGACTTTTGTCGTTGCCACCGCCAGCGTTCGTATGGACCTTCCACTCGGGAGCGGTCACACCTCGGCCGACCTTTCGGGCCACGACGTGACGGTGGCAAAGCCGGACGGCGGCGAGGCCGTCGACGTCCAGGCCGCGGCACAACGGGCAGTCGAGGATCCACATGGGCCCGGTCTGTCGGCCCGGATCGATCCCGACGGTAGCGTGGCGATCGTCGTCACCGACGTCACCCGCGCGACGCCGGACGACGTACTGCTCGACGTCCTTCTGGCCGAACTCGAGACGGCGGGCGTCGGCCGGGAACAGGTACGAGTCGTTGTGGGACTGGGCCTCCACCGGCCGATGTCCGACGACGAGATACGGGAGGCGCTGGGCGGTCACGCCGACATCGCACAGAACCACGATCCCGCGGAGGTGGTCGAGGTGGGCGCTGTCGAGGGGTGCGCGGTGGAACTCTACGAACCCGTCACCGAGGCCGATACGGTCCTCTCGACGGGGATGGTCGAACCCCACCAGTACGCGGGCTTTTCTGGCGGCGCGAAGACAGTCGTCATCGGGGCTGGGGGCGAGTCACAGATCCGCTACACCCACGGCCCCGAGATGCTCGCCCGCGACGGCGTCCGGCTGGGCCGCATCGAGGACAACCCATTCCGGGCGTTTGTCGACGAAGCGGGCGATCTGGCGGGGCTGGATTTCTGCATCAACGTCACTCACGGACCTGCGGGTATCATGGGTGCGAGTGCGGGCGACCCGCGGGCGGTGGTGGCCGACCTCGCGGGGACGGCACGCGAGGCGCTCTCCGTCGAGGTGGCCGACGGCTACGACGCGGCCATCGCCGGCGTCGGTGCGCCCAAGGATGCCAACCTCTACCAGACGACGCGGGCCGCAACCTACGTCGTTTTCGGCGCACACAACCCGCTCCGGGATGGCGGTCGTGTGATCCTTCCAGCGGAACTCCCCGAGTGCGCCGGGGAAGGTACCGGCGAACAGCGCTTCCACGAGTGGCTCTCGACGGCCGACAGCGCCGGGTCGCTCTCCGAGGAGATGCGCGAGGGCTACGAGCCCGGCGCCCAGCGCGCGTTCGTCGTCGCACGCGCTCTGCTGGATCACGACGTCTGGGTGACGAACAGCCAGCACCCCGATGTCGTCGAGGAGTGTCTCATGTCCGCCGCACCGTCCGTCGAGAGTGCGCTCGAACCGGGCAGCGAGGTGCTCGTCGTCCCGGACGCGCTGAACACGCTTCTAGTCTGATGTATAACTCATGAGCATCAAATTGAAGAAGAAATATTAAAGAGCGTCATAGACCTACCGACAGGTAATGACACGAACGGTAGCGACGACGCCGGGGCTGTACCCGTTGCCCGAGTGGGCGAAGGACGACCTGGAGGACCTGAAGGGCAACCAGAAGGAGGACCTGATCAGCGGCGACGAGGCCGAAGAGACCGAAGCGGCCTACGACGAGGCACGCGCCGAAGTGATCGGCCAGCAACAGGAGGCCGGCCTCGACCGGGTCGTCGAGGGCCAGTTGCGGTGGGACGACATGCTCGCCCACCCGCTGGTCGTCGCCGACGGCGTCGAGACGCGCGGTATTGTCCGGTACTACGACAACAACAACTTCTACCGCGACCCGGTCGTCACCGGTGACCTGACCGCGACCGGCGACGTCGCGGCGGAACTCGACGCCGCGGCCGGCTACGTCGACTCGGGCCTGCAGGCGGTCCTGCCGGGACCGTACTCGCTTGCGGATCTCGCGACAGACGACCACTACAGCGACGAGGCCGAGTTCCTCGACGCTCTCACCGGCTTTCTCGCCGCCGAGGCCGAACAGTTCCCGGCTGTCGAGACGCTGTTCCTGCTCGAACCCTCTCTCGTGACGAATCCGCCAGGGGACGGCCCCGACGAACGCGCGAGCGAGGCGGTCGACGCCGTCGCGGGGGCCGTGGACGCGGACGTGGTTGTCCACACCTACTGGGGGGCCTTAGAGGAGAAGGTCTACGCGCACCTGATGGACGCCGACGTCGAGGCCATCGGGTTCGACCTCGTGACGAGCCACGACGACAGCGCCTATCTCGCTGGCGAGTACGGGACGAAATCGGACGTCGCGCTCGGCCTTGTCGACGGGCAGAACACACTCGTGGAATCACCCGAGACGATCCGCGAGCGCATCGAGTGGTTCGAGGAGCGCACGAACGAGGACTTCGACACCGTCTACGCCACGTCGAACACCGAGCTGTTCTACCTGCCGGTCAACCGGTCCGAGGAGAAGCTCGAGGCGCTTGCTGACGCCGCCACCGAAGAGGTGGAAGCATGACCGGGCCACGCGAGCAGTTCCGGCCGGCCGACCACCCGAACGACCACTTCGTCATGACGACCGTCGTCGGCTCCTATCCCAAGCCGAAGTGGCTCCACCGCGCCCGGGACCTCCACGAGGACTCCGGGTCCGACTTCACGGACGAGCACTTCGAGGAGGCGAAAGACGACGCGTCGCGGCTCATCACCCGCGAACACGAGAAGGCCGGGCTGGACGTCGTCGTCGACGGCGAGATGCGCCGCAACGAGATGGTCGAGTACTTCGCGAACCGCATCGACGGCTACGAGTTCAACGGCCGCGTGAAGGTGTGGGGACACAACTACTTCGACAAGCCCTCGGTCGTCGACGAAGTCGCCTACGGCGAGGAGTGGCTCGTCTCCGAGTACGACTTCACCTCGGAGGTGGCCTCCCGGCCGGTCAAGGTACCCATCACCGGGCCGTACACGCTCGCGAGCTGGTCGTTCAACGAGATCTACGAGGGCGAGGCCGAGCTGGCCTACGACCTCGCGGACCTGGTGAACGAGGAGATCGAAGCCCTCGTCGAGGCCGGCGCGCAGTACATCCAGATCGACGAGCCCGCGCTGGCGACGACGCCCGACGACCACGCCATCGTCGGCGAGTGTATAGAGCGCATCGTCGCCGACGTTCCCGACGACGTCCGTCTCGGACTGCACGTCTGTTATGGCGACTACTCGCGGATCTATCCCGAGATTCTGGACTTCCCGGTCCACGAGTTCGACCTCGAACTGGCCAACGGCGACTACGAGCAGATCGACGTCTTCGCCGAGACCGAGTTCACGAAGGACTTCGCGATGGGCGCAGTCGACGCCCACGTCGCCGAGATCGAACCCGTCGAACAGATAAAGGAGAACATCCGCCACGGCCTCGAGGTCGTCCCGCCCGAGCGGCTGACGATCAGCCCCGACTGCGGGCTGAAGCTCCTCCCGCGAGAGGTCGCCTACGGCAAGATGGAGAACATGGTGACCGCGGTTCGGGAGATCGAATCGGAACTCGACGCGGGCGACATCGACGTGGACACGCCGGCTGCGAGCGCCGGAGACTAAATCAGAAAAATCCGGACGAAAGGGCTAGACCGGCTCGAAGACGACGACGCGCTCGTCCGCTGTCTCGTTTCGGCCGACGGACAGTTCGACCTCCTGGCCGATCTCGACGTCGTCGTGGTCCATCCCGCGGACCTGTCCCGTGATGTTGACGGGCCCGAACTCCGCGACAGCGACGACGTAGGGCGTGTCGTCTGCGAAGGAGGGGCCGGCGACGTTCGTGATCGTGTAGGTCAGGACTTCGCCAGTCGTCGGGAGGTCCGTCTCGACCAGTTCCCGCTCACCCGTCTCGGGGTCGACGTCCTTCGGGGGGAGCCAGCCGTTCCCGCTCGGGCTTTCGAGGTAGTACGGCTCGCCAGCTTCGACAGCGTCGAGGAAGTCGTCGTAGCCGACGTCGCGGACGTCCTCGCTCATTCTACCACCTCCAGAACTTCGTTCTGGCGTCGTTTCATTCGCTCGCGTTGCTCTCTCATGAAACCACCTCCAGGACGTGAACGACACAGCTGGCAACCGTCCCGCCGGCGTTGTGGGTGAGTGCAACCTCGGCATCGGAGACAGCGTCGCTGTTGACGTGGTCGCCGCGCAGGAGCTTGGTCATCTCCGAGATCTGTGCGCCGCCGGTGGCGCCGACCGGATGGCCCTTCGCCTTCAGGCCGCCCGAGAGGTTCACGGGCAGGTCGCCGTCGATCGTTGTCTCGCCGTTCGTGGCCGCGTGGATGGCCTCGCCGGGCTCGTAGAATCCCAGCGCCTCGAGAGCGAGCACCTCGGCGATGGTAAAGCAGTCGTGGACCTCGGCGACGTCGACGTCCTCGGGCCCGACGCCGGCGTCCTCGAAGGCCATCTCGCCGGCGCGCTCGGCGGCCGGGGTACGCGTCATCGAGACGCGGTCGCCCAGCGCCATGCGGTCGTTGCTCTGGCCGGCGCCTGTGATGGCGACGTCGGTGTCGAGGTCGTGTTCCTTGACGAACTCCTCGCTGACGATGAGGGCTGCGCTGCCCCCGTCACTCATCGGCGAGCAGTCGTAGAGTCCGAAGGGGGAACAGACCGTCGGCGCTTCGAGGACGTCGTCGACGTCGATGGCGCGCTGGAACTGCGCGAGGTCGTTCTCGGTGGCGTTTTGATGGTTCTTGACTGCGATGTGGGCCAGGTCCTCGCGGCCGCCGCCGTGCTCGTGGAAGTAGCGGTTGGCCATCAGCGAGTACGCACCGGGGAAGGTCACGCCCTGCTTGATCTCCCAGAGTGCGTCGGCCGCGGCCGCGAGGCCGGCGGTCCCCTCGGCGGTCGAGATGTTGGTCATCCGCTCGGCGCCGCCGACGAGCGCGACGTCGGCCTGGCCGCTCCGGACGCTGTTGACGCCGAAGCGGACCGCGGCGCCGCTGGATGCGCAGGCGCTCTCGATGCGTGTCGTGGGTGCAGTCACGCCCGCGGCGTCAGCGGCGAGCGGGCCGGAGTGACCCTGCTGTTCGGCGAACTCGCCCATGAAGTTGCCATAAAAGAGTTCGTCGACGTCGTCGGGACCCAGCCCGGCGTCGTCGAAGGCTTTGCGTGCCGCCTCGGCGAACAGGTCTCGTGAGGGGCGATCACTCTGCTTGCCAAAGGGCGTCATCCCGACGCCCGCGATGTGAACGTCCGACATGTTACCAGTCCATCCCTCCGTTGACGCTGAGAACCTGTCCGGTCATGTAGCTCGACTCCTCGTGTGCGACGAAGGTCACTATGTTGACGATGTCCTCGACCTCCGCGAAACGGTCGAGGGGGATGCGCTTGAGGATGTTCTCCTGGACGCGTTCGGGGACCTTCTCGAGCATATCTGTCTTGACGAATCCGGGTGCGACACAGTTGGCCGTCGACCCGTCGCTGGCGAGTTCGAGCGCGATCGTCCGGGTGAATCCGAACAGGCCCGACTTCGTCGCCGCGTAGTTCGCCTGCCCGTAGTTACCCTGCTCGCCGACGACACTCGCCATATTGATGAGACGCCCCTCGTGTGCCTGCCGGATGTCTTCGAAGCAAACTTTTGTGCAGTTGAACACGCCGTTCAGGTTCACGTCGATGACCGCTTGCCAGTCCTCCTGGGTCATGTTCTCGAACTTCTTGTCGACGGTGATCCCCGCGTTGTTGACGAGGACCTCGATGTTTCCGAAGGCGTCGGTCGCCGTCTCGTACATCGACTGCACCTCCTCCATCTCCGCGACGTTCGCCTGCACGGCGATGGCGTTCCCCCCACTCTCCTCGATGTTGTCGACTACCTCGTGTGCCGCAGCCTCCGAGGACCGGTAGTTGACGACGACGTTGGCGCGTTCTGCGCCAAAATCTTCAGCGATACCTCGTCCGATTCCCCGCGACGAACCGGTTACGAGACAGGTTCGACCTTCCATTGACATGTAATTTCACGCTCCAGGCGGACAGTCGATAGGAAGACTATTTACTTTGTGGGTTTGCCTGATTCTTTCGTCCGCCGAGGTGTGGGCGGACTGCGTTTGTGTCGCGGTGATGAATGCGCGGGCAGTTTCCCCGGAGAGTATCGTCGTCCTGACGAATCTCGAGAACAGCCCTTCGGAGTGCGGTCTTGCGAGACGACAACCCTTTTCCCCGGGCGGACTGAAAGCGGGGGTATGACGGACGAATCCGACGAGGACACAACAGAGGGACAGGAAGGCGACGGCGAGGAGAAGTCATTCCGCGAGCGCGTCGAGGAGATCCGCCAGCAGCGATCCGAGGAAGGCGAGGAAGGCGAGGGGGAGGGTCAACGCGGCCCGCCCGAAGAGATGATGGGCGGTGGTGGCGGTATGGGGGGTAACCCCTTCGCTCAGATGATGGGCGGCATGATGGGCGGCGGCCCGGGCGGTATGGGTGGCGGCCCGGGCGGTCCGGGTGGACAGTCCGGCGGCGACGCCGTCAACGAGGAACTCGTCCGCGAGGTCCGCAAGCTCCGCGACGAGGTCCACGACATGCGCCGGACGATGGAGCGGATTGCCGACGCGCTCGAAGACTGATACTGACGGCCTATTCCTCGTACGCGAGACTCATCAGCCACTGTGTGAAGGCGTCGCTGTGGGCGTCGACTTCCTCGTCGCCGACGAACGGCGAGAGCCTGTCGCCGGCCATCAGAAGTGAGAACTCCAGATCCTGTGCCGTCGGCGTGAGATAGTAGGTGTTGTGTCCCTGGTAGACGGTCCCCTCGCGCTCTATCAGTTCCTTCTCGACCAGCGACTCGACGATGCGGCTCCCCTTCCGGGATGAGACGTCGAGTTCCTTCCAGAAGTCGCTCTGGTGGATGCCGCCCGTGACCCGGACGAGTTCTAGCCCCCGGTGTTCGTCCTCGGAGAGATCCTCTTCCGACGCTGTGGCGCTCATACCCACAACGCGGGCGCTCTCGCGTTTAAATCTGGCTTTCGACGCGCTCGAACGCTGTCCGACACGGCGGCCCGTCGGCGTACTCGTAGATGACGCCGTTCTCGGCCACGTGGACGAGTGACGACGACCGCGTCCCGAAGCCGTCGCGGTGGATGCAGACGCCGTACTCGTGATCGGAGATGACGTCCACAGCCCGGTCGAGCCACTCCCAGCTCCCCTCGCCGGGCTCGGGCTGGAGGGCTGTCCGGACCGCGTCGGCGTTCGCTGCCTGCTCCTGGGCGGCCTCGCTTCGATGGGCCGGAATCGTGTAGGCGCCGTCGACGCCGACGTTGACGACGACGTGGACGCCGGGGTCGAAGTGCCGGATCTGCCGTCGGCCGCCCCACTCGACGAGGACCGCGGCCGTGGCGTCGGCCACGACGAGGTTGAACCCAGCGTAGGATCGTGTATCTAGTTCGCGCTCGACGTACCGGACCGCATTCTCGGCAGACTCGTGCCGGAGCGCGTTGCGGACGAGCAGCCCGCGCGAACGGTCACCCGAGAGGTCGCCGTCGGTCCAGCGGTTCGTGACCGCGACGAGGACGCCGTGCTCGTTGTAGCCGAGCCAGGTCCCGCCCGCCTTCGCGTCCAGAGGTGCGATGACCTGTGTCTCCCAGTCCCTGACTTCGGGGGGTTCCGAGGGGCGGTCTACCCGTTCGTCACGGTTGGCCGCGACGACAAGCGGTGCATCCTCGAAGACCTGCCAGGCGAGCGTGAGCGTACACACGCTCCTGCGTAGGCCGTCCGGGGTCAAAAGCCGTCGGATCCCGAGAGTCGACCCCACGGGGAATCGAACTTGATCACGGGCGTATAGCCGTCAGTATCAGTCGCCGATCTCGCCGTCGACGTGGATATCCCTGTTCCGGACTGCCATCTCCAGGCCGGCATCCTCGAACCGCTCTTGGATGTTCTGGTTGACGTGGTGGATTATCCCTTTCCAGTCGTCGAGGTTCTCGATGTGGTAGATGAGCCTGATCCGCATCCCCCAGTCGCCGTACTCCCAGAACCATGCGCCGGTTTGCTCGGGATCGACCCCGTCGACGGCGTTGACCGACTCCTCGGCCAGGTTGATGGCGTCTACCATCTCCGCCGGGGACGTCTCGTAGCTCAGTTCGATGAACGTCTCGACCCGTCTCGTCGGCTCCGTCGTGATGTTCTTCACCTCGGTATCGGCGATCTGCGAGTTCGGGAACGTGATCAGCCGGCCGTCGAAGTCACGGATCTTGGTAGTCCGGAGGCCGATCTCCTCTACGCGCCCGGCCGTGCCGTCGATCTCGACCAGGTCGTCGACGAGAAACGGTTTCGCCGAAAAGATGTGAACCCCGCCAAAGATGTCCGTCAGCGCTTTGCGCGAGGCGAAAGCAACCGCCACGCTGCCGATCCCGAAGGAGGCGATGATCGCGTTGACATTGTACCCGACCGAGTCCAGAATCACGATACCGGCGATGGAGACGATTGCGATGTTGGTCATCCGACTTACCACCGGGATCAACGCGTCGTCCAGTTTGGTTTCGGTTTGCTCGGCGTACTCACCGATGTAGGTCTTGGTGAGGCCGTCGGTCAACCGCACGGCAGTCCAGGCTATCAGGACGATAACGAGTATCTCGATGGCCACGTCTATCGCCGACGTGATCGGTTCGACAGGCGTGAGCACGACCTGCCCGACGGCCGCTGCGCCCACCGCTCCGAGCAGTATGATCGGTTTGCCGAGAGCGTACAGAATGATGTCGTCGATTTCGGTCTTCGTCGCCTCGGCTTTCTTCTCGAGGTGCCGATTGTACAGGAATCCCAGCGACCGGCCCAGAACTGCGCCGACCGACAGAATCGCGAAAAACAGCAGATACTGTGAGATTGTACTACCAAAATATGTTTCAGAAAGTAACTGATCGACGACCATATGCCACCCGGATTATCCGATCGCATATAAATCTAGCGTGCTGACCGTGCTGACGGGATGCAAGGTACGAGCCAGGCAGCCGGGTCCGCGGGCCCAGTCATACCATCACTCGCTACGGACGAACGTCACGGGACAGGGAGCGTTCATGAGCACTTTCTGTGCTGTCGAACCGAAGACTGCCTTGCCGGCGGGCGAGCGCTTCCGGCCGCCGGTGACCACCATGTCCGCGTCAACATCCTCGGCCACTGAGACAACCTCAGACCCGATGTCCGCGTCGGGGTTCGTCCGGCCGAGCACCCGGTACTCGACGCCCGCTTCCTCCATCGCATCTCTGAGTTCTCTGATCGTGGTGTACCGCTTGGCGGTGACGTCCGGCGTCACCTCGCTGAAATCGTCGAAGTCGAGGTTTTCCCGTGCTGTCTCGTACTCCTCTTCCGTGAAGATGTGTGCGAGGTTCACCTCGGTGTCGTTGGGGGCGGCGATATCGGTGGTGGTCGCCGCCAGTTGCTCGAGTCTGTCCGTGTCGCTCTCCCCGACAGC
Organism: Haloarculaceae archaeon; assembly: GCA_036626435.1. Lineage (GTDB taxonomy): Archaea > Halobacteriota > Halobacteria > Halobacteriales > Haloarculaceae > SW-9-67-25. The sequence goes on along the minus strand of JAZKRS010000020.1, from coordinate 14,046 downwards.
GAGCAGGAGCGTATCCAGGCCCATATCTGGACTAACAGTGCCATCACAGTGAACTACCCCTGCCTACTCGCCGCCGTTGGCGGCTCGTTGAGGCAGGGACTTCCTGGTTCCGCGACACGCTTTTTCACGGATGCTCGGCTTGCGCCGACCATCCGCGCAGGGAGCGCAGTCTCCGCAGGCGTGGATTCGGAGTGTCCCACTCCTACTCGACGGTGATGGCAGCTGTGGCCGTCGCCCACCTTCTTGTCGGTGTACTCATACTAACGGCTATAAGCCCGTGAGCGATTTCGACCCCCGGGGGGTCGACTATGCTCACGAAGTTATAGCCGTCAGTATCAGCGGCGGCCATGAGTGGTGCCATCACAGTTCCAGTCTTCGACTGGCACTGTTGTAAATGCACGGCACAAACTGAAAGTGAAACGATGACGGGCGCTGTATCCCCTCCCTACTGTGCTGCTTGTCCGCTCTTGCGGACCGCGCTGCTCGTTGAGGAAGGGGGATTAGCGCCCTGCACCGCAGAAGCTAACTATCTGTCAACCCACTATCTGCAGTTCTATCGTCGTCACGCGCACGAGGGTAGTGTCCACGTCTTTACACTCGTAGACTGCGTTACCGTTCTTTTTCCACTCCGAGCTGGACCGCTCGAAGTACTGCCCCCACTCCACGGGGTTCGCACTTTCCGACACGTCCACGCGGACGGTTCCGTCCCCGCCGTCGAAGGAGGTGACGTTGCGCTGGTGCTTCTCGGCCACCGTCGAGAAAATGAGAGCGCGGCCGAGGTCGGCAACGGGTGCCTCTCCGAGTACGCTGCGGGGGTTCAGAACGGTCCGGGGTCCCTCACCTTCGGAGATAGCGAAGTTGTCTGCTTCGAGGCGCACGAGCGAGACGATGGCGAGGTCGTCGTCACACTCGATCGTGGGGCGGTACCGCACGCTCCCGCCCGGTGACCGAAACACTGCACCGCCCTCGTAGGCGACGGTGACGTCCTCGGGGGACCCGTCAAACCGATGTTCGAGCGCGTTGACCCCGTGTGTCTCGTTGAGCGTAGCTGCGTCGGGGCTCGAGACCTCGATCTCGGATTCGTTGTAGGCGATGCTACCACCGCCAAGCGCGAGGTTGAACGACCGCCGGGTGTCGCCCTGCCTGTGGATGTCGTCAAGTGTCACCGCCGCGGACTTCATCCCGCGCTCGCTGTTCTCGATTTGCTCGCGGTCGGACAGTTCCGCAAGCGAGGCGAACGCACCCGTCGAGACGAGGCCGACGCCGCTGATGATAATCGAGAACATCAACACGAACGCGACCAGATCCGACACCCCTCTGTCGTCTCTATCCCACGGTCTCCCGTCCGCTTCCGACCGGCGGCGAGAGGGTCCCGGGGTCACGGACACCCACCCCCGATGCTGGCGTTACCCTCCACGAGACAGACTGTCACCTGCCCGCCCTTCGCCTGGGCAGTTTCATCGAGGGTCACGTCCGTACTGAGAGGGTACTGTATCGGCTGGTTGAGGGACTCCGATCGGATTTCCAGCGCGTAGTCGGTCTCGAACGGGAAGCTACTCTTGTCGTCGGTGATGTTGATCGTGTACGGCTCCCCGACGACCTGCTCCGGATAGGACGGACGGACCGTCACGTTCACGTCTTCGCCGGTCGCGTTGAGGCGGTCGAGGGTGTTGATGTGTGACACCACGTCGCTCCCGACCTCCCCGAGTTGCTGCCGTGCCGCCAGTTCCTCCTGATCGGTGAGAAACTGGCCCGCCCCGACCAGGAGTGTCGAGATCAGGATCGCCGTGATCGCGAGTGTCAGCGAGTGGGTGATCGCGACTGACACCGCACGGTTATCTCTCCCGATCATTGTCCCGTCTCGTTGTACAGCGCGACCCTCGAACTGTACGATACCTCCGGGGTCCGGTACTCGATTTCGAACACCGGGTTGACGATGTACTCTGGGGCGGCAGTCGAGGTTTTCGACCACGTCTTGTCGCCCGGACTGCCAGTGATATCCGAGGCAACTGAGGTGCCGCCAGCCCCAGTCACCGTGAACGTCCCCTTGGCGTTGTCACCGTCTTCGAAGACGACGTAAAGTGGCGGATCGAGCGACGTGCCGAACTCGCGGTCACCGCAGTACTTCTCGTCGGTCGCGACGCTGCCGACCCCGTCCACGAAGTCGATCTCGATAGCCTCGAAGTCCCGGCCGGAGAGGTCACACGTCACGGCGCCGCTGACCCCGTCCTCGTTGATTTGTAATTCCTCCCCGGTCCCGCCGGTCCCACTGCTCTCACTGAGCCACACGTCGAACGAATTCAACGTCGACACGTTCGTCTCGTTCACGTAGAGGTGCATCCGCGGGACCGACTCCGCGCCCTTGATGACATCTTTCGATCCTGTGCCCGAGGGAAACTCCTTGAATCCGGTTGCGACCTCGCGCTGACGGGCGATACCGCCCGTTTGCGTCTCGACCAGATCGACGCGGACGATCGCCGCGCTGTCGGTCGTCGAGAGGTTCACGAGCTGGCCCTCGTACTCCTCCACGATACTGTCGAAGGTGTCGTTTTGGGCGTACGGGAGCCGGGTGCCGGCCTCGTCGACGGAGGTGTTGACCAGAAACGCCTGTTCGAGGTCGTCCTGGACCTGGTCTGCGTTCCGCTCGGCCTCGATGAGGCTCTGTGAGTCGTGCCGGGTGTAGGTTTCGGGGGACTCGTGGATCGAGTTCAACAGCACGATCGAGCTCAGAATCGTCGCGGCGACGAGCAGCGCCCCGACCAGAATGAGCTGGCCCCGACCACTGTCGCGGTTCACCACGCTACCACCCGGACTTTGACGACTGCGTAGATGTCCGAATCCCGGTTCTGGTTCCCGACGTAGATGTCCGCGTCGGGATCGGCGTCCCGCTGTCCCAGCGTGTCGTTCGTCGCGACGACCGGCACACACTCGCCCTGGTTCGGGTCGAACCCGAGCACCGGATCACTGTCGAACAGTGCGAGCTGTTGGGTGACCGTCACTGACGGCCGTGTCACGCCACGCTCCGGAGTGAGGGTTGCCGAGCTTACCCCTCCCGTCGCGTTCTCGTCGGGATAGACGACAGAGACCCTGTACCGGTGGTTGTTCTCCTCCAGGGTCCGGTTCAACAGCGTCGCGAACGATGCCCTGTCAGTGGCGTTCTGTGTCCCCCCCGCAGCGACCGCAGGATGTGGGCTCTCGTTCCCGTCGCCGTCGATGCACGTCGCGACGGTCCGAAGGTCTCCCCGGTCGTTTGCGACGGAGAGCAGATCCTCAACCTGGACGCGGAGCGATTCGGTTCCCTGGTCGACGTTGTCGTCGGTCCAGGGTGAGATGTCGACGGCCTGCAGGCCGAGCACGAGCGCGCTCGCGATAAGAACCGCACCGATGATCCCCTCGAGCGTGTAGACCTGACCTCGATCATCTCTCACGGTTCAACTCCCCCCCGTCCAGACGCGGACAACGACCTGACAGCTGTCCGCACATTCGCTGCTCCGGTTGTGTGCCATGATCGTCCGGACCCGGGTTGCCGCAGGACTGGAGCTTTCCGACCTGAAGACTGACCCGGGATCGCTCGTCGTGCTAGTTGCGAGAACCTCGCCGTCTCTCCCCCGGATTGCCACGTTGACCTGTTTCCACTCCGGTATCCCTGACCTCTCCGTGAGGCGATGGAACGCGCCTGGGTCCCGAAGCGTCCACTCGAGGCCGGTGACGTTGACCGTCCGCTCCTCGCGAACGGTTCTGTTCACCTCTACCACTTCGTCTGCCAGCCGACCGGCCATGTGCTGTTCCTCGGTTTCGACCGGATCCTCGAACGGGACGAACACCTCCGGAAAGAACGCGAACACCGCTGCGACAGTGAGCAACACCAACACCATCCCGAGCAGATAATCGTGGGCTGTCTGGCCTCTGTCAGACATGCCCGCGCTCACCCCCGCGAGCTGATTCGATCGGGACGCGACGTTGTGACACCACCCCCGGAGCATCTCCGGATGGCGAACGCGTCGCCCACTGACCCCGTACATCCTTCATTTTACCACGATATTCGTGTAATATTCTCAGAGTCCCGTATGAAAAACGTTCTGGTCGTCTAGCAATTCGATAGGGTGCTGTCGCGAGCGGAGTCCGTAGATTGCCGACCGCTCTCCAGGGATCCAGGTGTCAAGTGTTAGCGGGCGATCGCTCGTCCAAACCCACGCGACAGGTACCGGTTTCGGTGGGATCCTTTCCGGAGGTGTCTTGGCCGCGATTCGCCTTCGGGGGCGTGTTCTGGGAACCACTACGGCAACAGGCGCGTCGCCCGCCACTCCCCACAGCCCCGAACAGCAACAGCAGGGCGGTGTCGTCGCCCTCCGAGATCTGATTGACGAGAATCCACACGAACAGCGCGACCGTACAGAGCGCGACCGCGTATTTCACGCCCGAGATGAGCTCGATGTTCCTGATGTAGCCCGCGATAAACGAGGAGACCAGCGCCTGCAGCGTCACGGCGTGGAAAAAGAGCATCGAGAGCATTCCGGTGTCGACGTTTCCGCCGAAATCGCCCGTCGGCCCGGACCCGGACGTGCTGGAGGCCTGCTCCGTGAGCCCCGCCATGACGTCGAGGAACTGGAGCTTCAGCAGCGCCATCACGCCCAGAAGCGTCAGGTAGGTCATGATGATGATGACCATCTGCATCCGCGTACGTGTCACCCGGTCGCGGTCGATGTCGTCCTGGTTCTCGGAAGCCCGCGCGGCCGTCGAGAGCACGTTCTGGATCTGGCTCGAAGCCTCCTGGGCCTCGCTTATCAGCTTGACCGTGCGTGCCAGCCGTGGGATGTGGTACTTGTTGTTGAACTCGCGCATCGCGCTTTTGAGGTCGGTCCCGTACTTGACCTTGGAGTACATCGTGTCGAACTCCGTCGCCAGCTTGTCCGAGGACGTGTCCGCGACGACCTTCAGGGAGTCGAGCAGCGTCATCCCCGTGTCGTTCGCGCTCGCCAGCTTCCGGAGGTTCTCGGAGAGGTTTCCCAGGATCGCCCGGCGGGATCGCACGTTCCACTCGTAGAAGATCGCCAGCGGGACGAAGTTGATGTACAGTGGGACGTACACCCAGATGAACGTCCCGTAGACCGGGCTGGCTATCATCCCCTCGACGGACAGGGGCGCGTTGTTGGAGACAATTGCGCCGATGAGGATGAGCACCGTTACCGGCGCCGTGACCACGAGCACCATCCGCGGATGGTCGCGGAAGAAGATGTGCGGCGCGCGCAGTATCTCCATCAGCTCGTAGGTCCCCTCGCGGCGCTTGACGCGATCGAAGACGCTGTATTCACCGGTGTACTCCGCGACCAGGCCGGGGTTGAAAATCCCGAGCCCCTCCTCGACAGTGAAGTCGTCGTCCCCGCTGGGGCGGAGATAGCCGTCCCCGATACTGTCCTGTGTGACCGTCGAGACCAACACGAGAAAGCCGACGCCGATCAGCGGGATCAGCCCGTAGACCGTCCCGTAGAGCAGGTCAGTCTGGGCTTCGCCCATCATGCTCATGATAACCAGAATGATGATGAGCAACAGGGGAAACAGCGACAGCGTCATGTACATCTCGCCGAACAGCTCGAGGGTGTCCAGTAGCTTCTCCTGTTCCTGCTTGGCCGTCCGCATGTACTTGTCCTTCTGATCCTCGAGGAAGTCGGTCATGTCTCCGCCCGAGTCGATGATAGAGAGCATGTCCGTCAGAAACTGAGACAGGTCGTCGCTGGGCGTCTCGAGGGCCTGGTTGCGGATCGCCGTCCGGTAGTCGGTGTCGAAGTACTCCGTCTCGAGGACGATCGACTGAAACTCCTTTGAGACCTCGCCGTAGGTGTCGTCGGCCTGGGCCATCGACCGGAGAATCTCGAGCTGGTTCATCCCGCCGACAGAGAGGGCGTACATGAAGGAGATCGAATCCGAGAGGAGGACGTTTATTTCCCGTTCCCGTGCGTTGGCACGGAAGTAGGGGATCGACACGAGCGACCCGAACCCGAGAGCGAACCCAATCGAGCCAAAGAACAGGCCGGTCACGAGGATAATCGCCGGCGCTTTCAGCATGTCGACGACAGGCCCGATGCTGTCGGGAATCGGGATGCCGATGAGGGTAGCTCCGGGGGTGACGAACAGCTGAACGAACAGGAGGCCGAGGAACGCGCCGAGCAGCCACAGCGCCAGGCCGGCGATGAGGCCGATCCCCAGCGCGCGGGAGAGAAACAGCTCGACGTTGTCGGCCATCCGGGCCTGGGCGAGTTTCTTCTCGACGCTCTGGACGAAGTTCCCCTCTTCGCTGAACAGCCACCCGTATAGCGGGTAGAAAAGGTCACCGAACGTGGAGTCGCCCCCGGCCGGCGCCTGACCGCCACGTCGGCGGTCGAGGCTCATTCCCCGTCACCCTCCATCCCCGCCTTCGGGACGAACTTCCCGAAGTCGATGTCCTCCTCGTCACTCGTGCCCTCGTCGGCGTCGATCCCCGCCAGAGCGGACGCGATGTCAGACGTCTCCATCTCGCGGTACTGGTTCAGCAGCGGCTCAGCGTTCTCGAGTACCTCACCCGTCTCCTCGAGTATCTCGTCGGTCGGCTCCGGCCGGGGCACCAGCTCCTCCTTCTTGGGGTCCACTTCGATCGAGACCGACTCCATCTCCCGGAGGTCCTCGAGAGACCGTTCCAGCTGTTCCGAGGCGATGATGTTGAGGATCGTCTCCGGGTCGTTGATGAAGGCCTGGACCGTCGCGGCGACCTCGGTGTAGGTGTTCAGCCCCTGCTGGATGAGGTAGGCGAGTACGACCTTGCGCTTGAACAGCTCCTCGTCCAGTTGTTTCTGGGTCCAGCCGCGGTCGAACTTGATCTCCTCGAGCGTGGACGACGAGCCCATCTGAATGTACTCGTCTGTTTCGGCGCGCCACTCGTAGACGTCCCTGACGTTGATCTCGTCGTTCTCGGGGGTGTACTCGTTGATCTCGGTCAGCGTCTTGTTCCGGCGCACCTTGCGCCCGCCCACCCGCGTCTGGGTCTGGATCGAGACCAGATCGAGCGCGGTAAACAGCGTCTTCGAGACGTTGATCGGCTGGGTCGTGAACCGCTTTATGACCTCGCCCACCGAGTCGGCGTGGAAGGTAGTGTAGGTAGTGTGACCCGTCGACATGACCTGGAAGAGGTCACGCCCCTCCTCGCCACGAACCTCGCCGAAGACGATGTAGTCGGGCCGCTGGCGGAGTGCGGCCTCCAGCAGGTCGAACTCGTCGACGTCGCCGGCGTCGTCCTGACCGAAGGAAGGCCGTGTCACGGAGGCAACCCAGTTGCGCTGGGGCAACTCGACCTCGCGGGTGTCCTCGATGGAGACGATCTTCGCGTTCGAGGGGATGAAAAGCGAGACAGCGTTCAGGCTGGTCGTCTTCCCCGATGCGGTCCCGCCGGCGAAGACCAGCGACTTGTGGTTCTCGATACACAGCCACAGGAACGCCATCTCGTCTAAGTTGAACGTGTTCCAGTTGATGAGATCGATCGGCGTGAAGGGGACGTCCTTGAACTGGCGGATAGTGTAGTTTGTCCCGTGGTCCGACACCTCACGACCGAGCGTCAGCTGGGCACGGGATCCGTCCGGGAGCGTAGCGTCGACCTGTGGCTGGCGCTTCGAGATACCCTTGCCCGAGCGCTGTGCGAGTTTGACCACGAACTCGTCGAGTTCGCTCGTCCCGTGATCGACGTTCGAGATGATCTGCTCGTAGTCGGTGTGGTAGACGAACACCCGGGAGTCGTACCCGTCACAGGAGATGTCCTCGACGTTGATGTCGTGTTTGATTGGGTCGATCCTCGCGTATCCGATGAAGTCGCGCTTGAGGAGATAGAGCAGCTTCTCGGCCTGATACTCCGAGAGCGTCTCCGGGTCCTCCTCGAGTACCACCGGCTCCGGGCGGACCTCGATCCCCTCCAGTTCTGTGGGCTCCTCCTGTTCGGCCGTGGCCGCGCCGTTCATACCGAGCACGCCCTTGACCTGGGTGAGAAACCCCGCCTGGTCGTCCGTGTCGTGATAGAGGTCGTATCGCTCCAGCAGCCGCTCGGACTCGCGCTGGATGACCTCCGCCCGGTCGGCCTCGTCGCCGTGAACGATGATGTCGTCGTCGGAGTACTTGATGGCCGTCCTGAGCTTTCCGGCGAGGAACTCCCGGAGGTCGGCCTCGATCTCGTTCATGTACGGCTCGACGACGTAGTACTTGCGCTCGTTTTCCTTCCGGGAGTGGAAGATGATGACACAGGCGTATGGCTTGTTGACCCAGTAGCGGTTCTCCTCGACGAAATGTCGTTTCTTCTCCAGGGGGACCGCCTTCTCCAGGTCGTACCTGTTGATGACTGTCGTCGTCCCGTCGCGGGTCGAAAAGAACTCGTCCTCGTCCAGATTTTCGGGGACGTCGACCGTTCGCTCGTCGACTATCGACTCGAGGTGCGAGCAGAAGGACTCGGCCTGGCTCAGCCTGTTTTCCGTCCGGTCGGGGTCGAACCCGAGGTACTCCTCCGGCTCGAAGGGGACCTTCCCCCCGTCTCTGTCCCGTGGTGGACTTTCGTCCTCCTCGTAGTAGTACTCGATTTTGAAGTGTTCCCAGGTGTACTCCCCCTTGACGACGCCGCGCTCTGTGATGTCACGGAACTGCTCCCACTCCTCATTCAGGGTCTTTGCGGCGCTCGCGCCCGCCTCGAGTCGCCTCGGCAGCTCCCGTGGCTCGAATCCCAGGTACTCTACCCGGTCGAAATCCCCCTCGCCGTGTACTTCGCGCTGGAAGTCCGTCCACCCGTACTCGCCGACTACCACGTCTCTGTCCGTCTCAGTTGTGGCCCCCGAAGCATCCATTTCGCCGCTTTCGCCCGTGCCATCGATTGCCATTGAGTTATCTTTCCCGTCGGTGGGAGAGATTTATTTTCTTTGCTTAATATTCTAACGGCGCCATTTCTACTTCTGAAAAACAGTTTGCACGGAGCGCCAGCCCCAACAGTATCAGTTCGCGACAAACTGTTCGATCCGGGCCATTGCCTTCTTCAGGTCGCCGAGACCGGTTGCGTACGAAACCCGGAGATGACCCTCACCGCCGTTACCGAAGGCCGTTCCGGGGACGACGGCGACCCGCTGTTCCTCGAGGAGCTGTTCGGCGAAGGCTCCCGCGTCATCCCACGGGCACTCGGGGAAGGCATAGAAGGCACCCTTCGCCCGGAAACAGTCCATCCCAATCTCGGCAAAGCGCGAGAGGACGAACTGCCGTCGCCGGTCGTACTGTGCCCGCATCTCCTCGACGGCGTCGTCACAGGTCTCCAGGGCCTCGATCGCCGCGAACTGTGCGGTCGTCGGCGCCGACAGCAGCGTGTACTGGTGGATGCGGTTCATCGCCGACGTCGCCCCCGGCGGCGCGAGGGTGTACCCCAGCCGCAGGCCCGTCATGGCGTATGCCTTCGAGAACCCGTTGAACACCACCGTCCGCTCTCGCATCCCCGGCAGCGTCGCGATCGAGGTGTGCTCGCCCTCGTAGGTGAGGTCGGCGTAGATCTCGTCCGAGAGAACCGTCAGGTCGTGTTCGCGTGCGAATGCCGCAACCTCTGTCAGCTCGCCTTCGGTCATCGTCGCGCCGGTTGGGTTGTTCGGATAACACATCACGAGGACGTCCGCCCGGCCCGCACCTGTGTCTTCGAGGACCTCGCGTGTGAGCTTGAACTGGTCCTCGACGCGGGTCGGGACCGACAGCACCTCCCCGCCCGCGAAGATGGCGCCGGGGACGTAGGAGACGTAACACGGCTGTGCGATGGCAACCGTATCGCCGGGATCGACCAGCGCCCGGAAGGCGAGGTCCAGCCCCTCACTGGCCCCCGCGGTGACCAGTATCTCGTCGTCCGGGTCGTAGTCGAGGTCGTACTGTCCGGCGACGCGGTCGGCGATGCGTTCCCTGAGATCCTGGCGCCCGCGGTTTGCCGTATACGAGGTTTTGCCCTGTTCGAGCGAGGTGATGGCGGCGTCCCGTGCCGCCCACGGGGCGGAGAAGTCGGGTTCGCCGACACCCAGCGAGATGATGTCGTCCATCTCCTCGGCGAGTTCGAAAAACCGACGGATGCCCGAGGGGGGGACCCGCTGGACGCGCTCGGCAGGGTCGAAGCTCATGGCGAGACGGACAGCCGGTCGTCGTCCGTGCCGTCGCCGAACTCGATGCCGTTCTCCTTGTACGAGTCCATGACGTAGTGGGTGACGGTCTGCGTGATCTCGGGCACGGGCGCGACCTTCTCGCTTATGAAGTGAGACACCTCCCGCATCGAGTCGCCCTCGACTTCCATCATGAAGTCGTAGTCGCCGCTGACAAGATGCAGCGACTCCACCATGGGGAACTTCGCGATGCGGTTCGCGACGTCGTTGTAGCTCGTCTCGCGGTCGAGCGTGACGTTCAACTCGACTGCGGCGCGGACGCGCTCCTCTTCGGTCTCCTCCCAGTCGACGACCGCACGGTATCCCCGCACGACACCCTCCTCCTCCAGCGCCGCGATGATCTCCTCGACCTGATCGGGGTCGGTGCCGGTCTGCCGGGCGATGTCCTCGGCGGAGTACCGGGCGTTCTCCTGCAGCACTTCCAGAACCTCGGCACGGCTGCTCATACCTGTAGGCCACCGTAGCGCGGATATAAGGCTTGCTACACGCTGTCGGGATCGCGCCACCAAAGCGACTGGTTTATTCCAGCCGCGGCGTTTTCGCTCCGCATGGGCGAGGAGATACCCGATTCTGGGTGGCAGATAGTCGCACAGTGGGATGGATCTGCGGCACTTTTCGCGACGCTCGTCGAACTCGACCCCGACGCCGAGTACACGCGGTCGGAGCTGGCGGAGTCGGCGGACATCCCGCTGAAGACGCTGTATCTCGCCGACACGCTCGAGACCTTCGTCGACATCGGGGTGCTCACGAGAGTCGAGGACGGAGCTGACACCTCCGAGCCGTGCTACGCCCTCAGCGAAGACAGCCCGATACTCGCCGCAGCACGGCGGTTCGAAGGCGCCGTCTCCCGGGAGCTATCCTGACGGGGGCGGGACCGCGAACTCCGTCCGCTCTACGAGCGTCACGTTCGTCGCCTCGAGAGTCGCCTCCGCGGTGTACTTGCCCGGGCTGGCGCCCACCCACGTCACCTCGTGGGTAAACGACTCGCCCGGCGCCAGCGTTTCCGTCCGGACGGCCTGGGTGAACATCCGCCCCTCGCTCCAGCGCCAGACCTCGCTCCCGCGGTCGTAGACCGCGACGTCCGCGACTTTGCCGCTGCGGAACTGCAGGTCGACGGGCTCCGTGTCCGCGTTCGTGACGGTGACGGCGAACTCGACCCCTCTTGATTTCACCTCAACAGTGAGAGTTCCGTCGAGCACGGTCTCAGATAGATCGGGAGTCCGACCCGCTGGCGCCGTCGGTGTCGGTCGCGGTCACCACGATGTCGGTGCCGTTTTCCTTGCTCCGCACCTCGTCGACGCCCGACGCCGAGGACCCGCTGACGTCGTTGGTCACCGAATCGAGCGTGGTGCCGCTGGAGTCGAGCATCTCGACGACCACCGTGTCGAGGTTGCCATCCTCGTCGCTGGCGCTCCAGTCGAGGACGCGGACGACCCGGTCCGCAGCCTCGCGGGCCGCCTGCTCTGCTGCCGGCGATGCTGTGCCGACGTTGTACTCGTCGGTTTCGGCGGCCGCTGTTCTTCCCGCCCCGAGAGCGAGGACTCCCGCCCCGGCCCCGATCCGGGAGAGCACCTCGCGTCTAGATGTACCTGAATTGACCATGCACGGTGTCTGCTAGTATCACTCATAGTGCTTGTGGCCGGACCAATCGCTCCCTTGCCGGCGACAGAACCAGTAAGGGATTCCAACTGCAAGTGTGGGTATGGTCGCACTCGACTCACAGGACGTGCTCGAACGCGGCGACGAGGCACCCGACTTCGAGCTTCCCGGGACGGACGGGGAGACGTACTCGCTGTCCGACTTCGCGGACAGCGACGCGTTGCTCGTCGTGTTCACCTGCAACCACTGCCCGTACGCCGAGGCGAAGTTCGAGGAGCTGAACGACCTTGCGACGAGCTACGATGACGTCGCAGTCGTCGGGATCAACCCCAACGACGAGGAAGAGTACCCGGACGATTCCTTCGAGAAGATGCAGGAGTACGTCGCGGACGGGACGATCCAGTACGACGCGTACCTGCGCGACGAGAGCCAATCCGTCGCGGCGGCCTACGGCGCCGTCTGCACGCCTGATCCGTTCCTGTTCGAGCGCGACGGGGATGCCTTCCGGCTGGGCTATCACGGTCGCCTCGACGACGCCCTCAATCCCGACGACGAGCCGACCGAGCGGGAGATGAAAGACATCATCGACCGGCTGCTGGCCGGCGAGGAGATCGACGACGAATCCCGCCCCTCGCGTGGCTGCTCGATCAAGTGGCGCGAGGGCAACGAGCCCGACTACTGGGACCAGTAGCCCGAACGCCAGCGTATGATCGACGACACGGACTCAGAGACGGTCGCAGCGCTGGCCCACGAGATCGGGCCGGAACCGGACGAGATACTCCGCGAGATGGGCGACTACGCGGCCCGCGAGGGGTTCCCGACAGTCGGCCCGGAGGTCGGGGGCTGGCTGGCCGTCCTCGCCCGCCTGGTCGACGCCCGCCGCGTCTTCGAGTTCGGCTCGGGCTTTGGCTACTCGGCGTACTGGTTCGCACGCGAGCTCCCCGTGGACGGCGAGGTCGTGCTGACCGAAATCGACGCCGGCGAACTCGACGACGCCCGGGAGTACTTCCGGCAGGGGGGGCTGTCCGGACGGGCCCGCTTCGAACACGGCGATGCGATCGAGATCGTCGCTGACTACGAGGGCCCCTTCGACGTTGTGCTCATCGACAACGAGAAGGAGCGGTATCTCGAGGCCCTGGAGGCAGTCGAGGACACGCTCCGGCCGGGGAGTGTCGTCCTCGCGGACAACGCCGTGACGTCGAGTCACGTCGATCCCGAAGGGGTTCTCGGGTCTCTGCGCGGACAAGCGCTCCCGGAGGTGACCGCCCAGAGCGCCGGCATCGCACGCTATCTCGATGGCGTCCGCGATCGGGACGACTTTGCGACGGCGCTGTTGCCACTCGGGGAGGGCGTCGCGGTCAGCGTCAGACAGTAACTCGCCCCGAACCCCGCCCAGCCGGTTCTCGCCGACGAGAATTGCGGGCGATGAATTATAAGTGTCGCCTGGCAACGATCCGCCACCACAACTCGATCCATGAGCTTGATGTTAGACATCCGGAAGCTCGGGTTGTTCAACAAGATGGCAAAGGAGGGAGGGAACACCGTCGCCGACCACCTGGGCCAGATGACCGGCATGGAGACAGAGATGGAGATCACCAAGATCAATTTCATCGACATCCCCGACATCAAGACCCACGTCGGCCACGAGAAGCAGATCGGCATCAGCATCGAGATGCTCGAACCGCCACACGGTCACATCCTCTTTCTGTTCAACGCCGACAGCGCGAAGGAACTGGCCCGCGGAATGATCGGCGACATGGGCGACACGGATTCCTCGGAGAGCGGCTTTACCGACATGGAGCGGTCCGCAATCGAGGAGATTGGCAACATCATGACCTCGGGGTTCATCGACGGCTGGGCGAACGTCCTCGAGACGACAATCGACATGTCGACGCCGACGTTCACCTACGGCCCGGGCAGCGGAATGGTCGACGACCTCGTCGGAGATCGCCAGAACGAGATGGCGCTGATGTTCGACTCACGGGTTCGTGCGCTGGAGTCTGACATCAACGTCACGGTCTACACCTTCCCGGAACTCGAGGAACTGGTCGGCCTCATGCAACAGATCGAAGTCTAGGCTCCGTCCGTCGGCGACGAGCGCGGTTCCGGATGCTGGTATGTGTGCCACTCGCCAGGCCGCGAGCAGTCTTAGTATCCGTGGCACGAACCGGGCCCATGGAACGCCGGCAGTTTCTCGCCCTGGTCGGGGCGAGCAGTCTGGGTGGCTGTCTCGGGGCCGTCCCCGCCGCGGAGAACGACGCGACGC
>JAZKRS010000019.1:0-44850 GCA_036626435.1 Haloarculaceae archaeon | reverse complement strand
CTTCGCTCTCGCCATGCCGCTGAAGCGCGAGGCTTTCGCCTTGATTATCCGTAATTCGCGTCTGAGAGACCGAGTGGCTACGAGAAAATCGATCGCTTATTGAACGCAATAGCTCTTGTTCAAAAGGAGGGCCGTGACATCCGTAGAGCGGCGACAAGGCTTAGTATATACGTACGCAAAGCATCTGTATATGTCCGATGCAGATACCACAGGTGGCGACGATAGCCCTGAGATGGTTCAGATCAATCTTCGCCTCAGTAAATCGTTCCTCGAAGACATCGATACGACGTGGCAAAAACAGGGGTTCAATTCCCGAAGCGAGTTCCTCCGCTACGCTGCCCGTGACGCGGTGAAGCATCCGGAATTCTCCCGCGAGGGGTGGAAACAGATTGCGGCGAGCGAGCACGGCCTCCGTTCGGGCGAGGCAGAGCTCGTCTCTCGTGAGGAAGTCGTCGAGATGATGGATCGGGACGAGGATGACAAGTGACGACGACTGGACGTGGAAGTTCACGCCGCGAGCTGCGGATCAGTTCGATTCGCTCGACCCACACATGCAGGACCGCATCGTCTCGAAACTCGACGAGGTCGTCGAATCGGAGTGGCGCGACCCCGACGAGTTCCTCGAACCGCTGACCGGCGGTCCGTTCTCGAAACTCCGCGTTGGTCAGTATCGGCTCGCCTGCATTCTTAACCGGAGTGAGTCGGTGCTGGAAGTACACCGGATCGAACATCGAAGCGGTGCCTACACCGCTGACGACGACTGACGGGATCCAACCCGCAATCGCTTGACTGCGCAGGGATTAAATGGATTCTTTGAAACGGCGTGACGGATCCCCGGCGAGTCCACTTCTAGCTTAAACGCCATTTTCAGAGGTTACAGACTCTCTAATCACAACGATACGCTGGGCAAGACGCGAACCAATATCGCCCGGTCGTTCGCACGGTCCATCTCATCCGGGACGCACGTCATCAGTGGGGAACAGCACCCTCTTCTCCACGACTATATGCGAGGGGAAATCGAACGACGGGGCGGAACTATCGAGCAGGTCGAGATCCCCGCCCGGCACGAGGGACTGATCGGGGCGGAGACCGCTCACGCCATTGACGCGGTTCTCGCGTTTCTGGACGAACCGCCCCTTCCCGAGGGGGAACTCAAAGCCTTTTTACACGCAATCCAGCCCGAATGGAGACAACTTCCGAACGGTCGCGTGTTCAATGCCGCAGAGGTGAACGATGTCGAGAGCACCGAGATGGTTCGCCAGGCGCTGGTTACCGATGAAAAAACACTCCCGTTCGTGTATCTGCGCCGAGACCGGCGGGGTCGAACAGCCTCTTTTGCCGACTATATTGACCGGCTATACGAACAGGGCCACATCGACCGGGCCCATGTGGGTGGTGCCAACACGCGTGCGTTCGCTGAGAACACCGATCTCCCGATCACCCGATACGACGGGAACACCGTCGATGAGTTCATGCGTGAGTTAGAGCAGGCTGTTCGCACTCAAGAACAAGCGATCAACGAACCCGCTGAGAACGAGTCCCTCCTCTGACTGCGAGGCAGGCCGTGCTAACACGCTGGCCGAGTTGGGGATCGCAGCGGAACTCGACGAGTACGAGGACGGATCGGCTCTGTGGCGTGCCGACCCCGTGAGCGGTAACTGGACGGACGAAACGACGCTCGAACTCGGTCCCGTCATCATCGCCGTCTACGGGGCTACCAGCGTCGATGGTGAAAGACCACAATCCGACGCTCGACGACGTCACGTTCGACGTAGATATCCACATTCGGGCGATCGAACAGCCGGCCGGAGCGTCGCCACGAGTGCGAGCGTGCCAAGTCCGACGAGAACGAGGCCGAGGAGTGCAGTGATCGCCGTGTCATCGGCCGGCAAGAGCGCTATTGCAATCCCCGATACGGCGAGATAGCTGCCGGTCAGGAACGCCACGGTCGTCCGAAACGGCGTGTCGAGAAACACGTATGCGCCGCTGACGAGGCCGGTAATCGGCAACAGCAGGAAGAACACGACTCCCTGGGCGCTCGCGGTCGCGGCCGCCAGCCCGGCCGTCGGGTTCCTGAACAGAACCGCGATAAACAGGCCGTACCCGACGATCAGTGCGATTCCGCCGGTGCGGTGGTCGAGTCGGAGCGCACCCGCCACCTTCATCTCGGGCCCCCCACGGTCACCCCCGGAGCAAATTCATCACTTCCTCGGTGACGGCCGCCTCCACAGCGACGAGGTACTGGTCGCCCGGTTCGAGGACTGTCTCGGCCGTGCTGACCCGGTCACCGTCGGCGTGGGCGATGATGAGGCTGCCTCTCGGGAAACTCACGCTGTCGAGGCGACGGCCCGCGGCGGGGGCCTCGGGAGAGACTTCGATCTCCAGAATTTCGAGTGTGCCGCCGACCGACTCGATCGACCGCACGCCCGCCCCCAGGAGTTCGTTGACGACCGCACGCGACCCGGACTCTTCCGGGTAGACGACTCCGTCGACGAGATCGGCGTACTCTGATGCGGCGTCCGGATTGGAGACCCGAAGCACGGTTCTGACGTTGGCCATTTCGGACGCGGCCATGCAGATGCCGAGATTCGTCGCGGTGTCGCCGGTCAGCGCGACCAGCACGTCGCACCTGTCCGGGTCGGCCTGCCGGAGAACCCCGAGACGGCTCGCGTCGCCCTCGATCACGGTTCCGATGTACTCGTCGTTGAGCGTCTTGCACCGGCCGTGGTCGCGCTCGATGATGACGACTTTCTGGCCCCGGTCGTGGAGTAGCTGTGCTGTTCTGAGTCCGACTGCTCCGCCGCCAGCGATGGCGATTGTCATGTCCTTGCTCATGGTTACTTCTCCGTCGCGGTTGCTGTCGCTTCGCCCTCGGCTGTCGTAGTCGCTTCGCCGGCCTGTTTGTACCGCTCCCACCCGACGTAGACGACGACGCCAAACGCGAGCCACCCGACTGCAATCGCCCACGTCCGGGGGGAGATGAACACGCCGAGAAGGAGATTGAAGAGGATGCCCAGAACCGGCGGGGCCGGGTAAAACGGGATCGAGAACGGACGCGAGAGGTCGGGCTTCTGGTGGCGAAGCCGAATGACAGCCACGTTGACGACGATAAAGCCCAAAAGCGAGAAGAGACTCGCCAGGTTTCCGACGACGCGTATCGGGACCAGCACGACCGAAAGCAGCATGAGGACGCTGCTCGCGACGATAGCGAGAGCCGGAGTCCCGAACCGCGGGTGGAGCTGGCCGAGCCGGAGCGGGAGCTGTCGCTCGCGCCCCATCGCAAAGGCGACGCGGCTCGATCCAATGATGACCGCGTTGAGGGCGCTGATTGTCGAGAAGACGGCGCCGAACGTGATGAGTGCGGCACCGGTCCCGATCAGCGGGAACGTCGGCATGAACCCCTCCGCTGCCTGTGCGACGGCCGTCTCGCCCGCCGCGCCGAGTTGGTCTGCACCCATCGTCCCGATGGCGACGAACACGACCAGGAGATACACCACGACAGTGACAACGAGGCTCAGGAGGATCGCACGAGGGATGTTCTGTCGCGGATTCTCCACCTCCTCCGTCACGGTGGCGATGAGATCGTAGCCCTGGAACGCGATGAAGGTCAGCCCCATTGCGGGGAGCACTGCGAGAGCCCCGCTGTCGACCGGAAAGACCGGGGAAAACTCGCCGACGTCGGCCGCGAAGATGCCGAATCCGACGAAGACAGCGAGGATGGCTATCTTCAGCACCGTCACGACCGTCTCGGCGCCGCCGGCGGCCTCCGTCGAGAGGGCGTTGAGGGCGACGAAGATGACGATCACAGCCAGTGCGTAGACGATCGGGAGATCCGGCGCAGCGGGCACATAGATGTGGACGAACTCGACGAAGTTCGAGGAAAAGCCCAGCGCGTACAGCGCGCCGGCGGCCATGTACGTGAACCAGCGCGTCCAGCCCATGACGAACGAGACGAGCCCGGAGAACGTCTCTCGAACGTACGCGTAGCCGCCGCCGTTTCGCGGGATCGCGCTCGCGAGTTCGGCGTACGAAAGCGCCGTAAACAGCGTGACGCCGCCGTTGAGGCCGAACACGATCAGCGCAGCGGGACCTGCGGTTTCGGCTGCGAGCCCTGTCAGCACGAAGATGCCGGCGCCGATCATCGCACCGATCCCGATCATCGTCGCATCGAGCAATCCGAGGCTCGCACCAGGTTCGCGGTCGCCAGCGTGACTCATCGCCCTGTGTCTGGTCCCATTTCAGCCACCGGAGGTAAACGCTCTGTACGCCGACGTAACCACCTTACTGCTCGGTTACCCGGTCGAAACAGTTCGAAAAATCCGAGGGGGCGCGAGGATCTGTACCGATACAGACGGGTGTCCACTCGACTCGCAGTTCGGAAGCGTTTTACCCACCGCGAAGTATGTTCAGATTGCTATACCGGTCGACGTAAGCCCTGATACTTTCAGCCGGGAGTCCGGCTGAGACGTATCAAAAGTTACGTCGACCGATATACCAGCCGGGCCGGTAGGGTAGCTTGGTATCCTTCGGCCTTCGGGTGGCCGTAACCGCAGTTCAAATCTGCGCCGGCCCACTAACTCCCACCCGTTCTGAAAATTCGAGCGACAGCGCCCGAATCCGGGGGTTCAAACCCCGCCCTCGAATCGAGAGTTCACTTGCAATTGATGTGGGGGTCCGTTCCGTCATGCGATCCCAAGATCCGACGAAGCCTCGCGCCCGTACCCTGTTAACAGTTAGCATCCTCAGAAACTCGGTCACTCGTCTTCTCTCTTCTGTGGCTCGCTCATCGGTTGGAGTCCCCGATAGCGGCCTCGACAAGGCATAATCGAAACTCTACGAGGTTCTTATCCCACTGCTCGTCGGTTGATTCTATTCAAGACATGAGTCCGTGAAACGTGGGAGTCCCGATACGACGTTCGCGACGAGCACGGCCACCGGCCGTTACTGTTCTCGGCCCGGGGACGACCCGGCCCGAACATCGTCCGAGTGTGGAGCTATACCGGTCGACGTAACTTTTGACACGTCTCAGCCGGACTCCCGGCTGAAAGTATCAGGGCTTACGTCGACCGGTATACCTTTGTGCCACAAAAACTCGTGAGCGGCGCAAGCGCGACGCAAAACAGAGCTGGGCCGGGAAGTCACAGCGGGCACAGAGCTACGTGTCTGCTCGGCCAGTCGAGGGTCTCCAGAACGAGAGATAGCCGCCGAGTGTGGCTGCACCGGCCGCCAGGACCGCGAGGACGAGAAAGAGCCGCTCGGGCGAGAAGTAGGTCAGGAGCGTCCCGGCGAGGACAGCGCCGAGCGCGCCGACGCCGAAGACGCCGAGATACGTGAAGCCATACGAGAGCCCACGCTTGCCAGCGGGGGTGTACTCGGCGACGCTGGCCTGGTAGAACGGCTGGACAGAGAAGAGAAAGAAGCCAAGCATCGCGGCGACGACGAGCAGTGCAGGCAGGCCGATGGCGGCGGCCGGGAGAAAGAGAACCGCGACGACAGCAAGCGCCGCGAACCCGCCGAGGATGCCCAGCTCCGGCCGGTACCGGTCGGTGAGCTTGCCGGCGGCGTACTGGCCGAGGACGCCGATCATCAGCAGGCCGACGTAGACGTAGTCGCCGGCTCTGAAGGTGCGACCGCCCAGTTCGACGGTCGGGAGCACCGGAATGTCGCTCAGCAGCTCCGGGAGGAAGGTGAGTACGCCTCGGTAGTACAGCCCGGAGAAGAAGGTCACGAGAAAGACGACAGCGAATGCGCTCGCAAACAGCATCTTCGCGTCGGAGAGGAAGTCGGCGAGAGAGTCGATGTCGCTGCTCGCGCGGCCCGACCCGCCGTCGCTGACGGCGGCGCGCTCGTCGATGTCGACGCGGACGGCCGCCACCGCGGCGACGGCTGCGGGGGCCGCGAGCAGGCCAGCGACGAGCCGCCAGTCCAGCGCGAGAAGCAGGAGGATTGTCACAAACGGGCCGATTGCGATGCCGACGTTGCCGGCCATCCCGTGGTAGGCGAAGGCGTGACCCCGCTGTTTGACGCCGCGGCTGATAAGCGACAGCCCCGAGGGGTGGTAGACGCTTGCGGCGACGCCCCAGACGACGAGCGCGAAACCGATGGCGAGTGGCGAGGGCGCGACGGCCAGGAGGAGAAAGGAGATACCCATTCCGAGCAGGCAGACGGTGATGAGCCGGCGGGCCTCGAGCCTGTCGACGAGGATGCCACTGGGCAGTGCACCGAGCCCGAACAGCGCGTAACCGGCCGTGACGAGCGCACCCAGCGTGGCCTCGTTGACCGGAAACTGCGCGACCCCCAGGTTGATAACGTCGAACTCCCCGAGCCAGATGGGAATCAGCACTGGGATCGACAGCTCGTAGGTGTGGACCATCGCGTGTGCGGCCATGACCAGACCCACGATGGACCGGTCGTTCGGGTTCACGCCCCGCTCTTTTTCGAGTTCGCTGTTGAACCTGTCGATCAGAGGCTCTCGTCGATGCGCCCCGCTGTCGTCTCACCGACGCCCTCGACGTCCCTGAGTGCCTCGGGCGACGCCTCGCGGATCCCGTCGACGCTGCCAAAGCGCCGGAGCAGCCGCTGTCGGGTCTGTGGCCCCACGCCGCGGATCTCGTCCAGTGGCGTCCTCACCTCGTCACGGACTGTCTCGTGGTACTGCCGGGCGAAGCGGTGGGCTTCGTCCCTGACGCGCTGGAGCAGGTGGAGCTTGGGGACGTCGTCCGGCCAGTCGTGAGTCCCCTCGGGCGTGACCACGCGCTCGGCTTCCTTCGCGAGGGCGACGGCCGGGACGTCCCAGCCGACTGTATCCAGCGCGTCGCGTGCGGCGTCGAGCTGTCCCCGGCCGCCGTCGATCAACAGCAGGTCCGGGTCGAGGCGGTCGTCGCGGCCCTCGACGGCCCGCTCGGCCCGCCAGCCTACCAGCGCCCGCACGTTCGCGTAGTCGTCGTTCTCCTCGGGGAGCTTCTTGCGCCGGTAACCTGACTTCTCCGGGTCGCCGTCGACGAAGACGACGTCGCTGCCGACGACCGCTCGCCCGCCCGCGTGGCTCACGTCGAACCCCTCGATCCGACGGGCGTCGTCAAGGCCAAGCGCCTCCGCCAGCGCCCGCGTCTCGTCGTCGCGGCGTTCGGTCCGTCGGGCGTTTTTCATCGCCAGATCCACGAGCGTCGCCTCCCTGCCGGCTCCCGGCACCCGAACATCGACGCCGGCGGCCGACAGCCATCCCTCGATCCCGTCGCCTGTGGGCCGATCCGGACAGAGGATCGCTCCGGGCAGGTCACGCTCGGCGTAGTACTGGGTGATAAAGGCGCCGAGCACCGCCGCGGGCTCCTCGCCCCCCGTGGTCTCCAGGCTGTGCTGTTCGCGCTCGACCAGCTTGCCGTCTGCCGCGTGGAGTCGCGCAACCGTGGCCTCTGTCCCCTCGATCGCGACACCGAGTACGTCGACTGGGTCGCCGTCGCCATCGGCTGCGCTGACGGCCGCACCGCCCGTGCCGTGGAAGGACTCGACCGTCGCCAGGCGATCCCGGAGATTAGCCGCCCGCTCGAACTGCCGGCCCGCCGCAGCCGATTCCATCTGGCGCCGGAGCGGCCCCGCGAGAACCCCCGTCTCCCCCTCGAAGAAGCGCTCGACGGACTCGACATCGGAGAGGTAGGACTCCCGGTCGATCTCGTCGGTGCAGGGCGCAGTACAGAGGCCGACCTCGTAGTCGAGACAGGGGCGGTCCCGGCCGGCGTACTTGTGGTCCGAACAGCCCCGGACGCCGTAGACTTCCCGGAGCCCCTTCACGACGGTCTCGACCTCCCCCTTGTCAGTAAAAGGGCCAAAGACCGTCGCGCCCTCCTCGGGGTCGCGGGTCACCTCGATGCGGGGGACGGGGTGGTCGGTCACCTGGACGAGCGGGTAGGACTTGTCGTCCTTCAGGCGGACGTTGTACCGGGGGCGGTGGCGCTTGATGAGGTTCGCCTCGAGCAACAGCGCCTGGGTCTCCGTGTCGGTGACCGCCACCTCGACCGCGTCAGCTTCGGCGACCATCTCCCGGATGCGCTCGCTCCGCGCGCCGTTCGCGGCGTCGCTGTTCCCGCGGACAGAGGCATCGTTCCCCCGCTCGTCCGCGTAGGAGCACACCCGGTCGCGGAGGTTGACAGCTTTCCCCACGTACAGCACCCGCTCCGGGTCGTCGCTGGCGAGAAACTGGTAGACACCTGGCTCCGCGGGCAGCGTCATCGCTCGCTCGCGGACGGCGCTTGGCTCCATCGGGCGGGCGTAGGCGACCCGTGGCTATCAGGCTCACGGCTCGCCGGGCGGGTCGCCGACCGCATCGGAACCCGGCGCCTGGTCGTCCGTTCGTCCGGCTACCGTCGCCCGCTCCAGCCGGCTCACCACGTCGACGTCCCGGTCCGTTCGCGGGACGTGGATGTCGTCCTCGCCGGCCACCTCGACGACCAGCGTCGGCTCGCGCAGGTACCAGTAGACGCCGAGAAAGAGGGCAGCGAGCAAAAGGGCGACTGCTCCGAACAGTTGCATGTACTGGTCGAGGCTCCGGATGAGGCCGAGCAGCGTCTGGATGGATCCCAGCATCCCCCCGATTCCGATCTTTCCGGCTGCCTCCCCGCCGGTGAGATCCACGTCACCGACGATACTCCCAAAGTCGACAACGACGCCGAACCCCGCGAGAACGACCCCCACGACGCCGAACCTGATCGCGCGTTCGAGCAGGTTGGCCTCCGTCTCCGCCCCGAAACCGACCCCCTCGACGTTTGGCAGATCTGCCTGACGGAAGTTCGCCCCGTTCGTCCCTGGCGTAAAGGCGAGGACGCGATGACTCGTCACGACCACCTGTCCCGCCTCCAGGTCGACCGTCTCCCTGACGGTCTCGCCGTCGTAGAGAAGGTCCTCGACCCGGTCGTGACGCGCCGTCATACGCGACCGTACGCGGACGAATGTACAAGTAATGACCGGCCCCGTTATCAGTCGCGAAAGCCGTCGCCGCCGGGGAACGCGACGCCTACGCTCCCGCTGACGGCAGATACAACACACCCCCGGTCCAAGCGGGCGTATGACAGAGACAGAGCAGGTCTGGCTGGTCGACCGGACCTACAGCGACAAGGGGCTGGTGAACCTCGTGTACGCGACGGTCGACGGCGAGCGCTACCTCCGCAGGCAACTCTCGGAGCAGATGCTCACCCGGACGGACGTGACCGCAGGGATGGACGTCGAGAGCGACCGGCTCGAACCCGTCCAGGTCGAGGACGAGCGCGACCGCTTCGCCGCCGAAGCCGGGCGGATGGCAGAAGAACACGACCCCGGGGACGCGGTCTGACCGGGACGCGCAATTCTACGTGTCACAAGGCTTTTCGGCGTCTCCGAGGACGTTCTGATGTATGTCCGCGCTTGACATCGCGGGCGTCACCAAGCAGTTCGGTGGCGTCACCGCCGTCCAGGACGTCGAGTTCACCGTAAACGAGGGGGAGGTCTTTGGCTTTCTTGGACCCAACGGCGCCGGGAAGTCGACGACAAT
The DNA here is from genome assembly GCA_036626435.1 of Haloarculaceae archaeon. GTDB lineage: Archaea > Halobacteriota > Halobacteria > Halobacteriales > Haloarculaceae > SW-9-67-25. Next base: position 35,330 of record JAZKRS010000019.1, on the reverse strand, counting down.
CAACGTCGTCCTCGACTACGTGAAGCCGACCGCCGGCACGGTGGAAGTCTTCGGCATCGACGCCCAGGACGACCCCGTCGCAGTCCGGGACCACGTCGGCGTCCTCCCCGAAGGGTACAACGTCCTCGGCAAGATGACCGGCCGCGATCACGTCGAGTTCGCAATCGGGTCGAAGGGGGCCGACAACGATCCCGAGAAGCTGCTCGAACTCGTCGGCCTCGGCGACGCCGCCGACCGCCCGGCCGCCGACTACTCGAAGGGGATGTGCCAGCGTCTCGCGCTCGCGATGGCGATCAGCGGCGACCCGGAGCTACTCATTCTAGACGAGCCGACCACCGGTCTGGACCCCAACGCAGCCCGGCTCGTGCGCGAAACTGTCGAGAGTCTGAGCGACGACGGCACAGCCGTCTTCTTTTCCAGTCACATCCTCGAACAGGTGGAGGCAGTCGCCGACCGCGTCGGCATCCTCCGGGACGGCCGGCTGGTCGCGGTCGACACGATCGACGGTCTCCGCGACGCAGTCGGCGCGAAGTCGACGCTCCGTGTCGAGCTCGACACCGACGCGGGTTCCTGCCTCGACCGGGTCCGAGAAGTCCCGGGCGTCACCGGCGCGTCCGCCGACGGATCCGAGGTGGCAGTCACCTGCCAGAACAGCGCGAAGGCCGCAGTCGTCGACGCCGCACGCGAGGGCGGCGCGACGATAGAGAACTTCGAGACCAGCGAGACGTCGCTGGACGAACTCTTCGCACAGTACACATGAGATGGGACAGACTGGCACGGAAGAACGTCGGCGACGCCCGGCGGTCGCGGTCGCTGTACGGCGTCGTCGGCCTCTTCGTTTTGACCGGCGGCCTGGTGGGGTATCTGGGCAGCGGAGCCAGCGGGAACGGGTCCTCCGTGCTGTCGTCTACGCTCGGGCTGATGGGCTTTCTCGTCCCTGTCGTCGCGCTCGGGCTGACGTACGAGTCGGTCGCCGGCCCGCGGACGGACGGCAGCCTGCAGTTCCTGCTCGCGTTACCTTACAGCCGCCGGGACGTGGTTCTGGGGACCTACGTCGGCCGCATTGCCGTCCTCGCCGCGGGGGTGTGTGCCGGCTACATCGCCCTCGCTGTCGCGATGCTCCCGGCCGGCGTCGTCGTCTCGCCGGTGACGTTCGTGGTGGTTCTCGCGGTCATCCTCGCCCTCAGCCTCGCGTTCGTCGCCATCGGCGTCGGTATCTCGACCGGCGTCCGTTCGACGATGGCCGCGGGCGCGCTCGCGTTCGGGAGCTTCATTCTCGCGTTCATCATCTGGGGATCGCTCCCGGGGCTGATCGTCTACACGATCAACGGCTTCTCGCCGCCAGCCTCGCCCCCCGACTGGGCACCGCTGTTCCGGACACTCAACCCCCTCACCGCGTTCCGTGTGGTTGCTTCCGAGAGTATCGAGGGAGCGGGTGGCGTCGGCTCCGGTGTCGTCCAGTCACTGCCCCTCGCTGTTGCCGTCCTCGCCGGGTGGACCACCCTCGCGCCACTCGCCGGCTACCTGCGATTCCGCAGCGACGACCTGTGACGGTCCATCGTGCTTCCCGGACCCAGTAGCTCATACTGACGGCTATACCTTCGTGAGCAGAGTCGACCCCACGGAGGGTCGAAATCGCTCACGGGCGTATAGCCGTTAGTATCAGACGGACACGCCCCGCTCCTCGAGCAAGTCGAGAAACTCCGCCTCCGAGAGCGTCGGGACGCCGTGTTCGTCGGCGTCGTCGCGCTTCCTCTGTCCCGGGTTCTCCCCGACGACGAGGTAGTCGGTGTTCGAGGAGACACTCCCCGTCGCTGACCCGCTGTGTCCCTCGACGAGGTCCTGTGCCTCCTCGCGGGTGAACACATCGAGTGCACCCGTGAAGACGACGGTCAGCCCGGCGAGTTCGTCGCCGGCGGTTTCGGCCGGCTGGGGCTCGACGTGTTCCAGCAGACGGTCGATCGCCGCCTCGTTTCGCTCGCTCTCGAAAAAGCCCTGGATCTCCGCGGCAACCGTCGGGCCGACGTCCTCGACGTCGGTGAGTTCGTCGACCGTCGCGGCTCTCACCGCTTCGAACGTCTCGAACTCGCGGGCGAGCGCGCGGGCCGTCGTCAGCCCGACCTCGGGAACCCCGAGCGCGGTCAGGAAGTCAGCGAGCGGGGGCTCGCGGGCGCCCTCGATCTCGTCGACGAGGTTCTGTGCGCTCTTCTCGCCCCACCCCTCCAGATCGGTCAGGTCGCCGACCGACAGCTCGTAGAGATCCGCGAGTTCCTCGATCAGGCCCGCGTCGACGAGTTGCTCGACGCTCTTCTCGCCGAGCCCCTCGATGTCCAGCGCCTCGCGGCTGGCGTAGTACTCGACGGCCCGCTCAAGCTGGGCGGGACAGGCGAGTCCGCCGGTACAGAACGCGAGCGGCCCGTCGCGCTCGACCGGCGAGTCACAGACTGGGCACGTCTCGGGGAACTCGAAGTGGCCGTCGTCACCCCCATCGACGACCTCGACGACGTCGGGGATAACGTCGCCGGCGCGCTCGATCTCGACCGTGTCGCCGACGCCGACGCCCAGCCGGGCGATCTCCTCGGGGTTGTGCAGGCTGGCCCGGGAGACCGTGACGCCGCCGACCTCGACGGGATCGAGCAAGGCGACAGGCGTCAGACGGCCAGTCCGGCCGACCTGGACGACGACCTCCCGGACGGTCGTGCGCTCGCTGCGCGCGGGGAACTTGTAGGCGAAGGCCCACCGCGGCGCCCGCGAGGTCCGGCCGAGTTCCTCACAGGCACCGATGTCGTCGACCTTGAGGACGACGCCGTCGATCTCGAAGTCGAGGTCGTCGCGGGCGTCGAGCATCCGGTCGCGGTACTCGATTGCGCCCCCGATGTCGTCGACGCGCTCGACGTGGTCGGTGACGCGCAGGCCCCACGCCGGCAGGACCTCGTTGCGTTCGGAGTGAGTCTCGAACTCGACCGAAGCATCCAGGATAGAGAAGAAAAACGCCGCAAGCGGCCGCTCGGCGGCGACGGAGGGGTCGAGCTGGCGGAGCGTCCCGGCGGCGGCGTTGCGCGGGTTGGCGAAGGGCTCTTCGCCGCGCTCGACCCGCTCGCGGTTGAACGCCTGGAAGCCATCGCGGGGCATGTACACTTCGCCCCGGACCGCGAGAAGCTCGGGGTACCCCCCGCGGAGGCGCCCGGGGACGCTCGGAATCGTGCGGACCTGTTCGGTGACGTCGTCGCCGCGCCGGCCGTCGCCGCGGGTGGCCGCGCGCTGGTAGCGGCCGTCCTCGTAGACGACCTCGATCGAGAGGCCGTCGAACTTCGGCTCGCAGTCGTAGGCAATCTCGTCGTAGCCAGCCGCCGACAGCTCCTCGCGGACGCGCTCGTCGAACGCGCGCACGTCGTCGGCGTCGCCGCTATGGTCGATCGAGAGCATGGGTGCGACGTGCTCGACGGTCTCGAGTTCGTCGACGGGGTCGCCGCCGACGCGCTGGGTGGGGCTACCCTCGCGGTCGAGGTCGAAGGCCTCCTCGAGGTCGCGCAAACGGGCAAAGAGCGCATCGTATGTCCGGTCGCTGATGACGGGGTCGTTCTCCACGTAGTAGCGGTGGTCGTGGTACCGGACGGCCTCCCGCAACTGCTCGGCCTGCTCGCGGGCCTCCTTTTCGTCCAGTTCTCCGAAGGGCTCGAAGTCCGTATCCGGGTCCTCGACGTAGGGGTTGTCCGCCGGCCGCTGCTCGCCGCTCATGTCCACAGGCCGGCGACCCAGCGTATAGAAGCCGGCGGTTCGTCCGCGCTCGGCCGCGTGCTTCTGTCTCCCCTCGATGCCGTAAAATAAAAGAAATAAATACAATATAAAAATTTTATATATTTTGACTTTTATCCGGATAAATTGCCGGAATATAGACACAACAGTTTATCGATTAAATTAAAGACAACTAAAATTCTCACTACAATAAGAACTTCCGACAGGCACGGCCGTGACAGAAACATACGTACAGAGTATAATTCATTTAAAGCTACAGGATGGGCTGCCGGGCAGCCTCGAAGTTCGACGGTCAGAGAGAATCGGCCGATCCGTACTACCGAGAGCTTTCTTTACCCTCGAATGCCGAGAGCGCAAGCTTCGACTCGACGGCCTGGAGTCGCTGTGAGAGGGCGGCCTTCGAGATGTCGAGGTCGTCGGCGAGGTCGCCGAGTGACGTCTCCCGTGGCGAGTGGTAGTAGCCCGAAGAAACCGCCTTGACCGCGGCCTGACGCTGTTTCTCAGTCACCTGATCGAGGGCTATGACTGCGGGCTCCGTTCGCTCCCGTCCGTCGTTCGGATCTATCGATTTCAGACGCCGAAGATAGATGCCGTTCGAGACCGACTTGAGCTCGTCGACGAGATCCGGAAGCTGTGTCCTGTCCGGGAGGTACGTTTCGACCCGCACCCGCTCGTCGGTGACGGCGGTGACGTTCGGAATGAAGCCGAACTTCCCGAACACCGGACAGATACAGGACTCCTCGATAGCACTGACTGTGTGTACGACTTCGGTACAGCTATCGCACGAATCGTCACAGTCGTCGGCACTGACCCGTATGTCGGTGTGGCACGCTCCGTTGACGGCTTGCTGTCTCGTCTCTTCGACGTCGCTCCCGAACTCGTCGAGCGGGCAGCCCCCGTCCGAAGCTTTATCAATCTCGAATTCGGCGTATATCTGGCGGGACGAGGTCTGTCTCTCGCTGTCGGAAACGGACAGGTCTCCGTCTGTGTCGGGGTTCTTTTTTATCGCCATTGGTCCACTGGGGGTGGGGTATTGTGTCCCAGACCCCGAATTATAATATAATTTTACTTCAACTATTGCAATTTTTTAATGTGGGGGTGAGACCGGCTACCCGAACGCTGCTTGCATGAGTTCGGCCTCGACGGCGCTGAGTCGACGGGACAGCGCCGACTTCGAGATGCCCATCTTGCGGGCCAGGTCGTCGAACGATGTGTTGTGTCGCTTGTCGTAGTAGCCGGCCTGGACTGCCTCCACGGCGGCGCTTCGCTGTTTCTCGGTCAACCCAGTGAGATCGAGCGTCGTCGTGTTCCGCTCCTTTCCGTTTCCGTCGAGTTCGATCCGCGTCAGCCGTCGGACCTGGAAGGCCTCGGCAGCCTCCTTGAGTGCCTCGATGACCTCTGCGAGGGCGTCCCTGTCCGGGAGATACGTCTGGATACGGATCCGCTGGTCAGTGACGTCCTCGATGCACGGGACCCACCCGTTGTCGTAAAACGCGTGAAAGGGGCAGCCGTCGTCGATCTCGGCGTCCCTGTGGAGTACGCACCCACCACTTTCGTTCTGACAGCACACGTCCGAGGCCGGGAGGGGCATATCCATGTGGTGGTGCCCGTCGACCACTACCTGCCTGACCTCGCTCGCCTCGGAACCGTACGCCTCGGGGACACACGAGCAACTGTCCGGAGGAACGACGTCCAGTTCGACCTCCAACTCCTGGCGCAGTGCATCGTCGCTTTGGTGGGCAGCCTGCATCTCAGTGTCCTCCTGTATAGACCGGCGGTCTCTGCCCACATAGTATCACACGTCAGTTCCCAAAAACCGAGAATTTGGGCCAGAGAGGAGCTATATCACGAAAATTCATATGAGTTTCCGAACGGAATGGCCCCTCTCGTCCGCTCGCCCGGATCCGGGTGCCTCACACCCCGGAATGAGGCGTCTCGGCCCTGGAGGGCTGTTTGGCCACGCGGCGATGTGATCGGCGACGAAGCTCACCGATGCCGTCCATCGTGTTCTCGGCTACGCTCTCGAAGGCCGACGCGGTGTCGCCGTCCTCGAGCACGATCGGTTTGCCGACCTCTCCGGACTCGCGGATCGACGGATCGAGCGGCAGCCGACCCAGTAGCGGGAGATCGAACTCCCCGGCCAGGTGATCACCGCCTCCGGTATCGAAGATGTCGTGGGCGCTACCGCAGTCCGGGCAGACGAACGTGCTCATGTTCTCGACGACACCCAGCACCCCCGTGTCGTGCTGGTCGAACATCTGCACCCCCTTGCGTGCGTTGTCGAGCGCGACGTCCTGTGGAGTCGTCACGACGACAGCGCCGGTGACGGGCATCTGCTGGAGCATCGTCAGCTGTGCGTCCCCGGTGCCCGGCGGGAGGTCGACGACGAAGTAGTCGAGATTGCCCCATTCGACGTCGTTGTAGAGCTGGGTGAGCATCTTGTCGACCATCGCACCGCGCCAGATGACCGGGTCGTTGTCGCCGACGAGAAAGCCGATGCTCATCAGCTTCACGCCGTACTGTTCGAGGGGAATGATCGTCTCGTCGTCCTCTGCCATCCCGGGTTTGTCGTGGACGCCGAGCATCCGCGGGATGTTCGGCCCGTAGACGTCTGCGTCGAACAGCCCGACGCGAGCGCCACGCTCGGACATAGCAGTCGCGAGGTTCACGGCGACGGTGCTCTTGCCGACGCCGCCTTTCCCGGAGGAGACTGCGATGACGTTCGGCGCGTCGTCGATGCGTCCCGCCGGCGTTTCGTCGTCGATGTCGACGACCAGGTTCGGTTCGTACCCGACCTCGGTTACTGCCTCGCGGACTGCGGTCGTGATTTCGGTCTCGGCCGGGGAGTGGGGAGCCCCGAGTGCGAGCGGTATCGTCGCCGTGCCGTCGTCGATTTCGATGTCTCCCACGATCTCGAGCGACACGATGTCGTCGCCGAGTACGGGGTCGTCGATCTCTCGGAGCGTCTCAGTCAGTTCTGGGGACATACCTGTTCGGTGTTGCTATCTGTGTCATTTATTCTCTCGGTCGTACTCCTTCGCTGGGTCGAGTCGGACGTGCTATCGAGACGGAGACTGCTCCGTTGCCAGAGCGCTACGTCTATTTCCGCTGTGAAGCTGTGGAGGCAATCCATCGAGCGTTTGTGTTGCTCGCTGACGATGAAATCGGCCCACCTGTGAATGGATCGAAATTCGAAGACGAACCGGACTCTCGGGGCGAGGTTTTGCGTGTGGCGAAGAACCTCGAACTCGTCGACCGCCTCGTGGGATATCCACTCGAGAGCGTCGGTTTCCAGCCACGCGTCGTACTCGTCGCGCCGCTGTCCGAGCACATCGAACTCGATCTCGTAGATGTGTGGACAGGCTGTTTCCATCGGTTTTGGTCAGGCGATCTGTTCGTGGTGATACTCGATCACGGCGACCGTCAGGTCCAGTATCCCCCCGTAGTACTCCGGCGGATCCTCCTCTTGCAGGCGGTCCCGATAGGGTGGGACCCACCTTGCCAGGTGCTCGTCGAGGATCCACCGCGTGGCGTCCTCGACGTCCGGACCGTCGGGGCCTCGTTCCTGTGGATCCATCGCGACCAGTTCGCCGAGGAACTGGAGTTCGAGCCCCAGATGGTCCGGCGGCTCGTTGCCATGCGAGTCGTCGACGTCCGTACCGGCCCACCGGTACCCCTGCTGGATTTCGGTCGTCGTCTCGCTGTAGAAGCTCCCGTCGACGTACAGCGACTCGTAGGGCGGAGCGGGGGTGTTCCCTTCCGAGATGCCCCGGAAGAGGTGCGTAAAGGCCGTCCGGAGCGTTTCCTCGTCGGCCGCTGCACCCTCCTCGATCCGGGTCAGCGCGGACTCGAAGGAGCGGGGCAGCGACGGCGCAGTCCGACGCCACTCGGCCGCCCAGGTGCCGACCGCGTCGACGTGGTCCCGGTCGGAGCGGTGGAGGTACTGCTCGCCCAGCACCCGGTAGACCCGGGCGTCGGGTCGCTCGTCCCCCGCATCCGCGTTGGCCGTCGTTGTGGTCACGTTTATTCCCCCTAGAGTCCCATGACGATCGACAGCGCCAGGTCCAGGAACCAAAGCGCGATGATCGCTCCGACGGCGATTCCTCCGAGGAAGAACACGCCCACCGCGGCGTGTTTCGGGTGTCGCGGCTCGCCGAGGAACCATCCGGCCAATACCAGGTACAGGGGCAACATGACGACGCCGAACACGACGACCAGTCCGGACACCATCAGTCGTCCACCCCCTCGCCGCTGGTGGCCGCAGTCGTTGGCTGTTCCACTTCGGGATCGGATCTGCGTTCTTTCATGACGTGTTCCTCCATCTCTTCGAGTTCCCTGATCGGGAGAAGCGGGAACACCTTCGCGAACAACAGGTACGCGAGCGCGGTGAGCGCCAGTGTGCCGACCAGGTTCATCCACTCGGCGAAGGCCGGGACGTACTCCCCGACCGGGTACATCAGCGACGGGTACGCCAGCGCCGCGACGACGAACAGGGTCTTTTTTGTCAGGATCGCTGCCAGCGCGACGACCGACAGTACCAGCGTCCCCGCGAGGCTGTGCCACTGCGACAGCCACTGTGCACCGAAGTACAGCGCGGCGACGGCCAGCCCGGCCACCGCGAACCAGAACGGGAGCGCGTACTGGCCGGCGGTGAGCGCGTGTTCGACTTCCGCCACCTGGTTGGGCGCCGCGAAGCTCCCGGTGACGACCTCGTGGATGATCACCCAGAGGTACGCCAGCAGGAGAACGGTCAGGACCTTGCCCAGGTCCTTGAATATCTCGTCGGGGATGACGTCTTCCCAGCCGTACGCGAAGCGGACGGTCGCCGCGATGAGGATGACGGCTGCCATCGCGCTGGCCAGGGCCGCCGTGAGGAAGGATATCCCCTGGACGGCACTGAACCACCCGGGCTGGGAACCAAGCAGGCCGAACAGCCACGGGACGACGCCGCCGCTCAAAAGCGGCACCATGAGCAGGATGCCCAGCGCGAGCCACCAGAGCATCTGCTCTTCTTTCCTTTGTTCCGTTTCCTGGTAGTTGATCAGCACGAATTCGTAGATCGGATTCCACCGGTCCGGAAGCAGGCCCTCCTGCCGTAGCTCGTGGAGGTCCTCGCGCATCGACATGAACAGGTACACGAAGCTCATGCCGAAGTACGCCGAGATGATCGTCACGTCCCACAGCAGCGGCGACTCGAAGGGATGGTACAGGACCGTGTTGAAGATCCTGTCGGGCCGCCCGATGTCGAAGACGATGTGCGCGACTGCCATCGCCAGCGCCATCATCGTCAGGAGTTCGGCGATCCGGCTGATGGGCTTGAACTCGTCTATGTCCAGCAGCCGTGCGGCAGCCGAGATGGCGATGCCGCCGTGGGCGATGCCGACCCACCAGGCGAACGCACCGATGTCTAGCCCCCAGGGGACGCCACCGCTGGTCCCCCAATCATCGAGATTCATCATGTGTCCACCGGTCAGTTCCATGAAGTACACGACGGCAAAGGCCAGCGTTGCGAGGACGGCAATGGCCAGCAGGCCGTAGTACTTCGTCGAGGTCTCGTGAAGCGGTCTCAGGAACCGCTCGCGGTCGAACGTGCTCATTGTTCTACCTCCGTTTCGCGGGTGTCAGGTGGGCGCTGTTCGATCTCGATGGCCTCGTCGGGGTCTTTGAACGTCTCGGCGCTCTCGATCGGCCGGGCGTCGTCCGAGGGTTCGTCGCCGATGTAGACGATGTTCGGCTCGGTCCCACGTTCCTCCAGCAGTTCGAACGTCGAGGTACCACCCTTCTTGCGGAGATGCTTTCGCGGCTCGCTGTCGGGGTCGTCCATGTCGCCGAACTTGATAGCGTCGACCGGACAGGTCTGCTGACAGGCCGTCGTCCCCTGCTGACCCCGCTCGTCGTCGTCCTGCCGGTGGACACAGAACGTACACTTGCTCATCACACCTTCGGGCTGAGGGCCGGACATCCGGGTTCCCCGTGGCTCGATGTCTTGGTCGTGTGTCGGATCGTGCCACGGCGGCTTTCCGCTCCCGGGGTTCTCGTCGCCGAGTTCCTCGTCGGTGCTTCCCGACCCGAACGTGTCGTCGCCGGCACTGCCCGCCGAGCCGTAGCCGTACTGGGCCTCCTCGGGCGGGCGGAACTGCGCGTAGTTGACGCCGTACGGACAGCCGATCTCACAGTACCGACAGCCGATACAGCGGTCGTAGTCCGTGAGAACGATGCCGTCCTCTTCACGCTTGAACCGGGCCTCGGTCGGACAGACCGACGCACACGACGGCTCCGAGCAGTGCTGGCACGGCCGGGGCATGAAGCGCTGGTCGGTGTCGGGGTACTCGCCTTCCTCGTACCGGAAGACGTGCATCCAGAAGGCCCCGCGGGGCGTGGAGTTTTCGACCTTGCAGGCCTCCATGCAGGCCCGGCAGCCGTAACACCGCTCCATGTCGATTGCCATACCGAGTTGGGTCATCAGCTGTCACCCCCCTTCGGTTCGACCTTCGCGCGGACCTGGAAGGCCTGGCCGTTGTCGAAGCCGATGTATCCCGGCCCGCTCGGAATCGCGCTGTTGATGTTCGGCCCCTCGTCGAGCGCTTCGCTCTCTGGGTCCTTCCAGGAGCCGTGGTGGCCGGGCACGCCGACCGTCCCGGGTTTGACCCCGTCCTGAAGCATCACGACGCCCTCGACCTGGAAGCTCTCGTCATTCTGGGCGTCGTGCGTTTCCAGGACGACCTCCTCGCCGTCCTCGACGCCGATGCGCTCGGCGTCCTCGGGGTTCAGCCGGATCGAACTCCGCGGCGTGATCTCGTTGAGGAGCTTGTTGTTCGCCGTCCGCGACTGCTTCTGTTCGATCTGGTGCCAGCTGAACAGCGTAAGATCGTACTCGGCGGGCGACTTGTGCATCGTCGGTTCGCGCCACTCGGGATAGGCGTTGTAGTCCTGGGTGTAGGGGAACTCCGAGGTGGGGTCGTCGAACTTCTCGTTCATCAGTTCGTCGACCTGCTCGCCGAGGCGGACCAGCGTCTCGCTGTAGAACTCGTGTTTGGCGGCGTAGGGGTTGAACTGATCGAAGGGTCGGACGTCGTCATCGTCCACGCCCCACCGCGAGGCGTAGCGGTTTCCGCCGCCGACCTCCCACTCGTTGTTGATGACGTTGCCTTCGCGGAACCACTCGAGGTCTTTCCCCTTCGTCTTCGCCCAGCGGTCGAGTCCGTCACGCAGGAACTCGCTCGGGTCGTCGGGAGCTTCCTCGGAACCCGAGTACGCGTACTCCGTCCCGTCGAGGCCGAGTTCGTCGTTGATGTCCAGGACGTACTCCTCGAAGGCGTCGACGGCTTTCGCCATCTCGATGAAGATCTCGGCGTCCGGTTTCGTGTTCCACAGCGGGTCCATCGAGGGGAACCGGATGTGTTCGATGTCGGCGTAGCCGTCCCAGCCGCCGGTCGGGCCCTGGAGCTTGTCGGCGGTCGCCGCCGGGAGAACGTAGTCGGCGCCAACGTCGGCCGTTTCGCTCATCCAGGGATCGACGACGACTGTCGTGTCGACCTTGCTCATACTTTCGATGACGGTACCCGTCCGAGGTGCCATCATCACCGGGTTCGCCATCTGGACGACCCATGCCATCTCACCGGGCTCGTACGGGAGGTTGTACTTCTCGGGGCTGTTCTGGCTGACGTGGCTCTGGGAGTAGGCACCGTCCGAAATCGGGTGGAACATACTCCCTGCCAGGTCCGGCCCGTCGGGTGATTTTGTGACGCCCTCGTTGAACGCACGGTCGCGGAAGGGCTCCCGGTAGTCCTGCGGGCCGTCGTACTTGCCTTTCCGGACCCGCGTCGATCCCACGGCGTCGACCGCGCCGACGAGCATCGCGGCGTGGTAGTGGGCCATCGTCGTCGGGACGCCCATCTCTTGCTGGGCGACGTGGTATCCGTGCATTCCGACCGGCCGGTACGGTACCTCCTTGCCGTCGATGACCGTCGTCGCGCCGATGTGGGCGTTCTCGCCCCACTCGTTGGCCAGCCGTTCGATGGTGTCGGCGGGGACGTCGGTGATCTCTTCGGCCCACTCGGGGTCGTACTGGGAGATCTGGTCGAGGTATAGCTGGAAGGCCGGCTTGGCCTCGGTGCCGTCGACCTCGTAAGTCCCCCGAAGGGCGACGTTCTCCACAGCAGAGGCCCCCTCGTGGGGAACCGCCTCGCCCGCGGCCTCGTCCCAGACGAGTTCGCCGTCGGGCCAGGTGTATTCTTCACCCGGATTCTCGGCGTCCTCGGTCCGGAGGATGTGACCCTCCTCGGGGCCCTCCGTCGCCACGAGACACGGCGCGTTCGTCGAACTGGCGAGGTAGCGCTCGTCGATGTAGCCCTCGTCGACGAGGACGCTGTTGAACGCCAGCCAGAACGCCATGTCCGTGCCCGGTTGAATGGGAACCCACTCGTCGGTGTAGGGCCCGGAGTTACGTCGCTGGGGGTCGATGGCGACGGTCTTCATGCCCTGGTCGTCGCGGGCGTCGGCAATCTGTTTCGGCCACGTAATCTGACAGAGGTGGGCGCCGCCGCCCTGGGTCATGTTGTGGCCCCAGCCGATGAAGTACTCGCAGTGCTCGAAGTCGGTCTCCGAGACGCCGTGGGTACAGAACATCAGCTCCTGAGCACGGTAGCCGGAGTCAGAACACGTCGCACCGTGGCCGTACTTCTCCATGCTGCCGTACTTGTTGCTCGTGCCGGTGACCCAGGCGTCTTCCTGCCACTGGGGGGATTTCTTCCGGCCGACCTGGAAGACGACCCGCCTCGGATCGTCCTGGAGTTTGCTCTTCAGATCCTCGCCAATCTCGTCCATCGCCTGCTCCCAGCCGATCTCCTGCCACTCGCCGTGGGTGCCCTTCTCGTTCGTTCGTTTCAGCGGCGCTTTGATGCGGTACGGGTTGTACACCTGCTCGATCTGGGCCTGTCCCTTCGGACAGAGCGACCCATCGGTGCGCGGATCGTCGGGGTGGCCCTCGTACTTGACGACGCGGTCGCCGACCTTCTTCGCAACGGCTGCACAGTCCATCTTTCCGATCCAGCAGGCAGTCGGGACCTCTTCGTACTCCAGTTCGGTCGACTGCGCCTCACCTGGTTCCAGCAGGTGTGTGGCACTCGTACCGATCCCGAGCGCCGCCGCGGCAGCGCCACCGGCTTTGAGTGCGTCGCGACGCGATAGTTGAAGGTTACCGTCCTGATTTCTATCCATGTTATTTCTCCGGTTTCGTCGGTCGCTCGTCCACGCCGAACTCCGCTTTCACGTCCTCGTGGTACTTCTCGTGGAACTCCTCCTCGCTCATCTCTCCGCGAGCGAGCCGGATCGCATCGCGTCCCATCTCCTTGCCGAGTTCGGTGTCGTACTCGACGTCGCTCAACCTCTCTTCGGCCCATTCGTCGAATTCGTCGTCCTCGATATCGGGGACGATTTGATGGTCTCGCTTCACACGTAACTCTCCGGGGCGTTCCTCGGTTTCGCTTTCTCTTCATAATGAAGTATTTTATATCCCCTCGGATATCTCGGCGCTCGGGCACCGGCCCGGGGCGGTCGCTCACGGGGTGGTGATCCATCCAGAAGAGATAGGTGGGAGTTCGCGACCGATCTGTCGGCCGCGGAGTCCCGAAAGCCGGTATCAGCGGCGATTTACAAGGTTTCTGTACGTGAGAGTGCGTTTCTCGATTAGAATGTTCCCGGAACCACAACGTAAGACAAAATCAAGGTTAGTATACCGGTAGCGACCCCGTAGTACACGAGCGGTATCAGTTCGAGCCGGATGACGCGTCCCTCCTCGCCGATGAGGCCGACGACCGTCAGCGCGGCGACGACGTTGTGGATGGCGACGAGGTTCCCGATCGCGCCGCCGACGGCCTGTGCGCCCACGATGATCTGTGTCGGGGCGCCGATCTGCTGGGCGGCCTCGAACTGGAACAGCCCGAACAGGATGTCGCTGACCGTGTTCGAGCCGGCGATGAACGCGCCGAACGCACCGATGAAGCCCGAGAAGAACGGGTACAGCCCGCCGGTGACGTCCGCGGTCAGTTGCGAGAGGACCTGGAGCATCCCGAGTTCGCCCTCGCCCGCGACGGGTGCGTTCCCGGTGAACTGCATGATCATCACCGTCGCGACCGCGAACCACAGCGCGACCACGGCCGGCGCGATGTTCCGGATCGCTTCCGCCCACGAATCCTTGATTTCGCGGGTGTCCATTCCGTGGAGCCCGTAGGTCACGACCGCGACCAGCACGAACAGCGTCCCGGGCAGGTAGACGATCTCGATGCCCTCTGAGTAGGGCGTGCCGAGGATGTTGGTCCACTCCAGGGCGATACCGGCCAGAAAGCTCTGGAGCGACGGGATGACGCGTGTCACCACGAGCAACGCGGCGACGAGGATGTACGGAACCCAGGCCATGCCCAGCGACATGTCCCGGTCGTGCATGTCCTCGAAGGCGGTGCCGCCGTCGGCGGCGACCGTTTCCTCACCCCGGGCGGCCCCACCGGAGACGCCGGTGCCGGGTTCGATGCTGCCGATCCAGTGATCGGGCCACCCCGACTGGGGGCCAAAGTCCCACTCCTCCTCGGGGAGGAAGTAGCCGGCCCGCAGGGTCACCGTGACGATCAGCAGGCCGACCATCGCCCCGAGCAGCCCCGGGAAGGTCGGACCGAGGAAGACCGCCGTCGCTATGTAGGGGACCGCAAAGGACGCCCACGCGAACAGGCACAGCGGGATCACTTCCAGCGCGGGCTTGATCGAGCGTTCCTCGCCGAAAAAGCGCGTCATCATCGCCACGCCGATGAAGGGGACCGCGATCCCGACGATCGCGTGGATGACGGCCGCCCAGACGCCGATCTGGGCGACGTACGCGCCGACGCTCTCGAAGCCGCTGGCCGCGACGACCTCCTCGCCGATTTCGCCCGCGAAGACGACGTCTTCCAGCCCGATGATCAGCGGCGTCCCGACCGCGCCGAAGGTGATCGCCATGATGTTACCGGTCAGGGCGACGACCACCGCGGCAAGCGGCGGGAAGCCGAGCCCGACCAGCAGCGGGCCGACGATGGCTGCGGGCGTCCCGAAGCCGGCCGCCCCCTCGATGAACGACCCCATCAGGAACACGAGCAGGATTACCTGCACGCGCCTGTCGTCGCTGATCGACGAGAACCCGGCGTTGATGACCTCGAAGGCTCCCGACTGCTTCAGCGTATACAGCAACAGGATCGCGCCGAAGACGATAATCAGTATCCGGGTGGCCGTCAGCGCACCCCGGATCGACGCTCCGGCGATCAGTGTCGGCCCCATGTCCCAGCCGACGAACGCGGCGATGGCTGCGATGGCCCAGGCGACGGGCATCGTCCTGGTCGCCGGCTGGTACAGCCCGACCATCAACACCGCGATGACTGCCAGTGGTAACACTGCCAGCGTGACGAGTGTGAGGTCAGCCATCCGATTCACCCCCGTGTGTTCGATTCGGCGGACAACTGATTGTTCTTGCCAAGCAACACGGCTGACTGCCGATTATGGGCTTGCTACTCATAGCCGCATCTGGGTCGTTCACAGTT
This sequence comes from Haloarculaceae archaeon, assembly GCA_036626435.1. Taxonomy (GTDB): domain Archaea; phylum Halobacteriota; class Halobacteria; order Halobacteriales; family Haloarculaceae; genus SW-9-67-25. The sequence continues at coordinate 20,013 of JAZKRS010000019.1, read as the reverse complement.
AAACACTTAAAATTTTTTAAAAGGCGCTAACAGAACGTCCGCTCACTCGGCAAGCGCCGCCGCGAGCTTCTCGACTGGGTGGGGGGGTTCCTCGTCGTACTCGTCGTGTTCGAGCAGTTGCGACCGACAGGACGCCCCCGGCGCGACGACCGTCTCCCCGGCCGACTCGTCGACCTGGTCGAACAGCTCCCGGCCGATCGTCCTGCTCATCGAGTAGTGCTCGGCCTCGTAGCCGAAGCTCCCCGCCATGCCACAACAGCCCGAGTCCAGCGCGTCCACCTCGTAGCCCGCCCGCCGGAGCACGCCCACGGCGTGGTGGTCCTTCTTGGTCGCCTTCTGCTGGCAGTGGCCGTGGTAGGTCAGCGATTCGTCGGGGGCGTCGAAGGCGATCTCCCTGTCCAGGTCCAGCCGGTCGATGTACTCGCAGACGCCGTAGGCGTTCTCGGCGACCGCCTCGACGTCGTCGCCGGAGAGCAGATCGGGGTTGTCCAGCTGGTACATCACGGCGTCGGACGGTTCGACGCTGACGATATCCCACCCCTCGCGTACCCGGGGTGCGAGCGCGTCGACGTTCTCTCTCGCTGTGGCCCGCGCGTTGTCGAGCATGCTCTTCGAGAACGCGGGGCGGCCGCTGTCGCCCACGTCGTCGGGCACCTCCACGTGGACGTGTGCCGCCTCCAGGGCCTCGACAGCCGCCTTCCCGACGTCGGGGTGGCTGTAGTTGGTGTACGGGTCCGCGAGCAACAGTGCCGTCCGGTCGGCGTCGGCCCTGGGCACGGCTGCCCCGCCGCGGTCGGTCCACCAGTCGCGGAACGTCGTCCGGTGGAAGGCCGGGAACGACCGCTCGCGGGCGATGCCGACCGTCTTCTCCATGACCAGGCCGACGCCGGGCAACTCCATCGCCCAGTTCGACAGCGGCGCGAACGTGCTCCCCAGCGAGAGGACGTCCTCGACGTTCGCGAACAGCCGGTCACGGAGCGAGAGCCCCTCGCGCTGGTGGTACTCGTGGACGACCTCCGCCTTCAGCTTGGCCATGTCGACCCCGCTGGGACAGTCGACCTTGCAGCCCTTGCACCCGATACAGAGGTCGAGCACCTCGTGGACGAACTCGTCGGTGAACAGCTCGTCGGGCAGGTCGCCGCTCATCGCCGCCCGGAGCATGTTCGCCCGCCCACGCGTCGAGGTGATCTCCTCCTCGGCGGCGCGGTAGGTCGGACACATCACGCCCCCTGTCGTGTCCTGGTGACCGGTACAGCCCGCACAGCCGTGACAGAGCTCGGTCATGCCCTGGAAGCCGTTCTCGTTGTCCCAGTCCAGCGTCGGCTCGAAGCCGGCGTCGAACTCGTAGTCCGGGTCGAACCGGAGGTTGTCGGTCATGTCGACATCCCCGCAGACGCTGCCGGGGTTGAGCAGCCAGTCCGGGTCGAACGCGGCTTTGAGCTCCCGGAACGTCTCCCAGAGATCCTCGCCGTAGAGCTTGCGATTCCACTGTGTCCGGGCCTTGCCGTCGCCGTGTTCGCCCGAGACCGACCCGTCGTACTCGATCACGAGGTCGGTCACACCGTCCGCGATCTCGGCCATCGCCTCGACGCCGCCGTCCGTCTTGAAATCCAGCAGCGGCCGGATGTGCAGTACGCCGGGGCCGGCGTGGGCGTAGTAGGTCGCGAACGTGTCGTGGGCATCGAAGAGGTCCTGCAGGTCCGAGACGTACTCGGGCAGGTTCTCGGCCGGGACGGCGGTGTCCTCGATGAACGGCCAGTGCTTGTCGTCGCCGGTCCGGGACAGCAAGATTGGGAGGCCGGCCTTGCGCATCTTCCAGAACTTCGCCTGCCGCTCGGGGTCGTAGGCCTCCAGGGCGTCGACGGCGTGGGTCGGCGCGTCCGTCTCCGGGTACTCCTCGGACGGGTCGACCGCTGCCCCGTAGCCGGGCAGGCGGTCGGCGAGCAGGTCGGCCATCTTCTGTTTGCCCTCTGGGGCCGAGTCGGCGTAGAACTCGACGAGCAGCGTCGAGTCGGTCCCCTCCGGAAGCGTGCCCACGAGGTCGCCGAACTCCGCTGTCTCCCTCGCGAGGTCGAGGAACACGTCGTCCATCACCTCGACGGCCGAGGGGTCGTGTTCGAGGATGGGCGCGACGTCGCGCATCGCCGGCAGGACGTCATCGTAGGTCAGCATGACCACGGCCGTCGCCTCGGGGACCGGCTCGAGCGACACCTCGGCCTCGGTGACGATCGCGAGGGTGCCCTCGCTGCCAGCCATGAGCCGCCCGAGGTTGACCTCGCCACGCTCCCGGGCGTTCTTTACGAGATGATCGAGGTTGTACCCCGAGACGTTGCGCTTGAGATCGGGGTACCGCTCTTCGATTTCGTCGGCATCCTCCCGCAGGATGCGCGAGATATCGGCGTAGATGCGGCCCTCGAGGCTGGCGTCGGCGCTGCCCTCGACCTGGTCGGCGCGCTCGTGGACATCCGCGACGTCGACCCACCCGAACGTCGTCACCGTCCCGTCGGCGAGGACGACCTCACACTCCTCGATGTAGGCGTCGGTCTTGCCGTACTTCAGCGAGTGGGCGCCGGTCGTGTTGTTGCCGATCGCTCCGCCGAGCACGGACTTGTCGCCCCACGCCGGGTCGGGTGCGAACTTCAGACCGCGGGATTCGAGGCGGTCGTTGAGCCGCGCGATGGTGATACCGGGTTCGGCGCGTGCGATCTCGGCCTCGGGGTCGAACTCGACGAATGCGTTCATGTGGCGCTTGAAGTCGAGGACGACCGCCTCGTTGACGGCCTGTCCGGCCAGGCTGGTCCCGCCGCCACGCGGGAGCACCGGGATCCCCTCGCCGGCGCAGTATTCCATCACTGCAGCCACGTCGTCGGTCGACTTCGGGGCGACGACACCGATCGGGAGCTGCTCGTAGGCGCTTGCGTCGGTGGCGTACAGCTCTCGCGTGTAGGTGTCGAACCGGACGTCGCCCGCGACGCGCTCTTCGAGGTCCGCGACGAGGTCCGACTGACCGACGTCGGAGCTCCGATAGTCGTAGTTGCTCCGGGGCTCGCTTGCTGGATCGGTCCGCTGACTCTCGTGTGTGTCGTGTTTGCTCATCTCTCCTCCAGTCGGATGCTAATGACGGTTCCGGACACTTAAAACCGCGTCGTGGACGACAGACGCTGGCGCTCGTGTGGTCTGGCCCGTCCCCGAGCGCCCGAGGAGTCCCACGGCCCCGGAGCGGCAAACGATAACTATTATTACTTATGGTATGTAACCAACGTTCGAACGCCATGCGGCCCGTCGACAAGCATACGGCTGCCGACCGATGTCGAACGGACAGCGGCTATCCGGGCCGAGAGGCAGACAACCGAAACAGAGGACAGATACCAATGCGACTGTCAGAAACACGCGACCTGTTCGTGAGTGAGTTGACCTTCCCGGTCCAGCAGGAGACGGTTATCGAGGAGCTGGGCGACGCTGAAATAGATCCGCCGACCGGCGAGCCGGAAACTGTCGGCGAGATTCTCGGCCGGGACGAGGCGAGGACGTACCGTTCGGCGGACGAACTCTACGACTCGCTGGTCGGGTTCGTCGGCGACCAGTACGTGGGCCGGAAGTTCTACGACGACCGCGGGTCGAACGCCGCGATCGACAGTGAGGAGGTTTCCTTCTGATGACTGTCGTCGTCAGCGGCGTCCCCGGGGTTGGCGCATCTCGGGTCTGTGAGCGCGCGCGCCGCGACCTCGGCGACGAGTACACGCTCATCAACTTCGGCGACATCATGCTGGAGGAGGCCCTGGAACACGGTCTGACCGACAGCCGCGAGGGCCTGTCGGCGTTGCCGGTCCGCGACCAGCGAACCCTCCAGCGGCGGGCCGGCGAGTACGTCGCCCGCAAGGCAGCCGAGGGGCCACTCCTCGTGAACACCCACCTGGTCATCCACACCGACCACGGGTTCATACCGGGGTTGCCAAGCGGTGTGCGGACGGATGTCAACCCCTCGGCGTTCGTGGTCGTCGACGCGCCCGTCGATACGATCCAGCAGCGCCGCCAGGAGAGCGAACGGGCGTACCTGGACGAGGGGCGAGGGGCTGTCGAGTTCTACCGCCATCTCCAGAGCGCAGCCGCGTTCACCTACTCTGCTGCCTCGGACGTACCTGTCCGGTACGTCTCGAACGACGAACTCGACGAGGCGGGTGACAGACTGGTGACACTCGTCGAGGATATCCCCCACCCCTGATCGGCCGCCCGACACGCTGTAGCTGCGATTACCGCTTTAGCTCGCGCGTCCTGGGATCACCCCAGACCTCTCACGGCGGTGGCGCGAGCAGTTCCACCGGGTGCGCTGGGTCCTCACCCAGCAGGTCACCGATCTGGTCCGTACAGGAGGTGCCACTGGCGATCACCCGATCGGCATCTATCTCCCGGAGTTGGCCCTCGAGGTTCGAGCCGACGTCCATCGCCAGGTCGTAGTACTGCTCCTTGTAGCCGAACGAACCGGCCATCCCGCAGCACTCGACGTCGCTGGTTGCCACCTCGTAGCCACACTCCTCGAAAACCGCGAGAGTGTACTCCTCGAGACCCATCGTGCGCTGCTGGCAGTGGCTGTGGTAGGCGACTGGCTCGCCGTCTCCCGTCGAGAGCGCGTCGACCTCGGCGCCGTTTGCGAGCAGGCCGTAGGCGTACTCGATGATCTCGTAGCTGTTCTCGGCGAGGGGTTCGAACTCCGAGTCGGGGAGCAGTCGCTCGTAGTCCCCGCGGAACATCGCGAGGTCGCTGGGTTCGATCACGACCACGTCGTATCCGTCCGCGACGTACGGCGCGAGCGCTTCGGTGACGCCCTCGGCCTTGGTCGTGGCGGTGTCGATCATTCCCTGCGAGAGGGGTGCCCGGCCACTGCCCGGGGCCGTGGGTACTTCGACCGCACACCCGAGTGCCTCCAGGACACGAACGGCCGCTTTCCCGCGCTCGACCAGCATGTGGTTCGTGTAGAGGTCCGGGTAGAGGACGACCCGCCTCTCCGGGTCGGTCACCGGCGACTCGCGGTCGGCGAACCACTCGACGAGCGTCTCCCGGCGGAAAGGGGGGAAGTCACGGCGCCGGTCGACGCCCGCGACCCGCTCGAGGACCGCCTTCGTCGGCCCTGCGTTCGCCATCCAGTTCGAGAGCGGTGCGAAGACACTCCCCAGCTTCGCGAGCGTCTCGAAGTTGCCAAAGAGGCGTTTCTGGAGGCCCGGCCCGTCGGTCTCGGTATCCGGCGTGAGCCCGTCGACCAGGAACTCCGCGTTGGGGTCTTTCCCGCTGTTTATCCGGTCGCGAACGACGGTGTTGATCCAGGGGATGTCGATCTTCACGGGGCAGGCCTCGACACAGCGCGAACAGCCGGTACAGAGGTCGTTGAACTCCGCGGCGGTGTCGAGCCCCTCGATTCCCGCCTCCCAGCCCGTCGCGATGCCGCCGGAGTAGGTCTCGCCGCCGAAGGCGTGGCCGCCGACGGACTGGAAGTTCGCACACGAGTTCGAGCAGGCCGAACACCGGATGCAGTACAGCGTCTCCCGCAACTCGTCGTCCTCGCGCATCGCCATCCGGCCGTTGTCGATGAGCACGAGGTGGAACTCGCGGTCGATGTCGCCGTCGGTGATCGGCGCCTCGGGGTCGTCGAAGTCGACGGTCGGCGAGTTCATCGGCGGCGTGTAGAGCGAGATGTAGCTCGTGATGTCCTGGCCAGTCCCCGAGCGGCCGATGAGTTCGATAAAGGGCTGGAGGTCCTCGACGCTGGGAACGATCTTCTCGACGCCCGCGACGGCGACGTGGGTGTCGGGGACGGTCACCGTCTTGCGGGCGTTGCCCTCGCTGGTGACCAGCGCCATCGTCCCGGAGTCGGCGGTGATGAAGTTCGCCCCGGTCATACCCACGTCCGCGTCCTCGATCAGCTCGCCCAGACGTTCTCGGGCGAACATCGTGAGTTCTTCGGCAGTCTCCAGCGGTTCCTCGGGTTCGAAGTGCCCGTTGAACAGGTCGGCGATGCCCTCGCGGGACTTGTGGATGGCCGGGGCGACGATGTGGGAGGGGGCCTCGTCGGCCACCTGCAGAACCCACTCCCCGAGGTCTGTCTCGAGGACATCGACGCCCCGCTCGTGGAGGTGTTCGTTGACCTCGATCTCCTCGCTGGTCATCGACTTGCTCTTGACCAGCCGCTTTGCGTCGGCGTTGTCACAGACCTCCGCGACGTACTGGTTGGCATCGGCGGCGTCATCGGCGATGTAGACGGTCCCGCCGTTTTCTTCGACGGTTTCGGTCAGCTCCTCTATCAGTTCCGGGAGTCGTTCGATGGCGTCCTCCTTGATGGCCCGGGCCTCGTCTTTCAGCGCGTCGTAGTCGTCCAACTTCGCGACGGACTCGTAGCGGCCGACGTTGAACCCACGGGTGTTCGTCGCAATCGCCTCGCCCTCGGCTTCGAGGAGGTTGCGGATGTGCTCCGCTTTCGCCTCGCGCGACTTGCTCATTCGACGACCACCACCTCGACCGTTTTGGGGCCGTGTGCACCCTGCACGAGCGCTCCCATGTCCGCCGTCGCCGACGGACCGGTGGCGATGATCGCGGAGTCTCTCGTCTCCCGCAACTCCTCGCCCAGCCACCCGAAGGCCGCCTCCATGTCGGGGACGACAGCGTCCGCACGGAGGACTGCCACGTGGCGGTCGACGAAGAGGCTGATCGGCTCGCTTCCCTTCTCGTCGGCACGCAGGATGAGACTCCCGTAGTCGGCGATCGCCAGCGAAGCGCCGGTCACGCCAGTGACAGCGCTCTTCAACTCCGCAGGGGTGGGATCCGTCGCAACCACGGCAGGCAGATCCACGTCGTCCCACTCCACGGGAGCCCCGACCGCGGGTGACTCGAGTGCCGCCTCGATTGCTCCCGTCGCTTCCTTTGCGGGCACCCGCGTCACATCGACCCCGTAGTCGGCCACCCGCGAGACGAATCGGTCGTATGTCCCCTCTGTGACTCCCGTCATGGATCCGCCTCTCGCAGTCTGGTACGTGGTTGCATGGCGTGTTGCACTTTGGTCGGAGTTACTTTTATTTTTCCGTGGAGAAAGTTGCGCCACGTCAGTTTCGCCACGCCGGCTGTGGTTCGACGCCAGGTTTAATATAGGCGCGTGTGAGACTCCCGCTTACGCGTGTCTGACGGGTGCCAGTCCCGGGCACGCGACCGAACAGACATATGCGACTATCAGACACACGAGACGATCGTCGAACTCAACACACATGACTGACGAACTCATCTGGCGTATCGCCGGCGGCTCCGGCGACGGCATCGACTCGACAAGTAGCAACTTCGCGCGGGCGCTGATGCGCTCGGGCCTGGACGTGTTCACGCACCGTCACTACCCCTCGCGCATCCGCGGCGGTCACACGTACGTGGAAGTCCGCGCCCGCCCGGAAGCGGTCCGGTCCCGGGGGGACGGGTACGACTTCCTGCTCGTGCTCGGGGACTCCTTCGCTCGCAACACCCGGGAGGACGCAATCTACGGGAACGAGGAGGTCAGCCCGCTGACCGAGAACCTGGACGACCTCCGCGAGGGCGGGGTCGTCGTCTACGACACGGGGATGCTCGACGAGGAGACAGTCGCCACGACGGATCTCGCAGCGCGGGCCGAGCGAAACGACTGGCACGTCTACCCGATGGATCTCCAGGGGATCGCCCGCGAACACGGCCGCGATGTGATGCGCAACACAGCGGGCGTCGGCGCAACGGCGGCCCTCATCGGGCAGGACCTGACCTACTTCGAGGAGATCCTCGAGGAGCGCATGAGTGGAGACGTCGTCGAGGCGAACCTGGCGGTCCTCGAAGATGCATACGACCGTGCGAGCGAACTGGAGACGGGCCACGACCTGCAGGTCCCCGAGGGCGAGCACGGGGAAACGCAGGTGCTCGTCTCGGGGAGCAACAGCATCGCCTTCGGTGCGCTGGACGAGGGATGTCGGTTCATCGCCGGCTACCCGATGACCCCCTGGACGGAGGTGTTCACGCTGCTGTCGAAGTATCTCCCCGACCGGGGCGGGGTCGCCGAACAGGTCGAGGACGAGATTGCCGCGGTCACCGCCGCTATCGGCGCCTCCCACGCCGGCGCGAAGGCCATGTCCGGCTCCTCCGGCGGCGGGTTCGCGCTCATGTCCGAGGCGCTCAGCCTCGCGGAGATCACCGAGACGCCCCTGGTACTCGTGGAGTCGATGCGGGCCGGTCCCTCGACGGGAATGCCGACCAAACCCGAGCAGGCTGACCTGACCCAGGTACTCCACTCGAGTCAGGGGGATGCCAACCGCGTCGTCTTCGCGCCCGGGAACGAGCGGGAGGCATACGAGCAGACGCGGGCCGCGTTCGAACTGGCCTACACGTACCACCTCCCCGCGATCGTGATCTACGACCAGAAGCTCCAGGGCGAGTTGCGCAACGTGCCAGAATCCTTCTTCGACTGCGAGCCGACACCGGACCTGCCGAACACGGTCACGGCGGCGGACCTCGAGGAGAACGCGCGCACGGGCGATCGCTACCGGCGCTACGCCTACGAGGACGAGGACGCGCCCGAGGGCGTCGTCTCCCGGTCGCTGCCCGGCCAGCGTGGCGGGCGCTTCCTCGCGAGCGGGAACGAACACCACCCGACGGGCCAGCTCAGCGAGGACACGCACAACCGGGTCGCACAGGTCGACCGCCGGATGCGCAAACTCGACGCCATCCGGGAGGCTCTGGATGCCCGAGAGACGAGCCACCAGACGTACTTCGGCCCCGCAGACGCGACCCACGGTATCCTCACCTGGGGGAGCCAGCAGGGGACCGTCGCGGAGGCCGTCGGGAGGCTGAACGCCCAGGGCCACTCCGTTCGTGGCCTGAGTGTCGGCGACATGGCCCCCTTCCCCGAAGCGGAGGTCCGCGAGTTCCTCGAGGGCGTCGGGCAGTGTCTCGTCGTCGAGATGAACGCCAGCGGCCAGTTCCAGAAGCTCGTCCAGTCCGAACTGGGCGCGTTCGGGGGGGCGCTTGACGGCCTGCGCAAGTACAGCGGCGAACCGTTCGAGCCCCGCGAGGTCGTCGAGGGGTTCGAGGCGAGCATCGACGGCGAAGCGTTCGACAGCGGAACGGCTGCTTTCGTTCCAGCAAGAGGTGACTGACAATGAGCACATTCGACGGGATCGACGAGGACCGCGAGCTAGACGAGGACGACTTCACGCCCGGCATCGAGCCACAGGCGACGTGGTGTCCGGGATGTGGCGACTTCGGCGTCCTGAACGCGCTGAAGGGAGCGATGGCCGACCTGGGCCGAACGCCCGACGAGACGCTGCTCGTGACGGGCATCGGCTGTTCGAGCAAGCTCAACAGCTACTTCGACAGCTACGGCTTCCACTCGATCCACGGGCGCGGGCTCCCTATCGCCCGGGCCGCGAAACTCACCAACCCGGGGCTTGAGGTGATCGCCGCCGGCGGTGACGGCGACGGCTACGGTATCGGCGGCAACCACTTCACCCACACCGCCCGGGAGAACCACGACATCACGTACATCGTCTTCGACAACGAGATCTTCGGACTGACCAAGGGACAGACGTCCCCAACCAGCCCGAAGGGGCACACATCGAAGACCCAGCCCCACGGCAGCGCCAAGGACCCCGTCCGGCCGCTGTCGCTGTCGATGACTGCGGGGGCGACGTACGTGGCCCGGACGGCGGCGGTCAACCCCAGACAGGCCCGCGAGATTCTCGCGGAGGCCATCGCCCACGACGGGTTCGCCCACGTCGACTTCCTGACCCAGTGTCCCACCTGGAACAAGGACGCCAAGGAGTACGTCCCCTACACCGACGTCCAGGACAGCGACGACTACGAGTTCGACGTCACCGACCGCGACGAGGCGAGCGCGATGGCCCGGGAGGCCGAAACCAGCCTGCACGGGGGCGAGGTACTGACCGGACGGTTCTACCGCAACGACCACCGTCTCACCTACCACGAGGAGAAAGGCAAGGTCGGCGAACTGCCCGACCAGCCCGTCGCCGAACAGTACTTCGACGAGGACCGCGAGTGGGAACGGTCCTACGACATCGTCGACGACTACGCCTGACGCGCCCGTCGGCCTCCGTGGGGCGGTACTGACCCGACTGAGCGGCGTTTCGTTCCGACTCGACCGGGCACTATCGACCGTGCTCGACAGTGTTGTTACAGATATATACTTGTAACAATACGGGTCCCGTCACGGGCGGAGCCGCCGACCGTTCGCCACGAGAGACATTTACGTATCGACGGCTCGTAGAGCAGACGATGACAGCCGACGACGCCGACTCGCGGTGTTCGTGCAAGGTCGGGACGGCGGCGGCCGCGTACAGGCTCGCGGGCGTCCACGACCGTCTCCGGCGGGAGTGGTACGAGGAGGGCGACGCGAGCGTCCGTGACCTCACGGCGTGGTTCAACCGCCGTCTGCTCCGGGCGGCCGTCGAGGAGGCGGGGCGCGTACCCATCGACGGCGAGGTGGACAATCTCTACCGGGTGCTGACCGACGACGCCGTCGACGCGGGGAGCCGCACCCGGGCGCGCGACCGCCTCCGGGACACCGGCGTCGCAGTCGAGGACGTCGAGGAGCGGTTCGTCTCCCACCAGACGCTGTACCGGCACCTGGTCGACTGTCTCGACCTCGAACACGAGTCGGCCCACGAGGGAGACGACGACCGCGTCGAGACGTGGCGCAACCGGATCCGCTCGCTGCGCACCCGGACGGCACGCGTGACCGAACGCGGTGTCGACCAGCTCGCGGACGCCGACGCTGTCGCCGTCGGCAACGTCGATGTCCTCGTGGACGTCTCCCTGGTCTGTGAGGACTGTGGCGAGTTCTACGACGTCGAGGAGTTCCTCGAGGAACGAAACTGTGGGTGTTCGGCGGACGAGACTTGATGAATGTAACGAATAATCACAAATTTTCCCGGTACTTGGGAATAGTACCCCACTGTGTTATTCACTCGTGTAATTGAATGGCGTATGGACACGACCCAGACGGTGCGGCTGACTGCCGACGGCGCGCGGCTCGCGGGGCAGCTGTCAGTGCCCCGTGGCTCCTCGGCGCTCGTCGTTCTCGTGTCAGGCGGGTGTGGGCTGGGTCGAGCGGAACGCGAGAACCGTATCGTCGACCTGCTTCGACGGCAGGGTATCGCAACGCTGCAGATCGACCTCGTGGCGGTCGACGAGCGGCCAAGTCGGGCGGTGCGCCTCGACGTCGATCTGCTCTCGGACAGACTCGCAGGGATACTCGTGTGGCTCGGGACCGACGACAGGACGGCCTCGCTGACGCGCGGGTTCTGTGGTGTCGACACCGGTGCCGCCGCAGTCCTCCAGACGCTCTCGCCATCCGACGTCGCCGGGGAAGCGGCGGTCTTCCTCGACGGACGGGTCGACCTTGCGGCGTGTGACCTGGGCGCGATGGCCCTGCCGGCACTGTTCGTCGCCGACACCAGCCACGAGCATCTGGCGGACATCACCAGGGAGGGCTATTCGTCGCTCGGGACCGAACCCGGTGACAAGAATATCCTGTGGGCAACAGAGGGGCCAGACATCGTCTTCACGACCACAGCCTGGTTTTCGCACTACCTTCCGAGTCCCGGGGCGGGAACGGACGCTCAGCCCGGAGCCGATCTGGCGAGGGCCGAATCCCACGATTGATCAGAGAGCAAAGTTTTTTTCCCCACCTGTGGTAGCGGTACTATGGGCGAGACGCTCCAGGACGTCTCCCGAATCTCCGTCGACGTCACCAACATCGGCGGAATCAGCAACACGTCTGTGGATCTTGAACGGGGCATTACGGCACTCGTGGGGCCGAACGCGACCAACCGAACGTCTCTCGTCCAGGCCATCGCCGGGGCGCTGGGCACGGAGTACGTCAGCCTGAAAGGCGACGCCCGAGAAGGGAACGTGACCCTCCAGGTCGGCGACGAGACGTACACGCGAATCCTCCACCAGGAGAATGGCGACGTCGCGACCGACGGCGACCCGTATCTCGAGGAACCGGAACTGGCCGAACTCTACGCCGTTTTGCTGGAGTCCAACGAGATTCGGCGCGCAATCCGTCACGGCGGTGACCTCCGGGACCTGCTGATGCGCCCGGTCGATCCCGACGAGATCGACAACCGCATTGCGGATCTCGTCGCCGACCGTCGGGAGATCGACGCCGAACTCGACCGCATAGAGATCCTCGAGGAAACCCGGACCGAGATGGTAGCGAAACGCGACCGTCTCGCCGGGAAACTCGCGAACGTCGAGGACGAACTCGCGGAGAAACGGGCAACACTCGAGGAGATGGACGACGACGAAACGGAGGAGTCGGAACTCGCGGAGATTCGGGAAACGTTGCGCGAGGTGCGGACCGACCTCGAGGAGGTCGAACGCGAACTCGAGATCGAGCGGGAGAGCCTCAAGACGCTGCGCGAAACCCGGGCGACGATTAAATCGGAACTGGCGTCGCTGTCGGTACCCGACCGGGATCGGATAGCGACTCTCGAGAGCCGCCTCGAGGAACTCAGGGAGCAAAAGCGGACCCTGGAGTCCGTGATCCGCGAACTCCAGGGTGTGATCCGGTTCAACGACGACCGCCTCGAGGGATCCGACAGGACGTTTATGGCCGCGCTGGACGGGACCGACCGCCCCGTGACGGCCGAACTCGACCCGTCCGCGCGGACGATCACCTGCTGGACCTGCGGGAGCGAGGTCCGGCAGGACAGCATCGGTGAGATGGTCGATCGACTCAAGGAGATCCGCCGCGAGCAAAGCGAGAAACGTCACCGGATAGAGGCGGAGATTGCTGACCTCACCGACGAACTCGAGGCCCTCGAGAGCGCCCGCGAACAGCGCAGCCACCTCCAATCCCGGCTCGCGGACGTCCGCGAGGAGATCGAGACGCGGGAGTCGACCGTCGGGCGCCTCCGTGACCGGCGGGACGCGCTGTCCTCCCGGGTTGCCGACCTGGAGGCCGACCTCGAGTCCCGACAGCAATCACAGCAGGACACACTTCTCTCGCTGCAGGCGGCGGTGACCCAGCTCGAGGTCGAACGCGACCGGACCGCGGAGCGCCTCGAAGACGCCGAGTCCGACCTGGCGGAGGTGGAGTCCGAACTGGAGCGACGCGAAGCGCTCGAGTCGCGGCGAGCGGAGATCACCGCGGAACTCACCGACCTGCGGACGCGGATCGACCGTCTCGAGTCCGAGGCCGTCGACGCGTTCAACACCCACATGGAGGCCATCCTCGAACGGCTCGGATACGACAACGTCGACCGGATCTGGATCGAGCGGACACAACGGGAGGTTGCCGAGGGTCGCCAGGAGGTCACCGAAACCATCTTCGAGTTACACGTCGTCCGACAGTCCGCGGACGGCGCCTACGAGGACAGGCTCGAGCACCTCAGCGAGAGTGAACGCGAACTCGTCGGCCTCGTCGTCGCGCTCGCCGGCTATCTCGTCCACGACGTCCACGAGACCGTCCCGTTCATGATGCTCGACTCCCTGGAGATGATCAATGGCGAGCGCCTCGTCGACCTCGTCGACTACCTCGCCGAGTTCGTCCCGTATCTCGTCGTCGTCCTCCTGCCCGACCACGCCACCGTCTTCGACGACGCCCCCTTCCCGCTCAACCGGATCGAGAATATCTGATCCGCCTCGGCTCTGCTCTCATCCGTTTCTCCTCTCTTCTGTCCCTCAGAACTAACAGACAGATAAATATAATGTATACTAAAAGTATATTTTATATTTGTTATCGACTGTTAATAGTTTCGAGAAAACCAGAGTACTGTTAGATGTTCTGTATACCATCGAAAGACCGTTAAATCGGCGATTTCTATCTCGTAGTGTCGGATACGGGAAATTTTATCAAATATTAACTCAAGTAAAAGACATTAAATATATTTCTATTATAAGAAATAGTATATGAGATTGTATTGTATGATGTGCCATTCTCGAGGAGCAACGCAGCTCAAAGCCCGGCAACGTCCTCGATGGCGTCGGTCAGCGCCCGGACACTCTCGACGGTGTGCTCGCCCATGTGACCGATCCGGAACGACTCCTCGCCGATCGCCCCGTAGCCACTGGAGAACACCATGTCGTACTCCTCCGAGACGGCCTCGACGGTCGCTGCGACGTCGATGTCTCGCGTGTTCTCGACACAGGTCACCGTCTGTGACTCGTAGCCCGCCTCGGGGTAGAGGTCGAAGTGCTCCCGGGCCCACTCGCGGGTGTACTCGGCCATCGCCCGGTGGCGCCGGTCGCGGGCCTCGTGGCCTTCCTCGAGCATGTGTTTCATCTGCTTGCGGTAGGCGAGCATGAGCGGGATGGCGGGCGTCGAGTGGGTCTGACCCTTCCGATCGTAGTAGTCCAGACAGCGCTGGAAGCCGCCGTACCACGAGGCCGAATCCTTCGCCAGTTCCCGCTCGTAGGCATCGGTGCTGACGGCACAGACCGCGAGACCGGGTGGCATCGCGAAGGCCTTCTGGGTGGAAGTGAAGATGGCGTCGACGCTGTGGTCCTCGATGTCGATGTAATCCCCACCCAGACACGAGATGGCGTCGACGACGAAGTAGGTGTTCGGGTAGTCACCGAGCAGGTCGCCGATCTCCGCGACGGGGTTGCGCACGCCGGTCGAGGTCTCGTTCATCACGACGCCGACGGCGTCGTAGTCGCGCGTTTCGAGCGCGTCCCGGATGTCGGCGGGCTTGACTGCCTGGCCCCACTCGTACTCGAGACGGTCGACCGTCTTGCCCAGCCGTTCGGCGACGTTCGCCTGGCGCTCGCTGAACGCACCGGAGGTCGGCACGAGCATCCGCTCGTCGACGAGGTTGAGTGTCGTGGCCTCCCAGAACTCCGTCCCCGAGGCCGAAAGCACAATGACGTCGTTGTCGGTGTCGAGAAAGTCCTTCGTGTCCTCGACGATGGTCGTATAGAGGTCGGTCATCCGGTCCATCCGGTGGCCGAACATCGGTTCACACATCGCCTCGATGACCTCGGCGCGGACCTCGGTCGGGCCGGGGAGATACAGCGTCTTGTCGGGGTAGTCGCCCTCGTATTCGCGTTTCTCTGTCACGCAAACCACCTGATATGAGCTACCTGGCAGCGGGGGTGTATGGGAGTTTCCATTCGCCGGCCCCGTCGCGGCGCACCCGGGCTGCGTTTTTACACGCGGGGGCCCGTACAGCCACCCATGCGACTGTTCGTCAGCGTCGACCTCGACGGGCTGGCCGAGGAACTTGCGGCGGTACAGGACCTCTTCGAGGGTGCGAGGGGGCTGAACTTCACCGATCCCGAGCAGGCTCACATCACGCTGAAGTTCCTCGGGGACGTCGACGAGGCGCGCCTGCCGGAACTGACCGACGAACTGGCGGCGGCAGTCGAGGACAGCGGCGTGCCCCCCTTCACCGCCGAGATCGGGGGGCTGGGCGTCTTCCCGCACCTCAAATACATAAGCGTCGTCTGGGTCGGCGTCCGCGAGGGCGGGGATCGCCTGACCCGCCTCCACGAGGCCATCGAGGAGCGAACGACCGCGCTGGGCTTCGAAGCGGAGGAACACGACTTCACCCCGCACGCGACGCTCGCGCGCATGGAACACGCCGGAAGCAAGGATCTGGTCCAGAACGTCGTCGAGAATCGTGACCCCGACGTCGGCCGCCTCCGGGTCGAGGAGGTTCGCCTGACCGAGAGTACGCTCACGCCAGCGGGCTCCGAGTACTCGACCGTCGAACGCTTCCCGCTCGGCGGGTGACAGCCTGCGTGTGATTTTATCCGTGATAATACTCTGTTCTGTGGTCCAACCTCATTTTCATAGATGATAATTTGCAGACTACCTTTATACATGTACGCGAGAACAGCTCAGGTAGACCTGGAGAAACCAGGTGAATTACCAATGAACGTGCCAATGCCTCACAAACGCGACAGGGGTCAGGTCGGTATCGGGACGCTCATCGTGTTCATCGCGATGGTGCTCGTCGCCGCGATCGCCGCGGGCGTCCTCATCAACACCGCTGGCTTCCTGCAGTCACAGTCCGAACAGACCGGTCAACAGTCCAGTTCGCAAGTTTCCGACCGCCTGCAAGTAGTGAATGTTGTCGGCGATCACGTTGAGGATGATGTCAGAGAAGTCCCCGTAGTTAACATAACTGTTAAAAAGGCGCCAGGCGCTAACGACATTGACCTCAATACCACCACGATGCAGTGGATTTCCAGTGATCAGATTGTCGACCTCACACATGCTGAGCGGAATAATGGTGAACCGGATTTCAGCACGACTGTAATTCAAGACGATGACAACTCGATTTCGGAAAGCTTGGTCCTGAACAGTCAGGATGATCGAGCGCGTATCACGTTAGAATTGCACGATATGGGCTGGAGTAGCGTAAACACGAATGAAGTTAACAACATAACAGAGGGACAGGAGGTGACAGTCGAGATGACGACCCAGGCTGGCGGTACCACGACTGCCACTCTGACTAGCCCCGACTCCCTGTCGGGCAAGAGTTCGGTCAACCTATAGCTCTCGCGCGACCATCTCCCCCCAGCCTTCGAACCCCCAGCGGTCGTAGAAGGCCCGCGCTCGCTCGTTTTTCGGGTCGACGTCGAGAACGACCCGATCTAGCGGGAGGTCCTGGCCCTCGGCAACCGACAGCGCGGCGTCCATGAGGTCGTCTGCAACGCCCGTGCCCCTGTCGGCCTCGTGGACGAATATCTCGTTCAACACCGCGGCGTCCCAGATGTGGGAAAGCGATTCGGGCAGGACGAAGACGTAGCCCGCCACCCGCTCGTTTTGCTCTACGAGTTGTACGCACCGCTCGTTTTCCTCGACACACCGCCGGATCCACGCGAGGTAGCTCTCGCGGTACTCGTCATCGAGTTTCTCGCGGTACGTGGCCTCCTTGGCGTCGCCGCCGGTGCCGGTTCCCAGTTCGAGTTCGAACCCGCGCTTGAGATTCCACAGTACCTCGGCGTCGCCATCGCCGTACGGTCTGATCATGACAGCCACTCGACCGCAGGCATGTTATCGCTTCGCCTTCGTCTCCGGCTTCGTGTCCGGCGTCGTCGAGGTCGTGGAACGTGTCGACTTTGACCTCAGGGTCGGGGAACCAGAGATCCCCCTCGGGGTCGACTATGCTCAGCTATTCGTGTCGGCGTCTCTGTCGTCGCTGTCTGCTGTGGGCCTACCGCCGTTCCTTTCGGCGCGGTCGTCCGTCGCAGACGAGAGGTCGTCGTCGCCAGCATCGGCCCGCGTGATCGCTGGCTTCGGGTCGGGCAGCGTCACGTCGCGGGGGCCGGCCGGCGTGGCGTCCTGCCAGGGGGCTGTGCCGAAGCCGAAAAGCGGGAGCACCGAGCGATGCCCAGTGATGAAGTGGTCCCAGATCACCAGCACCGAGGGTGTGACGACGACCGAGGTGACGAACGCGTAGAAGACGGCCAGACCGGTGATGATCCCGAACTGCTGGATGGCGATGAAGACAGCAAGCGAGAGGACGCCGATCCCGGAGACGGTCGTGAGCATGCTCCCGAACAGCGCGCCGCCAGTCCCGTGAACGGTGCGCTCGAGGGCCGGCACGAGCTCGCGCTCCCGGCGCTCGTCGACGAAGCGGTGGACGATGTGGACGGAGTAGTCGACGCCGAGCCCGATCACGATCGCAAGGATCGTCGCAGTGATCGAATTGAAGGGAATCGACAGTGCGCGCATCGACCCGGCGACCAGCGAGACGGTCACTATGACGGGGACGACGTTCGCGAGACCCAGCGACGCCGTCCCCTCGAGGACGAGGTAAATGAAGATCAAAAAGAGCGAAGCGAACACGAGGGCAGCGATCAGACTGGAGAGTGCCGAATCAAGGATGCGATCGGAGACGGCCTGGAAGACGACCGTCTGACCGGTCGCGGTGGCCGTCATCCGGTAGCGGTCGGCAACTGTCCGGGTGTCGGCGACCACGTCGCCGGGGGCGGCGTCAGACTCGACAGAGTAGACGACGCGCGTGCTCGTGTAGTCATCCGTGAGATAGTCAAGCGCCTCGTCCCGGGCGGGCGAGTCGAGCAGTGCGTCGTACACCTCCCCGAGATTCTGGTCGGGGACCCCGTTGTCGTTGCGGTCGTTCCGGTCGACGAGCGCCTGAAACTCGGGATCGCGCCCGGCCCGGGACTCGATGACCGCGATGATCGACTCGGTCTCGGCGTACCGGCCCTCGCGCAGGAACGACTCCGGTGGATTCTCGTTGGCACGGTGGATTGCCTCCAGCGCGGACCCCCTGGTCATGGGCCCTTCGACGTATATCGTGGTCGAGTCCTGATCCGTCGACGCGAAGTTGTCCTCCAGGAAGTTGATCGTCCCGGTGACGGTGTAGTCGGCGGGCCGGAACGGCTCGGGCAACTCCTGGAGGAAGTCGGGGTTGTCCTCCGGGGGGAGGAAGTCAGCCCGTTCGAAACTGGTGTCAAGGCCGGTCGCGTAGACGCCGGATCCGACGCTGAGCAGCACCACGAAGACGAGAAACAGCGCGGGCGCACGGCGGGCGATGGCGACGCCGACGCCGAGGACCGACGCCAGCGCCGACCCCTCCGAACCCAGCGGTGACGTCGCAAAGGTCGGGATCGGCCACCGACTGCGGGTGCGGTCCAGCTGGACCTTCGCAGCTGGCAGGAAGATGCCAAAGATGAGGAAGGTGAACACGATGCCGATGGCCGCGACCAGGCCGAACTCGCGGACGGTCGGGAGCGAACTCGTCAGGTTCGCCAGGAAGCCGATCGCCGAGGTGCCGGCGACGATGAAGAAGGCGACGGACAGCTGGTCGGTCGTCAGGCGCATCGCGTCGCCGATGCCCCGGTCTTCGACGCGTTCCTCGCGGTACCGGTTTATCGAGTGGATGCCGAAGTCGATGCCGACCGCGAGCAGGAGTGGCGGCACGGCGATGAGCAGCTGTGTAAACGGGACACCGACCAGCCCCAGGAAGCCGAAGGTCCAGATGATCGCCATCACGAGCGCCACGATGCCGAGCACGAGGTCGGCCAGGTCGCGAAACGCGACGATCAGAAAGAACACGATGAACAGGAACGCCGCCGGCACCGTCAGGAGCAGCGAGTCCGTGAGCACCGAGGAGAACTCCTGTGCAATGATCCCTCCACCAAAGACCACTATCTCCCCGTCCACGCTGGTGTCGATGGTCTGGATGCGCTGCTGGATGGCCGTCAGCGGGCTGTCCCCGCTCTGTCCGGAGCCACTGGAGAGGCCGGCCGGAACCTCGTGGGTGATCGAGCCGATAGTCGCGGAGGCGGAAACGCTGCGCCGGTTGAAGTCGTCGCTCAACAGGCCCTCGAACCGGTCGTTGGTCGCCGCGAGGGTCCGGACCGCGCGCCGAATCTCGGTCGGTGTCGCCCGCTCGAGTGTCGTGATCTGGGCATCGAGCGTCTCCGCCCCGGGGTCGATCGCCCGTGCGACCAGCGTCGCAACACTCCCCGTCGACTGGACGCGCATGTCGGGCCGCTGGTCGACGCGGTTCTGGAGGCGGAGCATCCGGAGCATCGACCGCTTCGAGAGGACATTTTGCTCGCGCTGGATGAGTGACGTGCTGCTCGTATCGGGCGAGAACGACGGCGAAAACTCCCGCTGGACGTCGTCGAGTGCCTCCTCTGAGGGGAGGCCCGAGGTGAACTGCTGGGTCCCCGTCTCGGTGGAGATGTTCCCCAGCCCGACGACGAAGACGCCCGTCAGCAGGAGAAACAGGACCACGATCCACTTGGGGTTGTTCACGATGTGGTAGTCGACCCAGTCGATGTACTGCTGATGGTCGACGTTCGCGAGCAGGTCGTGGATTTTCGTCGGTCCGCTCATCCGGGTATCCGTGGGTTATCCCTCGTATCGCCGGTACAGGTAGATGCCGCCACCGCCGAGGACGACGAGGAGCGCGACGATGGGTACCAGCGGCAGCCCGCCGCCGCCGTTGCTTTCCTCGACGGTGACCGGGATCCGGTAGGTGTCCGAGAGCTTGGTGTCGCCGTCGGGGTCGTCGT